>CAVAAS010000026.1:0-38836 GCA_963586715.1 Barnesiella intestinihominis
CCTTTCCGTCCTTCTTGGTCTGGATGCGGAGGTCAAGCGAAACGGTCACCTTGCCTATCGTAGCGGAAGAAGAAGATTTGTCTTCATTCTGCTTTTTCTCATATTCATCCATATTAGCCTGATATCGGCTTGACTCCTTCTGCTTGTCGGCAAACACGCTGTTCAAGCTTTGCTCCACACTCTCGCTTGCTATTTTGACATCATCCTTCAGCGCCTTGAGTTTCGTCTCCAGCGCGTTTACCTTATTTTTAACGCCTTCCAACGATCCCGCAGCCGATGCTTCAGCCGTGATGTTGAGTTGGAAATACTGGTCTTTGTCATTGTTCACGTATTCCATGCTGACCTTTGAGGTGAGCAGGTCACTCATGCACGACACGTTGCCGTTGAAGATAAACGAAGTGAGACCGTAGCTGTCGCCCGACTTCTCGACCACGCACACCATCTCCATCTTGCCTTTGAACGTAACGCCGTCGGCAGTGCCCATGCCCATACCCGCGATGATACCGATCACGCCCTTCTTTGGCGTGGGGTGCACCTCGTCCTTGGCATTGTACTTACAGTTGAAGTACAGACCGCCGGCGATGTCGCTAATCTTGAGCGGCGGTATTGGTATGCCGCACGTACCGCCCAGCTTGATGTTGAAGAAGCCCCAACTATAGTTGTTGTTGTCTTCCTCATGGTCGTAGTAGCCGCCCATCACGTCGACCTTGAACAAGCCCTCGGCAATGTCGGCCTTCAACGTGCCGGTGTAGCCCTTGTCGCTGGTGCCGTCGCCCGCACATTCGAGCGTTCCTTCAAGTTTGAAGCCAACGGTGCTCACGCCAAACGTTGCCTCATGGAACTTTACCTCCTTGTATTCGAGGCTGAGCTTGCTGATGTCGCCCACACCCTTTACCTTGTCAAGGTTACGGACCCAAGCCTGAAACTCGAGTTTTGTCGACGCACTAATCTTCAGCTCATCGCAGAACGAGACGGCACCATCGAGCGTGATGCCGACATACGACTCGTTGCCCTCCTTGTTGAGCTTGAATTTCCATCCCTTCAGCTCAAACTTGAACGGCCCGATCTTCTTTTGTGGTGACGAATAGCCCCACTGGCCGAAGCTCCAGTAGAGATTCTTAGTATTTTCAAGTTCACCTTCCTCTTCGGAGCTGACACCCGTCTTGCCTTCTTCGTCCTTATTGCTCTTTGTCCACTCGCTCTTCATGCTGAGCACAGTGGCTTTGGCGGCTTTGCGCGCCGTCTCCTGCATGGTGCTTTCGTAGACCGACGTGAAGTTCTTGTTGTTGGCGATGCGCATGTTGCAGAACTTGATCTCCGGCAACGTCAGATTCATCGGAAGCTTGGCGAGCTTCTTATTAACCATATCGGCACCAGCGATGGTCACTTCGCCACCCACGCACAGCTCCACATTTGTCTCAAGCGCGCCGATGTCGTTCGGCGTAGCCTCAACGAGGAAGTAGGTCATCTTCTTGTCGAGCGACAGGTTGCCCAACATGAAGTCGAAGTCGAGGTTCTCTATCTGATGCGTCTTGAACACATAGGCATAGCCCTTACCTGTACCTTTCTTGGTAAAGGTCTGATTGTAAATGTTGCAAGCATACTGGATAGTACCTTTAAACATCGGTATTTGCAGTTTCCCGTTGAAACCAAAATCCCGGAAATCGTTTTGTACGACACTCACCCTCACGGTGTCCATCGTGAAAGAGAAGCCACCTATCGTTCCTTCTTCACCTGTTTTATAGTTTATTGCATTGACAATGCCGCAGTCTACCGTTAATCCAGACTTGTCGATAAACATGTTCTGCAGCATCACCTTCATAGGTTCTTTGCCGTTGCCCACCTTTATACTTGACGGGAACTGCATAGAAAGTTCCTTCATATAAAGGCCACGCCATGCTTCCTTGCTTCCATTCGTTATACCAGCATCAGACATTTTAAAATCGCTGGGGAAATTGCCCATGCTGAGTTCGTTCCTCTTCTGAGAGTAGTCTACAACAACATTGTCTGCCGTGAAGACATAGCCTGGTAAGTCTACATGTTCGAAGGCGTCAAGGCTGCCCATTGCAGTCCAGTCATTCCAGTCGCTAATAGTAGTCTTAAGACGAAGATGAACACTGTCATCGGTAACCGTACCGTTTACCACCTTTTTCAGGTCGTCAGGCATGGTCATGTCAAGATCAACGTTGAGCACCTCAAACTTGTTGTCGCTCCAAGAAAGGAAGCAACCCTCATCTGCAGGCTCCGTAACATTCTGCGGTGCTTTGAACTTGATGCGATACCCTGTTTTAGGATCAAGTATTTCAAAGTCTTTTAGCAGCGAGACAGCTCCAGCTTCGGGTATCAGACTCTTGGGGCTTATGCAGAGACGTGGTGCGCCAAACACGAGTATTTGGTTGTGTGTAGCCTTGGTCTCCGGCACAACGAAAGTTCCGATGAGATCCATCGTAGCATACGTCGGTGCAAATTTCATTGTTGAAATCTGCAGGTTAACCGGTGTGCTATTGAGTTTCTTCGGAATTTCGAGTGGGAAGGTTACGTTCTCCACATTGCCATCAAGCAATCCTTCAATCAAAGCCTTGCCGTCTTGAATGTCTTTATAGTATTCCGCAAGATTATACTTCTCTGCCAGTCCCTTTATCTTGTCGGTTGCAATGTTCTGCAGCTTGTTGGCATAAGGAATTCCTGTATCACCGATAAGATTGTCAATGCCCCAATCAGAGAAAAGGCTGTCAACAACCTGCGAACTTGTCATTGGATTTGAGTCACCTCCATAGGTGACTACAAGCCCTTTGTACACCTGATCTTCAGTATTTACGCTGATAGAATCAAATTTCACGGCAAGCTTCCATGTCAAAGCCAACGGCTCCCATATAACATGGCCTGTTCCTGAGAATTTACCGTCGCCGATATCCTTCAGCTTACCGTCAAGCACAAGTTCATATTCACCAATGTGCACGCTCTTTCCCTTCAGGTCAGCAGCCTTCTTGGACGTGGGTTTCTCGTTTTCTATCTCAACTTGGTTAGCGCATTGGAAGTAACGTTGTGACAGTCTGTCGGTTAAGGCAAAGTCAACAATATTTATACTGTCATTAAGATAGTGTACGGATTTCTCGTTAAGGACACGCGGAGAGATACGCAATAACATGTAATCACCTTTCGATACTTTCCCTTCAAGCGATGATATATGCAACGTATCAACAGTAACAGTCAGGCTGTCGTGACGCCACACGGGCTTGAGCTTGAGCATCTCCGTACGCGGCTGATATGTATCCGAGGAATAAAGCTCAACATCATAAACAAACTTCAACGTGTCAGGCTGCGTACCGCGACCACCTTCGAAATAAGGTTTGCGCCACTCTATGGCTACGTCTGAATTCAGGAACTCCTTGCGCGCTCCATCCATATCGGAGTAACGCGGAAGGATTATCTCTGGGTTTACAAAATTATAGAGCGAATCTGCAAGCATTTTACCCCCAAGGCCTTTCAGATCAATGGAGTCGTTATCGGCTGAAAAGTAAAAGACTGAGGGGGCAGACTTCCCACCATTCTCATATATATAGTTACATCCTTTCTGCTCTGAGGCTTTGTCTGGCACAGCATAAATACGGGCGATATATACTGTAGAATCGCACCGTTCCATGAAAGACTCAGGCAATGTATGGCTCGTTGTGGTCAGGCCTTCCACAAGATAGTCGGCTTCTAGCTCTTCCACAGCTATCTCTGCATCGTCATTGCCATAGACTTCGTTCAAAGCAGGATGCACAATTTTCAGAGTATAGCTAAACTTCGTATTAGCGTTACTGTTGCCGTTCGCTTTCGGAGCGTTCCACACTAGCGTGGGTTCATCGCTATTAACGGTAGCATAATCTTTCCCTGCTAACTCCGTAACAGGTATGGGCGCAGTAAATTCCGGTGCACTATAAGTGATGTCCTCGTTCGAAAGAGCAGTATAGTCCTTTACGCGAAATATCTTTAGGTCGCTTTTTCCATCGTTTTGCAAATGGATATAGTCGAGCGCCCCCTGTTGGGTTGCGTTCGACTTGGTGGTAATCTGCGCCACATACGTTTCTACGGTAGAGAACTTACTGATAATGTTGGTGGGAATCATGCACTGCGGCATGGTTAGCCCCGTAGCTTGGTAAACAGTAGGGTTGTTCTCTATCGCCTGGTCGTAGGCTTGCAACGGCATCTGCTGCACGACCTTTATGTCATATGTATAAGTGCGAGGCTTGGGGTCGCAGTTTACGACAGGAGCCAACCACTGCAACATCGGACTTTGCTTTGACAGCGTGGCAATGTCCATGCTCTCATATTCGCCAGTAGACACGGGCATTATCCATTGTGGAGCCTTTGCCTCATAACAAACGGTGAATAAACATTTACTCGCCGCGGGGTTATTGACAAGAACAGGCGCGGTTAGACGCGGATCCCAGCGGTATACATACATACTTATCTCATATGTTCCCTCTGGCAAGTTGCCAAAAGCTCCCGACGTTACGTCACTGAAAAGGTTGGCGGGCATTACGATATCTTCGCTCCGCACATGATTGAACATGTTGCGTAGCTCTACCGCTGAGAGCACACGGGCTTGCATTGGTTGCAGCTCGATAGCCTGACGAGGCATCGTCTTGCCAGGAACGATAATCTCAAGTGATGACGAAGGAGTTACTTGCCTTATCTCTATACCGAAGTATATTAATTGTGTCTCGTTCGTGGTGTTTTGAACGGAAACGCTGAAATACTGCCCTGCATTAGACAGATAATACATTACCTGTGGAGGCAGGACGTTCCTTATGGGAGTTATCGTAAGATTCACTTCCTGTGCCAATACCGTAAGCACAAAGCTCAAAGCTATAAGCAGCGTACTGATATATCGTCTTGTTCTCATGCGTTTTCTGTATATCGTTATTATATATATATCGTGTTTTCGTATCTTCTGCAATATGGTTACAGTGCCTAACATTGCCGTTTTGTCTGATTAATTACCTTTTGCCTTTCTCTTCAGTTCAAGCAATGTAAAGGTATAAAGGTAATTCAGCGAAATCCTTATGTCGGTTTCGTCAAGAGAGGAACGCGTTTTCTGCAAGTTTACATCGCCGTATTTGCTCATTGACGCAGACAGACTGAAGGCATGCACCTTTTTAAGAGTATAACTGGCACTCATATCTATTGCCATTGAAAGGTTTTTCGACTGACGCTTCACCTCATTATAACACAGAGATAATGTTGCGGAAGTTGAAAGATTCTTTTCCTTAAGGAAAGAATGTCCCGTTGAAAGCGACATCACATCTGAGGAGTATTCTGTTTCAAAGCCTTTTGTGTCTTGGTGACTCAACGACAACGTGAAGTTCGTTTCCCATGACTTCACGTTGAGGTTATAAGACGCCCCAAGTGCCAGAGTGTTCACATCCGACTGCCCGATTGAGAATTTGTTAAGGTCTTTGTTCATTGTATAGTTTGCCGACATAGACAGGGTGTGGTCGAAAGCTTCGCCAGGCATGTTATATGTCGGCACGAGGCTGAAGCTATGGAGCAAACGGTTAACCTTTGTCGTGTCGTTTACCTTCGTCGTCCCGTCAGTCTGGTCTTGAAGATAGCCATTATACATGGCCGACAAATTGAAGTTGTTGCCAAGCCGTAGCGATGCCATGGCATTGTAGACATATCCTTTTGTTGTGTAAAGTTGTTGCTTGGCAAGATTGTCTGCTTGCCCGGAGAACGAACCGGAAAGTGTCAGGCAACGGAAAAGTGTCGTGCTGACATTCAAGCCAAGGCTATGGTAGTTGTTTGAAGTATAGTATGTGCCTAAGGAAACGTAATCGGGCTGCAATATGCGGTAACTTACCGAGGCATTCATCCACGGGAAGTTAAGATTCAGCGTTGCGTCTCCGGCAAAGCGCATTGTCGTGGTATAGCGAGGTTCAAAAATCTTGTCAAAGCGAGTTGCATCGCCAGAAGTTACAGTCTGCGACTCTCTGTCGGCAGTGAACGCCGACGTGGCCACGTTCGCAGAAAGCGAAACATGGTTCTTTATGTTGACCAGGGCTTTCAATCCAACAAGGAGATTTTCTTGCGGATGGCAGTACTGGTGCCAATATTCGTCTATTGAACCCGGCGAATCATAAACACGGAGCAGATACAGATCTAGGCTGTTGCTACCCCAAGTGTAGCCGGTAGAGAATCCCCATGCCAGCCGACGGTATTGCGGCTTGCGCGGGTTAGGATCTTCTGGATTGTCGTTTACGGCCTTGCGCAAGACACCATAAAAAGCGGATGCCCTAAATTTGGAACCGCGGTATTCCAGTCCGATACCATTGAACGACATGTTCAGAAGATAATTTGAGAATGGTATTGTTGACTGTCCTATGTGGGCTGTAAAATTTTTATAGCTCGGACTGATGTTAAACGAGAACTGCGGATAGTTGAAATGCAGATTGTCGTTAGAATAATAAAAGGCAAACGGCATGGATATGCCATAGAGGCTAATGTTTAGATTGGCAAACACCGAGTTGCTTAGCGGCGACATGTATCCAGACCCGCTTGTAGAGTGGTAGTATGTATTGTTTGTGCCTATCGAACCCGTTATGATAAGGGGATCGCTTTTCCCGATTTGGGATATGTCCTGTGCCGAAACAGTCACCGAGCCTGCAAGGCAAGCCACAACGAGAAATGCCGAAGTCAGCCTCCGGGACAGCAGTTTCTTTATGCATATTGGTGATGTGTCTGTCATTTGCGTAGGTCTTTTGTCTAGCGAAACGTCTGTCCGCCTTGAATGAATGATTGTTTTGCTGTAAGGAAACCGCCCGTCCGCCATTTCCTGCGGACGGAGGATTTCCTTCAGTTATTGATTTTTGCAAAGACGTGGTCGCACTTTTGTCATTTAACAACCACTTTCTTCTTTATTGTTCCTGCTGCAGTCTTTACTTTAACCACATAGACATCAGCAGCCAAACCAGTAAGGCTTGCACGCTGTCCGGAGAGTGTATAAACTTCTACCGCACCATCTTCTGCACCTTCTACATTTATGCTGTTGCCTTTAACAGATATGCTTAGGTCATTGCTGTTGTTCACATTTTCAATGCCGCTTACAACGGTATGCAGGATGACAGGTTTCGTGAATGTCCCGGCAATGTCGCTAAAGCAAATCTCGTCGCTGAGGTCAGTAACCGCTCCAGTCAGATTGTCATGAAGCTTAAATGTTATGTTTTCATTTGCCTTTCCGTTCACGGTTATCAAGATGCGTCCATTAACGATAGAGCCTTCACCGCGACATTCATCACCCACAAAAGCTCCAATCGTGTGGCGTCCTTCTTCAAGATCTGCCGACCCTTTGGCGATAATAGCCATATTGTCGGCAAAACGGCGGCTGTCATAGTTCCAAATGCTGTTACGTTCTGACACACCATTTACGTCTGTGTTCTCGCTCGCCATTGATGGCAACAGGCTTTCTGACGAGTATGTCATCTCCATACTGCCCTCTGGCAAATATATCAGGTAGCCTTCGCCTGCTTTCCATGTCTTGATAGTACTGCTCCATGCGCCTTCGGCATAAGTAGCCATACCGTCGCTCTTTGAGAGGATGACGGAATTGTCTGGTAGTTTGATGTATTCAAACACGTCATCGAAGGAATGGTTCTTGCAATAAGGATTTGACACCCAGTTCCAATAGGTAGAAACGTTTACATGAGTGGTGTCCTCTCTATAACTGCTGCATTCGGGTATGATGAAGTCCACGGTCATACCATCCTTCACTTGCATCTTGTAGCAGTTTCTCACTTCGAGACGTTGCAGATCGCCGAAGAATCCGTATTGCGGGTCGTTGTAAACCAATGCCGACTGGCTTCGCAGCTCTTGTGCATTGTCAAAGTATTTGCTCACATCCACGCCACCGCCATAAAGTGACATCCAGTGCCAACCGGCTTCTTTGCTGATGTGTTGTGAGACGGTTACCTCTGTTTCGCAGCCATAATTCTGATAGGTAAGATTCAGCACTCCTTGTCCAACTTGTTGCGGTGTAACGATCCACTCGTTTGTTCCTGCTACGCGTTCAAAGGAAGCCAACTGCGCATCACTGTTAAACGATAGTTTCGCATCATATTCGTTGAGGACATAACCTTCTGGCACGGTGGTCGCAACGAGGCGAACGTCCGAGTCTTCCATACCAAGTTCCAATGTCTGAAGCGAGATTGACTCCAGTCCTTGAGAGATAACGAGCTTGTAGGTAACACCATACTCATAAGCCTTGTTTGGTACGAACGTGCCGTTCTCATCAAAGCCAGAAGCGGTGAAAGGCATGTAGAGGCGCACATTGGTAGAGCCATAGGCGTTGACGTAAGCGGTAGAGTTGTCGGTATCGATTGTGAGGAGATTGTCCTTGCCTTCGTCCTGCGCTTCCTTCATGCTGATATTGAAGTTGTTTTGATACCAACTGAGGAACTCTTCGCTCTTCTGCGCTTCGGCAAACAGATCGTTGTCGTCGTAGTTGTTCAACAAAGTGCGGTAGAGATTAGTCTGACCGAACTCACTTGAAAGCATCTCCTTCAACATCGGGTTCTCTTTCGCCTTGATAAAGATGTTATCATTCGGAACCACCTGCACCACCACCGGTATCTGCGTGTTCGGAATGTCTTGGTGAGAGACATACACAGTTACTGAACGGCATGCAGTCTTGGCGGTGATAGTGCCGTCATCGTTGAGCTGCAGCGTCGGGGTGTCGTAGTTTTCGGACTCGATGGTATAGGTAAGACCTTCCGTCTGCGTTGTGGCATTCTCGGGAAGTATCTTGATTGTGTGCTTGAGATACTGGGTTATCTCCTCGCCGTTGATGACAACGATGTCCTTATACTGCTGTTCGAGCGACTCTACCGGCTGGATAACCTTCACCGTCACGGTAACTGTACCACCGTAAGCCGCGCTACCGGTCATCGTATAGGTTCCGGGGGTTGTCGGATTCCAATAGCCAGGATTGTCATTCTCGCCTGGCACCCACACGATGGCCTCCGTGTCGGACGGTTTCCATGCCACTTTCTCCGTAGCATTTTCTGGCATTACGGTTACAATCTCTCTCAACTTGGCATCAAGGTCATCAAAATTGCCCACTGTTACCTCGATGGTAGCATCGGGATAGTCCGGGTTGATTTCTAAAGAGGTGATGGGTTGGTGGATATAAACAAGCGTCATGGCTGTTATGGAACCAGCGTTTACTTCCAAGTAGTTCTCCAAAGTATTAGGTTGTAACGGTGTTAATATATTATTCTCTACTTTCATGTAAGCCACAGAGTTGCCTACAGACCAGTCAAAGGCATCGGGCATGGTAGCGTTGGCAGGCTCGCAGGTCATTACAGTTGTCAGATCTAACGTCTCGCCCATGTTGATATCAATCCTTTCTGGCAAGGTGATACTTGTGAGCGGCGTATAGGTTAACACTTTGGGGTTGGATGGATTGACAGAACCTACGGTTTCATCGCCTCCCGTCACCTCAATGGTTTCGGCAAGCGTGAACTCAGTCTGTCTCCATCCGGAACGGATTACGAACTTCACTTCTTTACCTTTGTCTTCAGCCGCAACGCCGATGCGGACGGTAAAGATGGTCTGGCCACTGTTGAGTGTCGTACTTGTTGCGATGGCACGGCACTCGTCGCCGATAAATGCTCCAAGGTTGTCGTTGTCGCCAAGGGTCACTGCTTTTCCGTCAGCATCCTGCAAAACGGCATAGACCACGGCATGATAGGCATACTGGTTGGTATTAACGTTCCAGTCCCTGGCCGCATTCATCCGGAACACAGCAAGGATTAGCATTGCTGTTAGGAGAATTGCTTTTTTCATCTTGTTAATTAGCTAAGTTAATAATTGGTTTTCTGTACTCTCTATATATTATTTTTGTGTATGGTTCTCAAGACAATCCTCTTTCACTCTTGCTTATATCATTTTCTTCTTGCGCGGTTTCACCTTTCCTTTTATAAACAAAGAGTTCTGCCTTGCCGGCGAATTTGTATATACCACTATGCGCTGATGAAAAGGACCTTCCACATTGGTCGGGTTGAAACATACTGTTACGTGTGCTGTGTCGGCTGGAGAAATTATCTTCCCCGTTGATGTTGCAGAAGTGCAGCCGCACGATGTCCTCACATTGGTGATAGAAAAGGGTTCGTCACCGTTGTTCTTGAATACGAAAGTGTGGGCCACCGTTCCTTTTTGCTCCTTTATCTCACCAAAATCGTAAACCGTGCCGCCTTGCCAACCTATCTCTGATTGTGCAGAGACCGGCATAAAAAAACAAATTGCAGCAGCCAACAGCCCTATTGACTTGCCTGCCACGCCAGCCTCTTTGTTTGAACTATTTTTCACAGCCTGTTCATGCGACCGTATTTCTGCAAGGTGCTTTTCAATAATCTCATCAACTTCTTCATACGAAATGCTGCGGTTTATTGTCTTGGTATTTCTCTCTTCGCTCTTCATAGAAAGTATAAACGTTGGTTTAGTGTGGGTTCAACAACACGTGCTTCAAATAATTTCATTGCAAAGTAACAGAACAACAGATGCTTTTTATAGGATAATTTTTTCAAAAAATAGCCAATTCGTTACAAACCTCCTTAAACAGGGGCTTTTTAATAGATATTTCATACGATATTGACAATAATATTCTACTGAGCATTACCTTTATTATCCTTTTTTACATATATTTGCATAAACGAAACCTAGGATATAGACAAGTTAATGAAGGAACATAACACAAGTACCAATCCATTCAAAAGAACAAAGAGAGCCATAATCATCTCTGTATTTGCAGCAATTCTTTTTGTTTCGTGTGCACAGCATAAGCAACGCCCCGACATTTCTGAGCAAAGGGCGAAGGCTGATAGCGTGACGCAAGCTATTGACGACACTACACAGTTGCAAACACTTGCTTCAAGCTACCGGCAACAAAACGATGCCGTCAGCGAAATGATGGCATGCAAGCGGCTAGGAAAGATTTTACGCGAGAACAACAACTATCAAGAAGCTATTGACTATCATCAACGGGAATACACCCTTGCAAAATCTCTGCACGATACCATTGATATGGTGCAAGCTCTTAATAATATCGGAACTAATTTCCGACGCTTTGGCATTCTTGACGAAGCCGCCAACTACCACTATCAGGCTCTGACGCTCTGCAACGAATATAGCGACAAAGAAGATAAGGTGGCTAAAAAGAATAAGGTAATGTCTCTCAACGGCATCGGCAACATTAGTCTCACGCTTAAAGACAGTCTCACCGCCGACTCCGTATTCCGCGCTGCCCTTGCGGGAGAAACGGAACTGGGCAGCGAACTAGGACGCGCCATAAACTTCGCTAATCTCGGCTCGCTTTTCGAAACTGGCGGCAATACAGACTCGGCATGGGTTTACTACCGCAAATCAATGAAAAGCAACATGGCGGCACATTCAGACCTAGGCATATCGCTATGCTACAACCACTTCGGTCGTTTACTTGAGAAAGCAGGAAAAACACAAGACGCCATAGCCCAATATCAAAAAGCCTATTCCATAATGGAGAACAGCAACGACAAGTGGCACTGGCTAGAGTCGTGTCTCGCACTTGCACGCATACAGGTGCAGACAGGACACTGCACAGAAGCGTTAGATTATCTTGCAAAAGCTCTTGACGAGGCACAGAGACAGAACTCCATAGAACATCTATCCGAAGTATACAAGCTATATTACCTTATTTATAAAAAAGGAGACAATTACCGCGAGGCTCTCGATTGCTATGTCAAGTCAAGCAAATACAATGACAGTGTGAACAGCGAAAAAAATCTCGTTCACATGCAAAATATACGCGTAAAATACGAATACGAACGGCGACAAGACGAGATTGACACACTTAACAGGAATTACCAGTCGGAAAAAGTACTGAAACGAGTAGGCATACTATCTGCCGTAGCCATAGGATTGCTTTCTGCCATAACGGTAATATTCCTTTGCTATGCCATCAAGTCAAGGAAGCACAAACAGAAACTCATGGAGGAAAACGAGAAAACCATGACTTCATTCTTTACAAACATAACACATGAGTTCCGAACACCGCTTACTGTCATATTGGGATATGCCGACCGTATGTGCAAAGGGCAAGTGAAAGAAAAAGAAATTGCCCCAACAGGAGAAACGATAGGCAGGCAGGGAAGAAGGCTTCTATCGCTAATAAACCAAATTCTCGACATATCCAGAATCAAGGCAAAGGCTGCTGCGCCAGAATGGTACAGGGGAGACGTTGCGTCCTACGTGTCTATGTTGCTCGATAGCTTCACGGCATTAGCTGAATCACGCAACATTGAAATTGTGTACGCACCGAAACAGAAACAAATGCCAATGGACTTCGTTCCCGACTATATACAGAAAATCATATGCAACCTTATGTCTAACGCCATTAAATTCTCAAAGCCTGATAGCAATATTCTTGTAACTACTGCCATAGATGACGGTAAATTCACACTGCGCATCGCCGACTTCGGAGTGGGGATGTCACAGGAAGACCAAAAACACATCTTCGATCTCTACCATCAAAACAACGATGGTTTGAGCGATATGGGCTCAGGAATAGGTCTTACGCTTGTGAAACAAATAACAGAACAGCTCAATGGCACAATAACAGTAGAGAGCTCTCTAGGAAAAGGCTCTGTGTTTACCGTCATACTTCCCGCCACCTGTTGCCGAAATGTGAAGGAACTCTCAACAAGCCAGCCTGCACGCCAACAGATTGCAGCAGACTCAATACAATATACGGGAATAGTATTGGATGAAGATGAAGCCTCAGTGAAAAAAGAAAACGACACACGACCCATTGCCCTGATCGTGGAAGACAATATCGATGTGGCAGAATACATACAACTCTGCTTGAAAGACAAATATCTGATAAGATTTGCGCAAAATGGCAAAGAGGGATTTGAAAAAGCCCAAAAGCTTATGCCAGATATCATAATCACCGACCTCATGATGCCCGTAATGGACGGCTTGCAGCTCTGCACCCAAATACGACAATCCGAGATACTTAACCACATCCCCATAGTCATGGTCACAGCGAAAAGCACAGACCGCGACCGTATTCAAGGCCTCTCAACAGGTGCAGACGCATACATTAACAAACCTTTCAACGCCAATGAACTAGTAGTAAGCATAGACAATCTGCTCCGCCGGCAAAGGCTGATGCGCGAGAAATACTCCAATGCCGTGGAAGAAAAGCAGGAGAAGCCAGAACAAAGTCTGCAAAAGAATGAACGTGAGTTCCTGCAAAAGCTAACAGGCGTCGTTACGGAAGCAATGCCTAGCGGTGACCTTTCGGTAGATAACATCGCGTCACGACTTTGCATGAGCGGACAACAGATGCGAAGGAAGCTGAATGCCATAACCGGAGAAACACCAGCCTTTTATATCCGCCGCATACAGATGCTGACGGCCAAAAGGATTATTGACAATGACAAGAATATTCCTATAAATGAGGTGGCACGCAGCGTGGGATATTACGACATGTCGCACTTCACACGCGTGTTCAAATCAATGTACAACGTCACGCCATCGCAATATAAAAGCGAAAACGCTGTAAAATAACATTAAGCGGCACTGTTCCATATCGCAGGACTAAAAGGTTACACACGACATTTAAACAAACGTAAACGTCAAACAAAAGCACTGCAGCCAAGGACTGAAAACAAAGTCCGACTGCAGTGCTTTTTTCTTTATGCCATACCCAAATGGTCATCATTCAGGCACAAGCTACATATCAGTTGCCATTAAAGAATATATAGAGAGCAATCATAACAACGGCAAGGCTCACCCACGCGATGATTACGCTACGTTCCGTTTTCTCGTGAACCTTAACAATTACGTTTTGTTGCTCGTTAGCCTTCTTGTCATAGATGCTTACAAAAAACATCATCACCACCAATGCAACAAAAATATAAAAGGAAAGGAGCATGAAATGTACATGATCTGCCATACCAGGGATAACCCAAAGATATAGAATCCCGGCACCTATGCTGAACACCGTACCGAAAGTAAGCGTCATATTCGCGGCAAGTGTTGTGCATCGCTTCCAGAATACTCCCATAAGGAAGACGGCTGCCATTGGAGGTGCTATGAAACTGAGCACAGACTGGAATACATTGAAAAGATTCATCCCTTTTATTCCATCAACAGCCACCGTTATTATTATTGAGACAAGTGCCCCTACGATAGTTACGACGCGTCCTGTGCGGCGTATCTCCTCCTGTGTGGCCTGCGGGCGTATGTTCTTCACATAGATATCCATAGTAAAGACTGTACTCAAAGCATTCAACGCAGAGCCAATAGTGCTGACAAGAGCTGCTGTCAATACGGCAAGCACCAGTCCCACCATGCCTGCAGGGAAAAGTTCATACACAAGTTTGAGATAAGCATCGTCGGCATTCACTTGAGTTCCGCCGAAATAGCCTGTCTGCACCATGGCATAGCATACAACACCAGGAATGATGTATATAGCAACATCAAGAATTTTCAACCATCCCGTCAAGTTTGCACCCTTCTGCCCCTCAGAAAGATTGCGGGCGGCAAGCACGGGCTGAACCATAGACTGGTCGGTGCACCAGAACCAAACACCCATTATTGGATATCCAAGAAGGATAGGAAGCCAAGGAAAGTCAGGGTCACTGTTGGGTTGGAAAAGATTCCAGTAGCCTGAAGGCACAATATCCGGATTGGCAAGCGTGGCAATACCTTGGCTGAAGCTTTCGCCTCCGAGTCGCCAAATACCTACTATGGTAAGTGTAGCGGAAACAACGATGAGCAGAACCATTTGGTAAACATTTGTATATGCCACAGCTTTCAGACCTCCCAAGATTGTGAAGAACGCAGAAATGGCAAGCAACAACAAGGCGGAGAGCCACATTGGTATGCCAAACACTTGGCGTATGATTATGCCACCTGCAAAAAGCGTAAGGGCAAGCCATGAAATGAGTATGGTTACAATGGTGTACCACGCAAGGATATTGCGCGTTGAATTACCGAAACGAAGTCCCATAAACTCGGGAAGCGTAGATATTCCCGTGCCAAGATAACGCGGAGCGAAAACAAACGCCAGGAGAGCGATGAAGACAAAGGCGTACCAAGCAAAGTTTCCCGACACGATACCCGTTGAAAAGCCTGCACTTGCCGAAGCTATCAGCATCGACGGCCCTACGTTAGTGCCCCACATGGAGAATCCGATGTGGTGCCAGCGCAGCGAGTGTTCGGCAAGAAACATGTTTCCGCCCTTTTTAGCTTTTGAGCTTGCCCACATTCCAATGGCAATAAGGATAATAAAATAAGCGGCAAGGATTATCCAGTCAAGTATATCAAGGTTTTGTGTATTCATTGATTTAGATTTTCTTGTTAAAGTTTAAGCGGCGTGGCTGATTTTCAGCCACGCCTGTTATTTCCATTTTTAATTTATTTGCCCAACAGTTCCTTAGCCTTCGCAACAGCAGAGTTGGCATTGTCGCTATATCCGTCGGCTCCTATCTCGTCGGCAAAGGTCTGCGTAACAGGGGCTCCGCCCACCATCACTTTCACATCCTTGCGTATTCCGGCATCCTCAAGAGCCTGTATAACGTCTTTCATATAAGTCATTGTCGTTGTAAGCAACGCACTCATGCACAGGATATCGGCATGATAGTCCTTTACCGCTTCCACGAATTTCTCGCTTGGCACGTCAATGCCTATATTTTTCACCTCAAAGCCACAGCCCTCAAGCATTGAGGCCACGAGGTTCTTGCCAATGTCGTGCAAGTCACCCTTTACTGTACCAATGACTACACGCCCGAGTGATGTTGATGCCTGTCCGGCAAGCATCGGTTTCAGAATTTCCAGAGCGGCTTTCATGGCACGTCCTGCCATAAGCAACTGCGGAACGAATGCCTTTCCGTCCTGGAAGCGTTGCCCCACCTCGCTCATGGCGCGTATCATCTGCCCGTTTATTATGTCTTGTGGCACAGCACCCTCATCAATAGCACGCTGGGTAGCATCGGCAGCCTTGTCGGTCTTGCCACCCAATATTGCCTCAAAGACTTCGTTGGCAGCAGAGCTTTCAGCCTTCTTCGCTGAAGGTGCATCATGGTCTATGCCACATGAGCATTTCTCCGTGTGGGAATGACTTTTAACCTCAGCACTGTTATTGTCGGCTGCTACAGTTGTTTGCACTGCCACTGCGGGTGTGGTCGCCAGACTTTTCACTTTCAGCTCGTAACCATTGCCTGCACCTGGACGATGAGGTGTTATGCGCAATCCTTCCAGCGGCTCTGTCAGCTTAGCTATTTCTCTGATATGAGTATCGTCTGTGCCGCAACATCCCCCGACAATGTTCAGAAGATGAGTCTCAACAACAGGCCATATCTCTGCCTGCATCATTTTCGGAGTGTCGTTGTAACGGCCTTCGGCATCAGGCAAGCCGGCATTGGGGAACATACTGATATAATAGTTTGTTTCTTCAGCCATCCTTTGTATTATGGAAGCCATGCGGGCTGCATTGAGCGAGCAGTTCAATCCTACGGAGAACACGCAAGAGTCGTTTAGCGACTTTACGTATTCGGGTACCGACTGCCCAAGCATATTATATCCGTTGTCTCCAGCAACAGTAAAACTCAGCATAATCGGCAGACGCCGGCCTCTCTTCAACATAGCTTCCTTGCAACATTCAAGGGCAATCTTTGCATTTTCTATGTCAAATATTGTTTCTATAAGAATGGCATCCACGCCACCGTCGAACAGAGCCTCTACCTGTTCGTTATATGCAGCGCGCAGAATGTCTGCATTGAAGCCATCTTCAGCGCCAACAGAGAGAGTCTTGCTGGTAGGACCGATACTACCAAGCACATATCTAGGCTTGCGTGGGTCTAGAAGTGTTGCCTTGTCGGCCTCTTCACGGGCCAGGCGGCAGGCGGCGAAGTTTATCTCCCTAACGTAATCCTGCAGATGATAGTCGGCAAGACTTATGCGCTGTGCGTTGAACGTATTGGTTGTTATTAAATCCGCACCAGCCTCAAGGAATCGGCGGTGTACCACTGCCACGATTTCCGGCTGGGTTATGCAAAGAACATCGTTGGCTCCCTTTATATCGTACTGAGCATCCTTGAACCGTTCTCCCCGGAATTCCCTTTCGCCAAGCCTATACTGTTGGAGGGTTGTTCCCGTTGCACCGTCAAGCACTAAGATCTTTTCTTCTGCTTCTTGAAAGAGTGACGGACGTCCGAGCGTTGTTGTCGTCCAAGGCAAGGCTGACAGTTTTTCCTCCACAGCAGAAGCGTCTGCTGATGGATTCTCTATCTTGTCTATGATGGCGAGAACTTCTTCATCGGGAGTGAGTGTCTTTTCAGCTTCAACCTTACCGATAATGCTGTCAACGGCCCTGTCTGCTTCTGTTGCAGCAATGCGTATGGTGTTGCTTTCCGCTGCCGGTTCAGGATTGTCTTCCTGATATTCTTCAACAATGCGCATTGCCTTTTCCACTTCGTCTTCGTTATGGAAATCCATCTCAATGTGCACGCCATTGCCTCCGATATTGTCAAGCAGCGGGCGCAACTCATCGAGTGTAACCCAACAAGCCATGATGCTCTTTCCGCCGGCAAGTATCTTCTTGTAGAGATCATACCACTTTGGCGAACCTCCCTGCGGCTCTCCCACACCGGGAGTCCACTGTATTGCATTCAGTTCCTCTATCTCAAGCAATGCGGGAAGGTGGTGCATTGCACCAACACCGTCAAGGTGATAGAGCGTATAGTCTATCTTTTGGCATTGCTCCCGTATGAACGGCTGCACGAAGCGGCGGTAGTCTTCCACACTTATCATTGTGGAAATGTCACTCTGTAGCTTTGTCATCTTTCCCGGAGCCCATGAGGAGAAGTAGCAGAAGGCCATTTCGTCACCCTCGCGGATGATGTCGTAGAGCTCATCGAATACCTTGAAATAAATGTCATTTATCTGCTGCATCTGTCGCTCCAGCACGTCGGGCTGCATTACAGTGTCAAGCAATACTTTGTCTGTACCCTTCATTGCAGCCAGCACATCAAGCCCTTCCATTAGGTCCGGCATGCCCACAAAGTAGTTTCCGTTTGCCTTTTTCTTGCAGGCGCGCAACAGGTCTTTGTGCAGTTGCCAGTTTTTGTTGGCAGTATCGTTAATGTCAAATTTTATCTCGTCGGTATAGTTTGGATTGGGATGTATCCATATCGTGTCCTCCCCACCTTCAAACACTCCGCCAAGTATAGCTGCCAATGAGCCTGGACCAAGTTGTGTGTTTGCCACAGGCAACATATCGGCTTTCAATGAGCTGTGAGCCACATACCAGTCAAGGTATTCTGCACGCCATTCGGGATCGAACCATTTTTGGTCAAGGCTCTTGGGCTCAGGAGGCATGGGCACATCGGCATGCGGTGTCACGCCGTTTTGGAAATGTTCCCACATATTTAGCACGATGCCTTTATGGTTCCACCAGTTTATATACCGTTTCTTTGTTTCTTCTAAATTAGGTTTCCACATAATCTTTTTATGGTTTCCGCCTTGCGGGAAATGGTCTCGCGAAAGGCGGTAAGTTATATTGATGTGTTTTGTCAGAATTTTATTCCCTTGAAACTGCCGTCAACAGTTATTTCCTCCACTTTACTCATATCCATATCGTCGGTTGAGTCTACCTGTTCTGGATACACAGGAATTGTGGCACCGCAGCGGACAAACACAGGCATCCTTTCGAGCGGAACTTCAACGTTCTTAAGCCATTTGCCGCCATCTGCCACGATGTGGCGCTCTCCTGTAAAGAAATCTATCCAGTCACCTTCGGGCAGATATATGTCGCGCACGTTTTCGCTGTTCATAACTGGAGCAACGAGGAAGTCATCGCCGAAATAATACTCGTCGTCTATGTGCCAGCATGTATTATCTTCGGGGTGGTGGAAAATCAGAGCCTGTACGATTGTCGAACCGCTCTTTGTGGCTTTCTCACTTTCCCTGAGTATGTATGGGATAAGCTTATAGCGGAGGTTCCACCAACGTTTCACAAGGGGAGCGATGTTTGGATAGAACCAAGGCTCACGCTTGTTCGTTCCGTGATAACGTATATGCGAGGAGAAAACGCCGAATTGTGTCCAGCGCATATATACATCGTCCTGCACAATGGAATTCATAAAATTAGGTAACGTGTGGAATCCCGGCACGTCGTGGCTCCAGAATGCGAAACCTGACAATCCGAAATGCAGCCCTCCGCGCAGCGAGCCCGCCAGTCCTTCCCACGAACTGCAGGAGTCGCCTCCCCAATGCAAGGGGTATCTCTGGCAGCCTGCCCAAGCCGAACGTGCCCATACTATGCCGTCGCCCGTAACGTCTTTCGTTATCTCATAGGCTGCTTTCTGGTAGAGAAGCGAGTAAAGATTGTTTAGAAGTTCCGGCAACATGTTCTCGTATATGGCATCCATGTGTATGTTTTCGCCGAAGTCGGTCTTTATACACTTCACGCCCATGTCGAGCAAACGTTTCAGAAGCCCCTTGTACCAATCTGTCGCCTTCTTGCTTGTGAAGTCAATTGTACCGGCATAGTCAAGTGCAGAGAAGTTTGAGCCTTCTGATTCCTGTTGTTTTGTAAGCTTACAAATATAGTTGTTCTTGCGTGCCTCATCTATTTGCTCCGCATCTTCAGCAACATAAGGCAACTGCCATAGGGAGACCTTAAAGCCTTTCTTGAGCAGTCCTTGCACGAAAGCCTTGGGGTCAGGAAAACGCTCTTTGTTGAATTTCCATTCGCAGAGCCAGTCTGTCTTGAACCAACCTGTGTCAAGATGAATCACATCACACGGGTAATGATCTTCTCTCAGACGGTTGCAGATGCCGTTAACCTCGTCTGCACTGAAATATGTCATGCGGCTCATCCATATACCAAAGCTCCAAAGCGGCGGCATTGACGGATAGCCTGTCAAGTCGCGGTAGCCGCGGATTATCTCTTCCAGAGAGTCTCCTCCGATGAGGAAGGCGTCAATTTGCGGTTGGTCGCTGAGGAATTCTACTGAGCGTGTTGACACGCCTGCAAGTGAAAGCTTGCTGTGTGCCGTGGTATGATAGAAGACTCCATACATACGACTAGACACATAGAACGGTATATTCTTATAAGTCCGTCGGTTATTCACGCCCTGCCCGTCTTGGTTCTTCAGGAAGAACGTCTGCCCGCTGAGGTCCATTTTCGCGAAACGCTCGCCCGTTCCTGCAAAACATTCATTCATTTTGCACTCAAACGACAGTGTTGCCCGCTCATCCTTACCGTCCCGCTTGCAGTAGCCCAGTGGCAGTGCATCATAGCGAGGCGGCGAGAAATGGTCGTAAGCAGCCAGTCTTACCTCGTGTTTCCCGTCGGGCCAGAACCGTATATCCAGCGTTTCCTGTGGATCGGGGAGCAATGTGCTCCAACGGTCAAGCTCCGGTTCGCGCAAATTTATGAGAGCGCGCATTATGCCGCTGCCGTCGGTTATCACCCATTGCCCGTCTTTCAGCTCAGCTTTCAAGGGGGAACGTTTAACACGCTGGCTCATCTGCAGCATATCAGATGTGTCTGTCGGCTCTTCACCGTTTGTACTCATAAATAATCTCAGTATACCTGGTTCATACTGGCGTATTATGATAGTGTGTGTTTCCTGTGCGGCTTCAGTGTCGGCTGCCATATCATTGGCTAGCTTCTGCTTTTGGAATGGCACGCCAACAAGTATGTCGCCGTTCTTTTCCTTTACGGACGTTGGCTTGTAGGCTTTCCATAACGACTCGTCGCGCTTCAGTTCGGTATCGAAGTCCATGAAGTCGAACAGATGGTAATTAGTTGGTCTCATAGTGTATTATTATCGTTTATCGTTGTTTTTCTGCTTGTTATTTCTTTCCAGTCCTGCGTTCTCTTTAATGGCCTTTTCCACTTTTGGCCCGTTGTTCTTGAGCTTGAGGTTGGGGCCTGGCTGATTGTATCCGAACAGCTCCTTTGGGCACCAGTTGCAGGAAACGTCGAAGCCATCGGTGGCTTCGTCGAAATATATGTAGAAGGCGCGCTCGTTTGTAGCATAGGGTGCCGAACACAAGTCTTCTATTCTATTGTATTTTATCTCTGAGTTAGGCTGGTTTGACAAGGTATATATTCCACCCACATCATAGAGTTGGCGCCCGAAATCATGCACATAGTTGTTATTTATCTTGTTGTTGTGCATGCCGCTCTCACGCGGTGTCCATCCCCACCCTACGCAGATACCAGAATAGTTGACATGGTGCACCTCATTGTGAATTATATCGGTATTGCTCACGTAGCCTGCGCCTATGCCCACACACCCCCAGTCTTCATTTGTTGCGTCAAAGACTTCGTTGTTTACCACCGTTATTGAATCGCAGAGATCGCCTAAAACGGCGGGGCTATAAGGCACATGCGTTTCGAAGCCTCCATCGGGGAATGTTCCTATTAGTATGCCATTGCCGCCTATGTCGGTGAAACGGCATCCTGTTACAGACGAGGATACAACGGCTTTCTCGTAGTCAAGCGCTGTTGCTGAGAGGTGTGTGAAACTGCACGCCTCAAAGTCGATTGCTCTTGCGTGGCGCACTCTGATTGCCGTCTCGGGACGTGCTATCCACGCTTGGTTTTCAAGTGTGGCCTTTTCGGGCAGACCCGGTTCTGCAAGTTTGTAGGCGTCTATCATGCGGAAACCGCCCTGCAAGGTTACATGACCTTCGTTCAGCGGACGTGTCCACGCCGAATGGGCAAAGGTGACGTTGCTGAAACGTATGTCATGGACGGTTCGTTCACGCCATCCGTCCACCTGCACAAGATTTTCAAGCACGGGGACGATGATTTCCGCATTGGACATATCCTCGCCTTCGCGGGGAAGATAATATATCTTTCCTGATGGGTAGTCTTGATACCACTCGCCTGGTTCATCGAGCAGCTGCGGCGCATTGGAAAGGAAGTACGATGAGTTGCCTTTCTCGCCTCCTATTATTGGCTGCGGCCAAGGATGGGCAAATTCAAGCTGACTTTCAGGCTCGTGGAACGATACTTCTGTCTGTCCGTTGCCTAAGTCCACCAGGTCTTTTACGCGGAGTATCGCTATTGCCCAACGCTGGTGTACGGTCATTTCCAGCTGCCCCGCATCGCCAAAACTCTCTTTTGGCGTTGGTATCGTTATGGTTTGTCGTGCTGCGTTGAAGTCTACCATGCGAGTCATCTCGCCCTGACGCCCCTGTTGCGCGCGGTGTGCTTTCTCTCTATTCACCCACAGTTGCCTACACCACACTATTCTGTTGCCCTGCATCGGCGCTTCTGCAACCCATACGCGGCTACGTACGTTTGCAGGCAAGCGGGTGTCGCTGCATCCCTGCCGCCATGAAGTTATGGCAACTCCTCCACTCAGCACAGATGTTCCGTCTGAGGCGCCCTGTATCACTGTTGGCGACAAGCTTGTTCCTGAGTCTTCCGGACGCAAAAAGAGCGGTTTTCCTAGCCGATAGTTACCACTAGACAAATGTATCGTTATTCCGCCGTTCGCGTCTTTTAGCTTCAAGCGCCGCCATTCGCGCGCCATCTTCAACGCTGCTGCTGGAGTGCGCAATGGTTCGAGTTGCGTTCCTGTCGCTGTGTCGCTTCCTTGGGGCGAAACATAAATGTCGCCAGCGTTCACATTAAGAAGTTCTCCTGCAAGGAGGGCAATGATTATTGTATATGCTTTCCGCATAAGGGAAGATTTAAGTTGGTTAACCGTGAGTAAATTCTCTTTTAATGACGCAGAACAAGCGTGTAATGTACTATAAAATCCCTATTAAAAATAGGTAACAACCCGTCTTTAAGCTTTCATGTTTGTTTTACCCTGTCATTTCTTTGCTTACCTTCTCTTTTTATCCCGCAGAGATTGCATCCGTTTGCCGCGGCCTTAACAAGAAAACCCCACGGCCTTACAACTGGAGGCAAACACAAAGAAAATCCCCGACCATAGAAAAAGAGTTTTCGTTCCTGCTTTTCTATGGTCGGGGTTAGAAGGATAGGGCTGGAGCCCCTATAATAGATGTCCTTATTGCTTATTATCGCTTTCTGGCTGCTCGCGTGCTTGCAGACGCTTGCGGTATTCCTTTGGAGAAGCTCCAAAACGGTTTTTCACGAATTTCCCGAAGAATGATATATTTGGGAAGCCCATCTCGTCGGCAATTTCCTTTATTGTCATGTCGGTATACTTCAGCTTTCGCGTAATTCCCTCAGCAAGGAAATCGTGTATCCACTCAAGAGCCGTCTTTCCGCTGACAGACTTGCACACCGTTGAGAGGTATTTGGGGGTTACACACAGGCACTCTGCAAAGTATTTCACGGAGCGGTCGTTGCTCTTGTTCTCAACAAGCATCTCGATGAAACGCTTAAAGAGCACCTCTCCCTGACGGAACGGACCGGTGCCGCGGCGCTCATAAATCAGCGGAGCAATGAGGGCAGCAAGTTCATAGAACGCGCACTGGAACAACGACTGCATGATTTCCTTATCGTAAAAGCCGTGAGGGTGTTCAAGTTTATACTTCACTAAGCCATGGAAATACTCCACAAACACGCGGTTTTCCTCCGAGAGGTGAACGATTGGGTTGCGGGCAATGAATGACATTATGTTCCACATATCCTTGCTGACAAGCATGTTGTTCTGCATTGCCTCGTAGGACAAGCCTATCACCTTCGCCTCATAGTCTGAAGATGTTATGCTACTACAGATATAGGAGTTTGGCAGACAGATAACAAGGTCGCCTGCCTTTGCCTCAACATCCACGCCATTCAGATTTGACCTGCTCTGCCCTTTGACCACATCAACAATGGTCAACATGTCAAGACGCACCGTTTCCTCTACTTGAGGATGGTGAAAACTGTCCATTATAACTATATCTCCGTCGGAATATTTCACCAATCCATTGTCTACCAAGAAGTCAATGTCTACGTTGAGCTCTTCTGCCATAAATAAGTATCCGTTTGAGCGTGTCTCGAATTACACGCAGTTAATATTCGTTTTTATATCACAGGTGAAGCCTTGGGCTTCGTTCTTCCCAAGAAAGAAAGAAGCAAGAACATTCCCTCGCGCGGGGTTCTGACTTCGTTTTTGGGCATTTTTCGTTGGCAAAGGTAATGATTTTATAATTACCTCCAATTATCTTTTATAGAAAATATATGTTCTAAAGGTTATATTTAAACCTTTTTAAACAAAAATAGTGGCAAAAAAGAAAAGTAGCACCTATTTATATACCGATTATTTGATACTTTTGCAACACTACTTTGTGCATAAGCGCTATCAACCACTTAACAAGAACAATCGATATACTATGTTTGAAAAGCAACTTACTTACAATGACCTTGACATTACCGACAGTGAACTTTTCTTGCAGATGGGCTACGGAGAAGCTTCTCCCGATGATGACATACTGCATGAGATTGATCTGATCAAGAACGAAGTGAAAGCTTTTCTGAAACCGCGGTTCGGGTTTGTTACCTTTGACGAAGGGGAACTGGACACGGAGAAGAAAACTCTCTGCATCAGCGGCAGGCTTTTCAATATCGGGCGCATAATAACATCGCAATTGCGCGGAGCGGAGGCTTACGCCTTTTTCGTTGCAACAAGCGGTACGGCTTTTGAACAGTTCCAACGCAGGCTAGAGGCTGAAGGTGACATGGTACGCGTGTTCATTGCCGACTCTTTTGGTAGCGTTATTGCCGAAAAAACAGCTGATGTCATGGAGCGCTGGCTACAGATTTTCATAAATTCACGTGGCTGGAAGCACACGAATAGATTCAGTCCTGGCTATTGTGGGTGGCACGTCTCACAGCAACAGCTGCTCTTCCCCATGCTTGGAGAAGACAGACCGTGCGGCATACAACTGTCCAGTTCGTCACTCATGGTGCCGATAAAGAGTGTTAGTGGGATAATTGGACTTGGCGCAAACGTAAAAAAGCTGGAATACACATGCGGTTTGTGCGATTACGCCAAGTGCTATAAAAGGAGAAAGAAAAAGTAAGCAAGCCTTGGCTTACTTCTCCTTATAGATTATCGGATTTGCACCGCTCGTAAGGTTGAGGGCTTCCGGATGCTCCTTGATATAAGAGTCTATGTGACGCATACGCTTTTCCTCCAATATTTCATCAACAGCTATCAGGATACCCGTTTCTTCCACGTCGCCAAAGCCATCGTTTATCGCGGTGCCGAAGAGTTTCATCGTCGGACTTAGATTCATATAGGCGTTGACGAGGGGTGGAATGTTGTAGCCCATCTTGCGTATCTCGCGGTTAAGGATACGATAGTCAGAGCGAAAATCATCTTCATAAAAGAGTGCTTCAAGTTCCGCCGGGTCGGTTTCCATTTTCAGAGGCTCCATTGGTATGACAAGATTGTCCTTATCATCGAAATGCTTCTTTAGGAAATATAGTATCATGTCGCGTCCCTTGCGTATATAAGAGGGATACATTGTCATTTTTCCGAAGAAATATTTCACGTTAGGCATGATAACAGTAAGAGCACCTAGCCCATCCCACAAATTGTCAAGGGCAAAGAGGCTCTTTGCTCCCATACGCGAACTTTGGTAAGGCAGAGAGACGAACGAACGGCCGAGCTCTATCGTGCGTGGCATGTATTCTGACATGAACGTGTCTGAGAAATGAAACATGTGACTCGTTGCCAATATCGGTTGTCCCTTGGAGTCTGTGTCGACATCTGTGCCGAGAATATATCGATATCCGCCGATAATCTCCTCCGCTTCCGGGTTCCACACAATTAACTGCTTGTAGCAATTGTCCATAATGTCAAACTCGTCGATATCCATACTCTTTCCCGTACCGCCACCGGCTTCGCGGAAAGCGATCTCGCGCAGACGCCCGATCTCTTTCATCACCTCGGGGGCATTGTGAGCGGTTACGACGTATATCTCGTTGTTGCTCTTGTTTGTCATGCGCAACTGGCGCTCAGGGGTTAGCTCGCGTTTGAGTAGTTGTTTGTCGATGGGCTGGATTATCTCTTGTTCCATTTCTTGATTTATATATTGCTTTTTCGCAAACCTAATGAAGGCCGCGTATCTTTTTTATTTTGTCTACAATGTGTATACTATATCCTCCACATAACGTGCCCATTCTTTCGGAGAGCGGCTCTTGTCGAAGGTCTGCCAAGGTATTGGTTTGCCTATTGTTACGGTAAAATCCTTATGAACGTTCTTGTACATCTCATCTACCAAGAACAACATTGCTATGTTGAACTTTATGCCAAGACGCTTGCACAAGTTCGCTAGGTTATAGAAGAAATTGCTGTTACGGCCGCCAAAATGTATTGGCACTACGTCACGTTGATATTCAACACTTTTCGTTATAAAAGTTTTTGTCCAGGGCAAATCATGTATTTGCCCGTCTATACGACGGGAGCAAAGCCCTGCAGGAAACATCAGCATGTGGTTCTCACTAGAAAAGCCCGCTTCTACCATGGCAGGAAAGCTACGACTTTGTTTCCCTGTCTTGTTGATAGGTATACATAACGGCGCCAGACCAGGAAGGTTCATAAGGAGGTCGTTTACCAAATACCGGAAACGCCCTTCGTAGTGACGACCTATTACTGCACCGAGAGCCACACCGTCAATACCTCCAAGAGGGTGATTGCTGACAAAAGTGTAAAGGCGTCCGTCGTTGATGGGAGGCAGATTTTCCTGTCCTTTTACGTGGAGTGCCATATCAAGATACCGCACACAATCTTCAAGCCACTCCACACCTGTGTGTTCACGACTCTCCCAAAGGAAAGCGTTAACTTCCTCTTGGTGGATTATGCGTTTGAGCCATCTGGTGAGTATTCGCGGCACATAGCGTGCACGAGCGCCCATCTTGCTGGCCAAGATCTTGTCTATGTCTATAGTCTTTTCGGTTACTTCCATTTCGCTAATACGCCTCTTGTCGCTACTCCGCCAAGCATACGCATGCCGGAAACTACATCTTTAGAATGTCCCTAATATCCTTTTCCCCTTTCTATGCTCATGCAAAAATAAAGCATCTTTTCCAATTATCTTGCTTTTTTAACGAAAAAGTTGTTCCAAGCGTCCCTTTTACATCAATTTGCAACATTATCATAATAATGTTATTCGTAGATTAGCGTTGTTAATTCGTCGGCAACAAAGATTTCCTGCGCCACTTGTTGAATTTCCGCTGAAGTACTCCGGTCGATATCGGCAAGAAGCTTTGCCATATCCTTGCAGCGCCCATAGTGAAGGTATGCTTTCCCGAAGTCAAGAGCAAAACTCTCGCGGTTGTCGCACGCCACTCCCAGCTGACCCTTTATCTGTCGTTTCGCCATCTTAAGCTGACTGTCCGTAAGCGGATGAAGCATGAGCCTGTCCAACTCGCGGCGCACAAGACGCAGACAACGCTTTACATCTTTAGGGTCACAGCCGAAATATGTGCACCAAAGTCCTGTATCGGAATAGCACACCATCGTGCTCTCTACTGTATAAACAAGTCCGTTTTTCTCACGCAACGACACGTTTAGACGAGCGTTCATGCCTGGTCCGCCTAGTATATTATTGAGTAAATAGAGAGCTGTGCGGCGCGGGTCATGCGCACTGAACGCCCTATTGCCCAACATTACATGCGCTTGATGGGTTCCCCTGTAGTGATGTATCTGCTTCGGCACATAAGGAGGAAGCGACGCTGTGGACTTTGCTGCTATTGCCAAGCGGTCTGTTTCTGAATCTACGGCATATTTACTTAAAAGTCTCACAACACTTTTGAAACCAACGTCACCATAGACAAAGAACACGGAATTTCCGGGGATATACATGCGCCTCACAAAGTCAAGAGCCTTTTGCGTTGTATAAGAACGCAGCACGTCTGCGTGGCCAAGTATGTTGTTGCCAAGAGGATGCCCATCAAAAACAGCACTCTCGAAGTCGTCATAAATCAGTTCTGCAGGGGAATCATTATAACTTTCTATTTCATCACATATAACTTCCACTTCCTTTGTAAGTTCACTCTGCGGATATACACTATGGAAAACCATGTCTGAAAGCAATTCTACTGCACGCGGGAAATGCTCCTTCAGTATTGCGGAGTAGAAGAACGTGTCTTCCTTGTTCGTGAATGCGTTGAGTTCTCCGCCAACAGTCTCCAAACAGTTCAGCACTTGCATTGCCGAACGAGATGCTGTCCCCTTGAAAGTTGTGTGTTCGCAAAAGTGTGCCATACCTTCTTCACTCGGGTTTTCATCACGTGTACCGGCACATATCCCATAGCCACAATAGACTACGGGCGAAGCAGAGGGAAGATGTATTATACGAAGACCGTTTGAAAGTGTTGCTGTATTATATTCCATAGATGAGCTTTCTTTCATGCAAAGTTAGCAAAAAACATGCGGATTTCATGTTGTCGGCCGTACAAAACATTGCCAGCGCCTTACTTCTGCATGTCTATATTTGCGCTATAGAACAGATATGCAAAAAGTTGGCCATCGGAGTCCGTTTCAACGAACTGCGATGGCCTCAACACTTGTATGTTATGAAAAATTTGAGAGAATGAAGCTTCACAGCTTCGGAGTTGTTTTACTAAAATGATTATTTTGAGAAAGCATAGAAATTTGTCTTCATTTCAATACGGTTGATATGGCTTCTGCCTTTTTTAAGGTATCCATTTTTACCGTGTCACCCATTGCTACGGACGGGCCATTCTGCACTTTGGACTGCAGAGCTGCAGATGTAGGCAGAGGTTCTTCCGGTTGCCTGAACGCCATTTGGGAAGCGTTTCCTAGAGTCAGGATTATTGCCACCACTGCTGCTGCCTTGAACAAAGGGGCAAAACGTTGGCGGAACGGTATCACACGAGCCTTTACTGTTTGCGTCTGTTCAACAATGGCTTCCATACGCTTGTCGAAATCATCGCCCAACGCATCATGTTCCTGTTCCTTGGCATATACGAACAAAGGTCTGTATGCAGCAAGGCTTGCAGGTACATTGTCCTGACTGAAGAACAAACGGAGTATTTCCTCCTCTTCAAGAGTGGTCTTACACTCCCAATAGCGTTCCATCAGCTGTTCGATATACTTATAATCCATATTTCTGTTTTTCGTTAAACTTTTGTTTTACGGCTTGCCTAGCTCTGTAGATGTTAACCTTCACCTGCTCCTCCGTTATGGAGAGTGCTGCGGCTATTTCTTTATACTGCTTGCCTTCGAAATCGCGCAACTGCATACACGTTTTTTGTTTCTCGGGCAGGCTATCCACAATTTGCCTCACTGTGTCAAGCATGTCGCGTTGTTCCGCTTTTTCATACGGAGTAGACGAATTGGAAACCCGTAACTCCATACTGTGTTCGTCAAGCGTTTCTTCATGACGCGACATCTTTCTTGTCTTGTCTAAGGCGATATTGCGGCATATCGCTAGGCTATAAGCCTCTATTGAAGCCAGTTCTGAAAGAGAGTCCCGACGATTCCATACTTTAATAAGGGTGTCTTGAACCACGTCTTCTGCCTCTTCCCTATTCAACGTAATGCGTAGGGCAAGACGATAGAGTACGTTTTTCAACGGCAACACATCGTTTCGGAAACTTATTTCTTTCATTTGCCTCTAATCTTAAGACGATTGTTTAATGGAGAAGTTACAGAAAAATGTTTTTTTCTTTATTCTTTAACGTTTATTTATATATGACAGTTCCGTTTTCCGCCCTTAGGTCGGTTTCCTTTGTTATGGCTACGTTAACAACTCCGGCAGAGATTGCAGCTAAAGCATTGTCCAATTTGGGTATCATGCCGCCTGCTACAACACCGCTGGCTTTCATTTCTTCATAGCTTTGGCTATCCACTTTGTGAATAACACTGTTTTCATCATCTGGATTGGCAAGCACTCCATTTTTTTCAAAGGCGTAAACGAGTGTTACGTTTGCATATTCGGCAAGGGCTTTTGCTGTTTCGGAAGCTATTGTATCGGCATTTGTGTTAAGAATGGTTCCCTTGCCGTCATGTGTCAGCGGGGCCATAACTGGTGTCACGCCACTTTCAATAAGCGAAAAGAGCTTTTGTCCATCAACTTTCTCTACATCTCCCACAAAACCGTAGTCTACATCTTTTACAGGACGCTTGTGTGAACGGATAATATCCATGTCTACCCCTGTCAGTCCCAAGGCACCCTCTCCCCTAGTCTGCAGCTTTGCCACGATATTCTTGTTCACCAGTCCACCATAGACCATTGTAACAACACGAAGCATTGCAGCATCGGTTATCCTTCGCCCGTTGACCATTTTGCTCTCTATGCCCAAACTTGCGGCTATGGTTGTGGCGCTACGTCCACCACCATGGACAAGGACTTTATGTCCTTCCAGTTTACAAAATTCATCGAGAAGCGTTGAAAGGCGTTCCTCGTCTTCAACAACGGCACCGCCTACCTTTACTACTGTTATATTCTGCCTATCCATTATCTTTTTCCCTTTCTGTTCCTATTCCAAATAAGTGTATCCATAAAGTCCGGAGCGGTAATTGGAGAGGAATTCTTTACCTTCTTCAAGCGAAAGCTTGCCCTCGCGTACGCTTTTCGTTACCCAACGTTCAAGCTGCCGCACTAGTTCTTTTGGTTTATACTGTACGTAACTGAGCACCTCTTCCACTGTTTCCCCGTCGAAAATCTGGTCAATGTGGTATTTCCCGTCCTTCACAGAGATATGAACGGCATTGGTATCACCAAACAGATTGTGCATGTCGCCAAGTATCTCCTGGTAGGCTCCAACCAGGAAGACTCCTAGATAATATGGTTCAGCCTTACGTATTGCATGCACAGGAAGTATGTGTGAAAGATTGCGGTTGGTTACAAAATTTGCTATCTTTCCGTCGCTGTCGCATGTTATGTCCTGTATCGTTGCGCTTCGCGTGGGGCGCTCATTGAGCCGTTGTATAGGAAGGATGGGGAAAAGTTGGTCGATTGCCCAACTGTCTGGCAAAGACTGAAACAGAGAGAAGTTACAGAAATATTTGTCGGCAAGGAGTTTCTCCAGTCCTTTAAGCTCTTCCGGCAAGTGTTTTTGGGTCTTTGCCATACTGTTCACCTCACGGCATACGCTCCAATACATTCTTTCTATCTCTGCTCTTGTCTGCAAGTCAACCATTCCGTGGCTGAAAAGATCTAAAGCCTCTTCGCGTATCTGCTCCGCATCGTGCCAATCTTCAAGCATGGAACGCGGATTTAGGTTGTCCCATATGTCGTAAAGATCCTTTACGAGCTTGTGAGCATCTTTATCCGGTTCAAATTCCTCGTTCATTTCCGGAAGGGATGCTGTTTCAAGGACGTCAATAACAAGTACCGAGTGGTGGGCAGAAAGCGACCGTCCGCTTTCGGTGATAATATTTGGATGTTGTATGCCATTGGCATTGGCAGCCTCAATGAAAGTGTAAAGACAGTCATTGACATATTCCTGAATGGAGTAGTTCACGCTACTCTCGCTGCTGGACGAGCGCGTGCCGTCGTAGTCAACGCCCAATCCTCCACCACAGTCAACAAAGTCTACGTCATACCCCATCTTATGCAGTTGGATGTAGAATTGTGAAGCCTCTCGCAGAGCTGTCTGTATACGGCGAATCTTCGTTATCTGGCTTCCTATGTGAAAATGTATAAGGCGCAGACAATCCTTCATCCCGCGTTTTTCCAATATTTCCAGGGCTGCAAGGAGTTCAGAACTGGTCAGTCCGAACTTACTTGCGTCTCCTCCACTCTCTTCCCACTTGCCGCTACCGGATGAAGCCAGCTTTATACGTACGCCAAGGTTAGGCTTTACGCCAAGCTTCCTTGCCGCCTTGGCTATTATGTCTATTTCATTGAGCTTCTCTACAACGATAAATATTCTCTTTCCCATCTTTTGCGCCAGAAGAGCCAGCTCGATGTAGTTCTGGTCCTTGTAACCATTGCAGATGATGAGCGAGTCGCTTTGACACTGCACCGCAATGACTGCATGCAGCTCCGGTTTGGAACCAGCCTCAAGTCCAAGGTTAAATTTGCGTCCGTGGCTTATTATCTCTTCTACGACAGGCTGCATCTGGTTCACCTTGATAGGATATATAACGAAACACTTTCCCTTGTATCCGTATTCCTTTGCTGCCTTTTCAAAACAGCTGGAAGTTTTTTCTATCCGGTTGTCAAGTATGTCTGGAAAGCGCAAGAGAACTGGTGGCGTTATGTCGCGCAAGGCGAGTTCATCCATAACGTCACGAAGGTCAATCTGCGTGTTGTCCTTACAAGGCGTGACGTAAACGTCACCTTTCTCGTTTATTCCAAAATAAGATGTGCCCCAACCGCCAATATTGTAAAGCTCCTTGGAGTCTTCAACTGTCCATTTCTTCATCTATCGCCTGAGTATTTTTTCTACACTTCCTTTCTTTAAAAAATTCTTTCTTTGTATACACGAGGAAAGAAACTACTTGTTCTTTTCCGTCATGTCTAGTATTTCTTGCGCAGCAACGTCTATCTTGCCCAATGTGTCAAGCACACTTATATCATAAGTGTATTTGGCTTTTGAGTAGAACGGTTCACGGACAAGGAGTTGTTCTCTGACGAATGTTTCAACTTCCTCCGGTGATTTGTTCTGCAAGAGTGGGCGCACGCCTTTTCCCATCTTCAGATGTGTGCATAGCACCTCTGGCGTTGCTTTCAAGTAGACGGTGTCACCTTGTTTATTCAGATAATCCATATTATCATAGAAGCACGGAGTTCCACCACCGCAGCTCAGCACTATGTCTTCAAACTCCGCCACTTCATGCAGCATATTGCGCTCAACAATTCTGAAACCGTCTTCTCCGCTTTCTTCAAATATCTGCGATACAGTACGGTGCATACGGTTTTGAATATACCAGTCCAAGTCGTAGAACATCAGTCCCGCATCTTTCGCCAACTGGCGCCCTAGGGTTGTCTTGCCGGCCCCCATGTAGCCTATAAGGATTATTCTCTTCATCGGCACGGATGATTGCGACTAAATGTCATTTCTTCACTGTATTGTTTATTATCTCCATACACTCATCGTATGACAATTCTTCGGCACGCTCGTGCATGGCCTTCGGCAACCGGTAATTTTTCCCGTCGTATGCGAGATACGGACCATACTTGCCTTTCATCACCTCCAGCTTTGAATCCTCGCTGAACTTCTTGAGATGGCGCATGTTTTCCTCTATGCGGCGGCGTTCGATCAGAGCAACTGCCGTGGAAAGCTTTATAGTTAGCGGATCTTCGGTGGCGGGCAACGACACATATTTCTTGTTGTGAAGGATGTATGGACCAAAGCGTCCTGCACCAATCACAACGGGAGTTCCTTCAAATTCGCCTACTGTACGCGGTAACTTAAATAGCTCAAGCGCCTCGTCAAGGGTTATTGTCTCCATGCTCTTGTCTTTCGGCAACTGTGCAAAACGTGGCTTTTCTTCATCTTCTGCCGTTCCTATCTGTATCACAGGACCGAAGCGACCTATTTTTACGAATACAGGTTTACCACTCTTTGCCTCTATGCCTAACTGACGCTCGCCCGCTTTGTGCTGCTGACGACTGTTCATCGTTTCTTCAACCTTCGGCTCAAAATGAGTATAGAAGTCTTTGAGCATGTCTGTCCATTCTTCCTTTCCGTCAGCGATAGTGTCAAATTCCTGCTCCACTTTTGCCGTGAAATTGTAGTCTAGCACGTTGGGGAAGTTTTCCAAAAGGAAATCATTTACAACCATTCCTATGTCGGTTGGTAAAAGTTTGCCCTTGTCGCTGCCTACGGTTTCCAGCTTTTCTGTCTGGCTTATGGTGTTTCCTTTCAGAGTATCAACAGAGAAGGAACGGTCTTCGCCCTTGCGGTCTCCCTTTTGCACATAGCCGCGTTGCTGGATTGTGCTGATTGTTGGAGCGTAAGTTGACGGGCGACCGATACCAAGCTCCTCCATTTTGTGCACAAGGCTCGCCTCCGTATATCGCTGCGGACCCAGGCTGAAGCGTTCCACGCATGTAACTTCGCTACGCTGCAACTGGTCTCCTTCTTTCAACGGCGGCAGTTGGTTGGTTGTATACTCGCCTTCCTGCTGGTTATCCTCTTCGGACGACTCACGGTATACCTTCAGAAATCCGTCGAATGTAACAAGCTCTCCATTTATTACGAAGTACTCTTCAGCCATCTTGCCGTCAGCCTGAAGGATATTTATGCCAACGGTTGTCTTCTCAATTTGTGCGTCTGCCATTTGGCATGCAGCCGTGCGCTTCCATATCAAATCGTAGAGACGACGTTCCTGGGCTGTGCCTTCTATAGTCTTTGCATCCATGTATGTCGGTCGGATTGCCTCATGTGCTTCCTGCGCTCCTTTTGAGTGCGTATGATATTGGCGCGTCTTATGATATTCCTCGCCCCATGTTGCGGTAATCTCTTCTTTGCAGGCATTGATGCAGAAGGAAGAAAGATTCACCGAGTCTGTACGCATATAGGTTATCCTTCCGTTTTCATAGAGGTGCTGGGCTAGCATCATTGTCTGAGACACCGTGAAGCCAAGTTTACGCGCTGCCTCCTGTTGTAAGGTAGACGTTGTAAAAGGAGGAGCCGGCATGCGCTTGACGGGCTTTTTCTGAACGTCGTTTACGGTGAATTCCGCGCCCTTGCAACGCTGCAGGAAGTTTTCTGCCTCATCATGAGTCTTGAAACGTTTGTCTAGTTCCGCCTTAAGTTCAGACTTCTTCCCTCCTTCACCAACGAATGTGAACACAGCGCTAACACGGTAGTACGGCTCTGAAACGAATGCCTTTATCTCACGTTCGCGCTCAACAATTAGCCTTACAGCCACACTCTGCACACGTCCTGCAGAGAGGGCGGGCTTTACCTTGCGCCACAATATTGGCGAGAGCTTAAAGCCAACGAGACGGTCAAGCACACGGCGAGCCTGCTGAGCGTTCACCAAATTCATGTTCAGATAACGCGGATGCTTTATTGCTTCCAATATAGCAGGCTTTGTTATCTCATGGAAAACAATACGGTTGGTATTTTTCTCGTCCAGCCCCAGCACTTCACACAAATGCCATGATATGGCCTCTCCCTCGCGGTCCTCATCGGATGCCAGCCACACCGTTGCAGCGTTCTTGGCTGAAGCCTTTAGCTCTGAAACAAGTTTCTTCTTTTCCTCGGGTATCTCATAATTGGGTTGCAGCGTTTTCAAGTCTATGCTTATCTCTTTTTTCTTAAGGTCACGAATGTGACCATAGCTTGACATCACCTTGAAATCCTTGCCCAAAAACTTCTCTATCGTCTTCGCCTTTGCGGGGCTCTCTACTATTACCAGATTCTCTTGCATATCTTCTGTTCGTTTTTTTGAAGTCTGCCTTGCGGGCATACATTCTTTTATTTTGGCGGCAAAAGTAAGAAAAACTTTCCCATAACGCATTATATAAGGTATTAAATTTCTATTTTTTTATGATTTTATCTTTCTTTCTGCCCTTACGCTTAAAGCTTCCTTGTCAAAACGGATTATTATCCGTAATTTTGCTGCAATATATTATTGCATGCATACTCTTAAACATTATGGACGTTAATATTGAACAGTCGTGGAAGGAACATATCGGAGCCGAATTCTGCAAACAATATTTTGTGGATCTAGCTGCATTTGTGCGTAGCGAATATCTCCACACCCAGTGTTTCCCCCCTGGCAAGCTCATCTTCAACGCTTTCAACTTGTGCCCGTTTGACAAGGTGAAAGTGGTGATCATCGGACAAGACCCCTACCATGAGCCAGGACAGGCACACGGACTGAGTTTCTCCGTTGCCGACGGTGTGCCGTTTCCTCCTTCTTTGCAAAACATTTTCAAGGAGATTAGCCTTGACACTGGCGCAGAAATGCCTAAGTCAGGCAATCTGACACGATGGGCAGAGCAAGGTGTGCTGCTTCTCAACGCAACGCTTACCGTAAGAGCGCATCAAGCAGCTTCGCACCAACGCAAAGGGTGGGAAACATTCACAGACGCTGCAATAAAAGCTCTCAGCAAAGAGAGAGAAAACCTTGTGTTCATACTATGGGGAGGATACGCTCGCAGCAAAGCAACGCTTATAGACACGTCACGACACATGATTCTTCAGTCGGTACACCCTTCACCTTTGTCTGCTAACCGCGGCGGCTGGTTCGGCAACCATCATTTCTCACGCTGCAACGAATACCTGGTTCAGCATGGTATAGAGCCAATAAAATGGTAACGGAACAACAAAGAAAAATGAACAAAAACTATATTCCAATCCTACAAGTAGGCGATGTCCTTCTATCGCCAGACATCATAACAGAACAATTCTGCTGCGACCTTGACGCTTGCCATGGCATATGCTGTGTCGAGGGAGACGCCGGTGCTCCTGTAACACTTGAAGAAATCTCACAGATAGAAGATTCGCTTGACACGGTGTGGAACGACCTCTCGGCACAGGCACAGGCTGTAATCGACAAACAAGGCGTGGCTTACGCCGATCGCGACGGCGACCTTGTGACAAGTATCGTCAACGGGAAAGACTGCGTCTTTACATGCTACGACAACGGATGCTGCCTGTGCGCCCTTGAACGCTCATGGCGTGAAGGCAAGCTGACAGACTTCTGCAAGCCTATAAGCTGCGCCCTCTACCCTATCCGCGAGAAGCAACTGGGCAACGGGCTTACAGGACTGAACTACAACCGCTGGGATGTCTGTCGAGACGCCGCGGCCAAAGGAAAAGAACTAGGCTTGCCTGTTTACAAGTTCCTGCGGGGTCCGCTCGTAAGACGATTCGGCGAAGATTGGTACAGGGAATTGGAGGAGGTGGCAAAAGCTTTCACTTCTGCCACCCGGGAAGGATAAAGTCACAGTTATGTTCTCAATATTCTTCAGTCTTGCCTCCACACAAAAGTCAAACAAGCTATTGCTATACGAAGATAAAATAAGTAAGCCAGTCTATTATCCTCACGATGATGTTTTTCTTTTTCATAATGCTATAATTTAAATAAATCTAGAATCTGTTTTAAAGAGATTTCAGAAATTGGTCGAACTCTTCATTCGTACAACTCTTTCCCAGTATTTTCTTTTGCAGCTTTACCTTCGCTTTGGATATCGTGCTCCTGCTGCGTCCCAAAAGTATTGCTATCGTTGACGAAGACAAGTTGCTAACCTTTATTAGGACACACAGAAGAAAGTCTTGGATACTCAATGAGTAAATGGAATAAAGACCAAGTTTGAAAGACGGAAACAGTCGGTCTGTCTCTTTCAGCAACATTTCTGCTTCTCCATCAGTTAATGGTTTGTGGACTTTTGCCTTTGCCTCTATTATTCGATAGATTTCCGTATCCATAAACATGATTTTCACATTATCATTCAGAGCCATTTCGTTACTGATAATATTACTCCGGTTTTTCATACTTTCCTTAAGAAGCTCCATTTCTTGGGCTTTAGCTGCATAAAGGCTCTTAGCCTTAGAAAGATGTCCCTCTAGTTCCGCTATTTTAGCTTCTGGCTCAAGTATGCTGTTCTCGCTATGCTCTAAAAGAGAAGCTCTGAACTTCTCCAAACGCATGGAACGCTCTTGCTCGACCTTTTTAAGCTTGCGATATCTCAACAAACTGAAAAAAAGAAGACACACAATGACGAATACAGCTAAAGATATAAGCATAGTGTTTCGCCTGGCCCTTTGCTCAAGCTGCATATTTCTCTCTTTATATTTTGAATAGTTATACAAAGCGTTCATTCTGGCTATAGATGTTTCCACATTGTTCTTCTTCAGAGAATCATCATACGCCTCGTATTGCATCATATAATCAAATGCTGTAGTAATATCACCATCCTCACGGTATATCTTCGCTAGATACTTGCTGGCTTCTTTCCGTGCCTCTAAAGATTTCAAAGAATGAAGTTTAATAAAATAATAACGGGCAGAGTCTCGCTCGCCTAGCCTAAAATAAGCCAAAGCAAGGACATCATAAAAGGAATCAATAGACGGATTACTTTCATCCGATGTTAAAATTACAGGTCGAGCCATATCTTTGGCTTTAGCATACATCCCCTTATGCAAATAATATGCTGCCATAGAACTAAGCATCTCATTGTACAGATTCGTATCACCTTTTCTACGTGACAAATCCAATGCTTGCTTATAATAATAGAAACAACTGTCATTATCCATACCTTGATAGGCATAGGCTATTTTCTGAAGCGTATATACCATCATTGTTGTATCTTTCCTGATGCTGTCTGACTTGTATACGTTACAGAAATACGGTAACGATGATTTGAAAAACGACTGTTCAAACAAGAGATAACCTATTTGGAAATCTAATGCACTCGACAATTTATCGGCATGCTCCCCATACACATTTTTTGCCCTGTGGTAATATTCCAGTGCCATCGGCATGTCATTTATGTCACGATAAGCAGAACCTACATAATAGTATGCCTGTGCGAGTATCTTTCCGCTTTCACCTACATTCTCAAAATACTTTAGCACCTTCAATGCGTTTTGGGGATTTTTCTGCACATCGAAGAGTTTATCTTTTGTCTTTATTTCCAAAAGCCTAAAATACCATTTATCAGATGCCTTCAATAATTTATGTTTGTTTTTAAAATCCTGCAATTTAACATATGCCTTTTGCGGATGTTCATCACTCAAAGAGTCTATTGCAATAAGTTCTTTATTGTATTTTACTGTATCAGACCTTGAATAAAAGACAAAAATCAGCATTGTTACTGCAAAGAAAATAAAGGCAATAGCAAAGTATTTCCGTTTCACTGTCATATTCTCTGACTATCCCTAAAAAGCGTTGTCACATTTGAGGTCGATTAACTAATATTGTTTACACTCTTTGTTTGGTTA
>CAVAAS010000027.1:0-37624 GCA_963586715.1 Barnesiella intestinihominis
CAAAGGTAAAGAGCAAGTCTACATTCAGTTGCCGCAGCGCCGAGTTTGGCATAGAGGTCGAAAAAAGTCTCGAACCCGTCATAGAAATGTTGACCGCAAACTCCACCGTAGATAACTGGAGAGACTATTATTGCCAATGCCGTGGCAGGAAGCAATGTCCATGCAGTATGTTCAGTCCATAATGTACGGCAAAGCATATAGAAAAGGCTGTTTGCCATTACAATAGCTTGAGCAACAATTATGAGAGAAAGTGCTGGGAGGAAGCCTTCAATGAAGAGGATGGTCATTATTGAATAGGGAACAAATATGAACATCCAAACAAGATTGTTAGGAGAGAGCAGCCCTGACACGATAAATGCGTCTGTGCAGGTATATTTGCTAAGTGGCAGAAGCAAGTAAGGCTTTACCATTTGTGCCGGTGTTCGCTGGAGCATTATCCTGAACAGAAAGTCTATGACGATGATTACAGGTAGTATGGCGGCAAGAAACTCGCTTGGGGTAAATGTAGATGCTGAGTTTGCAATCAAGGCAAGGCCTATGGAAATAAAAACGAGGTAGCCAGCAATAAAAACTGCACATAAGGCTGCAAATATTTTTGCGGCAGTGTTTGCCTTGCTTTCCATAGACCGCTTCTCTGAAAGCCGCATGTGTTCTCGCAGAGTGAGATATATCTGTAACTTGTTCATAGACTTAGCATTTCGGATTTGCCTGTTATCTTAGATCTACTACCTCGGCATTGGGGTAGTCTTTGCTGTTGAAACGGAAACGAGAGTCCGGTATGCTTGTCTTTTGTATGTTCGAGACACTAATTGTTGTCCAGCCGCCGTTTTGTTTCATCTTTACCTGTTTTAGTTGGTACTTCTTGTTTACTGTGACATAAAGTTCACGGATTTGGCGTGAACCACTTTGGGATGTCATGTGTATCTCCCAGTCTGAGCCAACGGTTTTCAGTTCAAGTTTGTAACCACTCTTGTATAGGTTGATGAATTTGTATGGATTGATAGCCTGTTGCTGCGCTTCTGTAGGATTTGAGATGTTTACTTCTTGACTTTTCTTCATGTATGTCCACTGGGTCTTGCCGTCATACCATACTATAGCATTGCCCGTAGAAGCCGTGAACTTGTTGCCTTTTACGGAAATTGAGCCTGAATAGTAGCCCATCTTACCGTTTATTTTGAAATTCGCTTTAACTCCACTTCCCGACGTTAGAGCTTTTGATGTCTTGTCTAAAATGGTTTTAGCATTGTTTGCCTTTTGTGACCATCCCAAACTGACAGTTATGATGAATGCGATAAACAATATTAGTCTTTTCATTTCCTTTCTCCTTATTACTTACCTTATTTTTTTGAACAACAATGTAATGTCGTTTTTTATGATAATTGTTGAATGTTTGCTTCTTTTCTGCTGCTATTATTTGCGTAGTGAGGCTATCAAATTGTCAAGAGAGTTTTCGTCTTGGATCAACACCTCGCGCGGCTTGCTTCCTTGTGCTGCTCCCACAATACCTGCTTTTTCAAGTTGATCCATCAGTCGGCCTGCTCTGTTGTATCCGATGGAAAAGCGTCTTTGTATCATTGACGTTGAACCTTGCTGTGTTATAACGATGGCATGAGCAGCTTCTTCAAAGAGTGCATCAAGTTGGCGGCTGTCTATTCCTCCACTTGAAACGTCTACAGAGTCGTCGCCACCTGGTTCTGGCAATTCCATTGGTTCTATTGGTCCAGGTTGCGAAGCGATAAACTCATTTATGCGCTCCACTTCTGGAGTGTCAACAAAGGCACATTGCACACGTACAGGTTCGTTCCCGTTGAGGAAGAGCATGTCTCCACGTCCGATCAACTGGTTCGCTCCCGTTCTGTCAAGGATTGTGCGTGAGTCGACAATGGCACTTACCTTGAAAGCCATTCGTCCAGGGAAGTTAGCCTTTATATTACCAGTAATAATAGATGTTGTAGGACGTTGTGTTGCAATGACCATATGAATGCCGACTGCACGTGCCAACTGAGCAATTCGGGCGATGGGTAACTCCACCTCACGCCCAACTTGCATTATAAGGTCACCGAACTCATCTATGACAACAACGATATATGGCATATATTCATGTCCGTCAGTAAGGCGAAGCTGATGGTTTAGATATTTTTTGTTGTATTCCTTGATGTTTCGCGCTCCAGCCATTTTCAGCAAATCATAGCGGGTATCCATAAGTTTGCAGAGACTGTTGAGCGTGCGTACCACCTTTGTTACGTCGGTTATGATAGGTTCTTCATCATCATCAGGAATCTTTGCCATGAAATGGTTGGCGATTGATGCATAAATGCTGAACTCAACTTTTTTGGGGTCAATGAGAACTATCTTCATTTCGTTGGGATGCTTCTTGTATAGTAGCGACGTTATTATCGCATTTAGGCCGACAGATTTACCTTGACCTGTAGCACCCGCAACAAGAAGATGAGGAATTTTTGCCAAATCTACCATAAAGACCTCGTTTGTAATGGTCTTTCCTAATGCTATAGGCAAGTCGAACGTTGTCTTTTGGAACTTCTCCGAGTTGAGAATGCTTTCCATTGACACTATGTTTGCTTTTGCATTTGGCACCTCAATACCTATGGTACCCTTGCCTGGAATAGGGGCTATGATACGCACACCAGCTGCTTTTAGGCTTAGTGCTATATCATCTTCAAGATTTCTTATTTTGGAAATTTTTATTCCTTCTGCTGGCGTTATTTCATAAAGCGTGATTGTCGGACCGACAGTGGCAGATATTGTCTTTATCTGCACGCCGAAACTATTAAGAACCTCAACTATGCGGTTCTTATTGGCAATCTGCTCGTTCATATCTATATTCGGCTTACTATCCTCATCGTACTTTTTCAATAGATTTAGTGTGGGATAATGATAGTTCAGCCAAGGCTCTTTGGGATTGATTGGCGTTTCAAGACCATTTTTTGGAGCAACAGTTGTTCCATTTGCTTGCTTTTCGTTCCCGACATCGTTTATTTGGAACTCACCCCCTTCGCCCTTTGCATTTTCGTTGGCGGCGCTAACTTGGAATGTCTCAACGTCGGGCTTATTCTCGTTCGATGTAATGCTTACCGTAGCGTTACCTTCATCAGAAAAATCTACGCGTTGTTCTCCTATTTGGTGGCGTGTTTCTTCAGTTTCGGCTTGATTATTATTGTCGTTCAAATCTTCGTCGCCCGAAGAGGCTGATGTATATGCAGCAGAACCGTCTTCTTCGTTACCTTTAATGTTAGTAATGTCAAAGCGTACGCGGTTCACAAATTTTGATGGGTTGATGATTTTCCTAACAATGATTACCGTTTCGCTGCTGATATATGTAAAAAAGAGAATTGCACTAACCGCCAATACAGCTATAAGGCCAGGAGTACCGATTACATTTTCAAGGAATTGACAGCAGAATTCTCCGTGTCCTCCTCCAGGATTGTATATTTCGTTTCCAATAAAGGGGGCAAGGAATTTGGCAAGAGCTATTGAACACCAAAGCATTACGACACACATGCAAAGGAAACACTTTAATAAATTAGGCTTGTATGCCTTGATCAGTTTCAATCCTGCCAAACATACAAATACAGGTATGAGAAATGCTGAATATCCAAAGCAGTGAGCAATGAAATAGTCTGCGAGCAGTGCTCCCATTGGCCCGCATGTATTGTGAAAAATGTGGTTGTCGTTGAGAATATCTCCTGGGCGCAGTTCGCTGACAATGCTTTGATCGTATGCTCCAGTTGTGAGATAAGAAATGAATGATATAATGAGCCAAAGCGAGAAGGCGAAGAGTAAAATGCCAAATATAAAATTAAACATGGCATTTTGCAGCAATGCCATTCCTATTCTTTCGCTTATGCTTTGTTTTTTAGTAGTTTTCTTTTTTGCCATTATATTGTTCTTGTTCAGTCGTTTATAGGGTTAGCTTGTGTTTCTGATAAGCAAGCTTAGTGCAAAAGTAACCTAAAAAGGCAAGAAACGTATATAAACTCATATTTTTTTTCTAATTTTGCACTTCGATTTTATTTTTTATGAAAAAGGTTATTTACAATAAGTTCGACAAACACTCCGTAGCGGCATTGCCAAAGGTGCTCTTTGAGGGACGAATAATTGTCGTAACAACTGAAGCAGAGGCTGACAAAGCGGTTGATTTCCTTCTTTCTCATGCCATTCTCGGTGTCGATACGGAGACAAGGCCTTCATTCAAAAAAGGGAAACAATATAAAGTGGCTCTTCTCCAAGTAGCCACACATGACGTATGTATTCTTTTCCGTTTGAATTATACGGGAATTACTCCTTCTATATTACGTCTTCTTGAAGATACCAAAGTGCCTAAAATCGGACTTTCCCTTCATGATGACATCATGTCCATACATAGAAGAGCAGAATTTGTACCAGGAAATTTTATAGACCTTCAGCAGCATGTTGGTGAAATAGGCATAGAAGATTTAAGCTTGCAGAAGCTTTATGCAAATTTGTTCGGGCAGAAAATAAGCAAGACACAGCGGCTTACTAATTGGGAGGCTGATATTCTTACTGATAAGCAGAAGGCTTATGCCGCAACCGATGCTTGGGCGTGTATTATGTTGTATGAAGAGTTGATGAAACTTGAACAGACAGGAAATTATGAATTAGTGAAAGTTCAAGAAAACGACGATTCTTGCAAAAACAAGGTTGTGGGTGGTGAATAATTACAGTATGTTTTTGAATAGAATATTTAAAATAAAAGAATAACGAAATGGCGCAATATAAAACAATAATCCTTAAAAGAGGGAAGGAAGAAAGTCTTAAACGTTTTCATCCGTGGATTTTTTCTGGAGCGATAGCTAAGGCTGACGAAAATATAGAAGAGGGTGACATTGTAAGAGTGCTTACCTTTGATGACAAGTTTATTGCTGTAGGCCATTATCAGATTGGCAGTATTGCAGTAAGAGTTTTGTCTTTCAAAGACATCACAATAGGTGTTGAGTTTTGGACAGAGCGACTTATTGAAGCTCTGAAAATGCGCATAGCTATTGGTATTGCCGACAATCCTCAGAACAACACTTACCGCTTGGTGCATGGAGAGGGCGACTGTTTGCCAGGACTCGTCATAGACTGCTATGGTAAAACTGCCGTTATGCAGGCTCACAGCGTGGGGATGCATGTAAATCGTCTGGAAATAGCCGATGCTTTGGTAAAGGTAATGGACGGACGCATAGAAAACGTGTATTATAAGAGTGAGACAACATTGCCGTATAAGGCTGAATTAGGTCAGGAAAACGGGTTCGTCATAGGTGGATGCAGCGATAATACAGCTGTAGAAAATGGTTTGAAGTTTCATGTTGACTGGCTTAAGGGACAGAAAACAGGCTTTTTTGTTGACCAAAGGGAAAACCGTAGCCTCTTGGAGAAATATTCTTCGGGTAAAAATGTCTTGAATATGTTCTGTTATACAGGTGGTTTCTCTTTTTATGCAATGAGAGGAGGAGCAAAACTCGTTCATTCTGTTGATAGCAGTGCAAAGGCTATTGAACTAACCAATGCGAATGTTAACTTAAACTTTCCCAACGATAAACGTCACCAAGCGTATTGTGAAGATGCTTTCAAGTTTCTTGATAATGCAAAGGACTTTTATGATCTTATAATCCTTGACCCTCCAGCATTTGCCAAGCACCGTGCTGCACTCCACAACGCCTTGAAGGGATATACCCGCTTAAACGTAAAAGCTTTTGAAAGGATTAAACATGGTGGCATTCTCTTCACTTTCAGTTGCTCTCAAGTTGTGACTAAAGAGAATTTCCGTAATGCTGTCTTTACAGCCGCTGCAATTTCAGGAAGGAATGTCAGGATTCTACATCAACTTCACCAGCCTGCCGACCATCCTGTAAACATATATCACCCTGAAGGTGAATATCTTAAGGGGCTTGTTCTTTATGTAGAATAGAAAAAACTCCACGTGGCATGCAACAGGATCCTTTTCTTTTTAAAGTTCAACGCAGCATTACGGCTAACTCCTTAATGCTTAAAGATGTATTGTATCTTGTGGCTTTGTCTGGCGGAGCTGATAGCGTAGCCTTGCTTCTTTCTTTGAAGCGTTTGGGTTTTGACGTCGAGGCAGTTCATTGCAACTTCCACCTCCGTGGTAAAGAGAGTGATCGTGACGAGAAATATTGCCAGCATTTATGTAATAATGAAGGTGTTCGGCTTCATGTAGTGCATTTTGACACAATTTCTTACGCGAGTCTACATAAGCAAAGTATAGAAATGGCAGCGCGAAATCTGAGATATTCGTATTTCAGGCAGTTGGCATCTGATATTGGTGCTGCAGGTATCTGTGTAGGGCACCATATAGAAGATTCTGTTGAAACTTTGCTTATAAATCTTATACGTGGTACTGGCATCAATGGTCTTACGGGCATTGGGATAAGAAACGGAATAATTTTACGCCCGCTTCTAGAAATTACTCGTCAGGAAATTGAAGAATTTCTTAAAAAGCAAGGTGTGTCGTATGTTACAGATAGCACCAATCTTGTTGATGATGTGACAAGAAATCGTATACGTCTGAACATTATGCCTTTGATAAGGGAAATTAATCCGTCCGCTGACCGTGACATAGCGAAGACTGCGCGCCGCATTGAAGAGGCTAACAAGGTTTTTCAGGCCGCCATTGGCGATGCTTGCAAGAACGTTGTCTGCGAGTTATCGTTAGGCGGACTTTCCATTGATGTGCAGAAACTTCTGCAACAAATTTCTCCGCAATACACATTATTTACAATACTTTCGAGATTTTCTTTTTCTCCCTCTATGATAGATAATATTTTTGGGGAGCTTACAAAACTTAAAAATGGGAGTATGTTTTCGTCAAAAACACATGACTTGTTGTTTGACCGAGGTAAATTACTCATTCAGCCGATAAGTGCTGACTGTAAGCAGGAAATGAAAATACCGGAAACTGGAAGTTATATTTTCAATGACCACTTGAAATTACGTTTCCAATCGATGGAAAAGACCGATGACTTTAAGCTTTCTCGTGAGAAATCGCTGGCTACGCTTGATGCTGATTTGGTATCGTTTCCGCTTGTTGTAAGGAAATGTAAAGAAGGTGATTGGTTTATTCCTTTTGGAATGAGAGGGAAAAAGTTATTGAGCGACTACATGACAGATCGCAAGCTATCGCTTTTTGACAAGCAACGGCAACTTGTTGTAACAGACGCTTCGGGAAATATTATTTGGCTCGTAGGGGACAGACCAGACGGCCGCTATGCAATTTCTGAACGTACAAAGAATATTCTAACAATAAAGGCAACAACCAATATTTGAAAACAGGTTATTGCCTTTATTGTTAATCGTTTAAGAGTTGTTTCTTATTAAAGAATTTGTTTATACAACGCCAAAATATCCTCTTTAGTTACGGGGCGTGGATTACCCGGCGTGCATACATCCGTTATGGCTTGCTCAGCCAAAGCAGGTATATCCTCTTCTTTAATACCAAGTTCTGTCAAGTGTTGTGGGATGCCAACAAGCTTGGATAAATTCTCAATCTCGTTGCAAGCTGCTTCTGCTGCTTGCTCATCAGTCATTCCAAGTTCGTATATTCCTACAGCTTTGGCTATTTCCACATATTTCTTAATGCTTACAGGCATATTGAAACGCATCACGGTAGGCAAGAGGATTGCGCAGGCAACACCATGTGGCACATCGTGCAAGGCACTCATCGGGTGAGCCATTCCGTGGTCAACGCCAAGGCCAACATTTGAGAATGCCATACCTGCGATGTATTGTGCTACAGCCATACCGTTTCGTCCTTCTGGATTCTTAGGGTCATTGACAGCAATAGGAAGGTATTTGTGTATCATTTCTATTGCCTTAATCTCGAACATGTCGCTCATTTCCCATGCAGCCTTTGTTATGAGACCTTCAATTGCATGAGTCATGGCGTCCATACCTGTTGCGGCAGTCAGTCCTTTAGGCAACGAATACATAAGTTCTGCGTCTATAATTGCTACTGCTGGAATATCGTTAGGGTCAACGCATACCATTTTCTGCTGACGTTTCTCGTCTATAATCACGTAGTTAATGGTTGTTTCAGCGGCAGTTCCTGCGGTGGTCGGGAGAGCGATAATGGGCAAGCACTTGTTCTTTGTGTCTGCTACGCCTTCAAGAGAAACAATGTCTGAGAACTCAGGGTTGGTGCATACTATGCCTATTCCCTTTGCTGTGTCCATAGATGAACCACCGCCAATAGCTACGATGAAGTCAGCTCCTGCTGCTTTACAAGCATTAACACCATTTGTTACGTTTGTAACTGTAGGGTTGGGCTTTACATCATCATAAATCTCGTATGGTATTCCGGCTTCATCCATTACGTCAAGCACCATTTTTGCAACACCGAACTGCATAAGTCCTTTGTCTGTTACGACCAGTGCTTTCTTGAAGCCGCGACTTTTCACTACTGTTGGAAGCTCTTTCCTTGCTCCCGGACCGAAGTATGAAACTTCGTTCAAAATAAATCTGTTAATCATAATGTTTTAGGTTAAATACCGATTTTGGTTATTCTATTTTTTATCGTTGCAAATTCTCTGTCCATTGGCAGTACTAATGCTATGGAAAGTTGCAAAATATGTCTTCATTCATTTGACGTATTATTTTGTCATTTGTAACTTTCTGTTCAGGGCAGAGATTGCATTAAATTTGTATAATACTAGTTCTTTGGATTTATCTCAGAAGAACATTTTTCCAATTTGATAGACTAATGCAGAGACAACCCATGCCGTTGCTGTTGTATATACGGCGGTGAAAATTGCCCATTTCCAACTTCCCGATTCATTCTTCACGGCAGCAATTGTTGCAAGGCAGGGGAAATAAAGCAGTACGAACAGGAGATAACAGAAAGCGATAAGCGGTGTTATTCCATCGGCCGACATCTTTTCATAGAGTGTAGCATACTTAGCGTTGTCAGCTTCCTCGTCGTCCGCAACACTCTCATCGCCAGAGTATAACACGCCCATTGTTGAAGCAACAATTTCTTTCGCGCCCACACCGGAAATTAGGCCTACGGAGAGCTTCCAGTCGAAGCCTTGCGGACGGAATACCGGTTCTACAGTTTTTCCAATTCTTCCTATAAAGCTCTGTTCTTGCTGCTGTTGTGAGTTGAGTTTGTCGTTGTGTGGAAAATATCCCAATGCCCAAACAATGATGCTCGCCACAAGGATAATGCCACCCATCTTTTTCAAATATTGTTTTCCTTTCTCCCATGTATGTCTAAGTATGGCTTTTGTTGTTGGAAATCGGTAGGGTGGAAGCTCCATAACAAAAGGCACATCTTCACTTTTCACAAGCCATTTGCTGAATATGCGGCTCATGATGATTGCCATTACTATGCCTATGGCATAAAGAGAAATCATGATGAAGCTTCTGTATTTAAGGGCAAAGAACGTGCTTGTTATCATAATATAAATCGGAAGCCGCGCTGAGCAACTCATAAATGGCAGAATAAGCATTGTTATAAGGCGGCTGCGCCGACTCTCTATGGTTCTTGTTGCCATTATGGCAGGCACGTTGCATCCAAAACCCATGATCAGCGGGATAAATGACTTACCGTGAAGTCCCATTTTGTGCATGAGCTTGTCCATTATGAAGGCGGCTCTTGCCATGTAGCCACTGTCTTCCATAAAAGATATGAAGGCGTACAGAATGAGTATTTGCGGGAGAAACACGATAACTGCTCCCACACCACCAATAATTCCGTCAACCATCATTGCTTTCAGCGGACCTTCTGGCATTGAAACGCTAATCCATTCGCCCAAAGTCCCTACGGCTGATTCTATCCAGTCCATAGGATATTGTCCGACGGAGAAGGTTACTTGGAACATCACATAGAGAAGTAGGAAAAACAGTGGGAATCCGAAATATTTGTGCGTTATAAGTCGATCAAGCACATGCGTGGTCTGGTATGTGTCCTGCTTGTCGCCTGTTTCATAGCCAGCTTCCTTAAGAGCTCCATTTATAAAGCCATATTTAGCGTTCATTATGCCTGTCTCGCTGTCTTCCTGGACTTCTTCTTTTATTCTGGCAGCTTCTTTGTCGCGTTTTGCTAGAATTTCTTTACCGTTTGGCAGAGTTTGAGCCAGTTGCTCCGCTTCGCGGTCGTTTTCAAGAAGTTTTATGGCTAAATAGCGTGTGGAGTATTTATATCGTATCTGCTCATCTTGCTGAATGAGTGTCTTTACTCTGTCTATACCTTCTTCAATATCCTTACCATGATTTATATGAATGTGGCGGTAAACATTGTCTTCGCCTTCATACATTGCAATAATTGTGTGGAACAATTCCTTGACACCTTGACCTGAACGGAAAATTGTCGGTTGCATAGGCACACCGAAGAGCCTGCCAAGTGTCTTATAGTCAAGTTTATCCCCACGGTTTTCAAACTCGTCAAACATATTCAGTGCGCATATGATGCGTTGGTTCATGTCAACGAGTTGCGTTGTTAGATAGAGATTACGCTCGATATTGCTAGAGTCAATGACGTTGATAATGATGTCTGGCGTTTTCTCTATGATTTCTTTTCTTACGTAAAGTTCTTCAGGGCTGTAGGCTGAGAGAGAATATGTACCAGGAAGATCGGTTATGTTAAACTCGTAACCTTCAAACGTCGCGTGGCCTTCCTTTGCGTCAACCGTTACGCCCGAATAGTTTCCCACACGTTCGTGAGCACCGGAAATGAAGTTGAACAATGAAGTCTTCCCACAGTTCGGGTTCCCTACAAGTGCTACATTTATTGAATGTCTCTTTTTCTTTGCAGCAACGTGCATCTGTTCTTCCGTAACGCTAGTGCAGTCGTCATTGCTTCCTTGCTCTATGGCATGAAGTTCTGTGCTTGGTTTGTTCTCATTTTCTTCATGTTGTATGCGCGCTTCCTCCTCCGATATAACCTCAATCATAGAGGCTTCGTTATGGCGGAGGGATACTTCGTAGCCCATTATCTTATATTTCACAGGATCACGCAGTGGCGCGTTTAGCAGAACCTCCACGGTTTGCTCCTTTATAAATCCCATTTCTACGATGCGCTTGCGGAAACCTCCATGTCCCAAGACCTTAACTATTACGCCTTTTTCTCCGGTCTTTAGTTCTGATAGCTTCATTGTTTTATTTAAACTTTTTTATTTGCTTTTATAATTGTGCGCCAGTAGTATGGGTTATAGTCCAGCTCTTTTCTAAAAAAGATTTTTTCGAGGATAAGACTAGCGCATTCCGTAACATACAAAGATATAAAAAATTGCTTGTATATGGGATTTTATTATATTAAAATACCCACAAATGATGGTGCTTCCGCAGTTTGATGCTTAAGCGTCACCTTTTGTGGGTATCCGAATCTATTTTATTATTATCGTTATCTTTGCTTTTCTGACCTCTTTATTCCGGTACAATTTTATTAAACGTGTTCCTTTGTTTCCTTTCCTCGCTTAATTGCTAAAGTATTGTTCAAGCTCATTGCGTGTCTGCTCGTTGTCGTTCTGCATGTCTTTTACCACTTTGCCATGTTCCATTACAACAATACGACTGCTTATGTCGGTTGTATGCGCAAGGTTGTGGCTACTGATTATTATCGTAGCCCCAGTTTTTTTATTGTATTCAACCAGAAGGCGTTTCAGATTGTTTTGACTTGAGGGGTCAAGGAAATTGAAAGGCTCATCAAGTATCAGCAGTTGCGGATGATTAAGCATTGCGGATATTATTCCTGTTTTGTGTTTGTTGCCTGCCGACAGGCTGCGTATGAGTTTTTTCTGTCCGATGATTTCACCGTTCATGAAGGTCTCAAACATAGAAAGTCTCTCTCTTAACTTTTCTTTGTCTATATCGTTTGCCTTCGCTATGAAGTCGAAATATTCTTCAGGAGTAAGGAAATTGATAAGGAATCCTTCGTCAATGTAGGCACCGGTGTAAGCTTTCCATTCTTCGTCTACCTTTACATCTGTTTCAAAAGTCACACCATTCTCTTTTTGAAATGTCATGTTTACGGTTCCATTATCAGCCTTTAGCAGATCGAGCATTAGGCGGAATAGGGTAGTCTTTCCTGCCCCGTTGTTTCCAACAAGGCCGAGCAGTATGCCGTTTTCAATCGTCAAAGAGTCAATGTCAACAGCGGTTTTTGTACCGAATGTCTTCTTTAAGTTTCTTATTTCAATTGTCATTATTTCGTGTCTTTATTAAAATCAAATCTATTGCTGTGGGCTTTCTTTTTGTTCTTGCGGGAAAACATTTTTAACCCCGCGGGCTTTTATTTTAAGTTAAGCGTGCTTTTTATCCTATCTTATAAAGAGCGAAAAAAGTGTGTCAAGCATTGACAAAAAGTCATACAGTGACACACTTCTTTATCTCTATTCTTTATTTTATATAAATTAGGATTATACTAATCCTTTACCATGACAATTTTTGAATTTCTTGCCGCTTCCACATGGGCACAGGTCATTACGCCCAGGCATCTTTTCTTTTACTATCGGTTCCTGGCGCTGTTGTGCTGTTTCACGAGTGTCTGTTCTTGCAGCCTCTTGCTGTGCTATGTCGACAAGGTCAACCTTTTCCTCGTTGTAGAGCTTGCTATGCTCTTCAGGAGCTGCTTCCTGCACATTCTGCTGTTCCATCACTGGTATTTGTGCGCGCATAAGAATGCTAACGATACGGTTGTTCATCTGGTCAACCATGTCGTCGAATAGTTTCACACTCTCAAGTTTGAAGATGATAAGCGGATCCTTCTGCTCGTATGACGCATTCTGAACACTATGTTTGAGTTCGTCAAGTGCACGAAGATTCTCTTTCCAGCAATCGTCAATGATGTGGAGCATTATTGTCTTCTCAAATTGCTTTACAACACTCTTGCCTTCTGTTTCGTAAGCTTCCTTAAGATTACATGGAATGTGGTAGAGGCGTTTGCCATCAGTAAGCGGCACCATGATACGCTCGTAAATAGCTCCCTGTTCTTCATACACTTGCTTTATTACAGGGAAAGCTACGCCTTGGATGCGGTCAGTCTTGCGTTTGAAGTCGGCAATGGCAATCTGGAATGCTTTTTCCTCAAGAGTAGCATGGTCTTCATTCTCAAATTCAGCATCTGTGAATGGGCATTCCATTGCCAGCACCTTTAGGAATTCATCTTTACAACCTTCATAGTCGTTCTTTTCTATGATATTAACGATACGATCCCAAATGATGTTCGTTATATCCATGCCGATTCTTTCACCCATGAGTGCATGACGGCGTTTTTCGTAAACGACGGTGCGCTGCTTGTTCATAACGTCATCGTATTCAAGAAGACGCTTACGGATACCGAAGTTGTTTTCTTCAACCTTCTTCTGCGCTCTTTCAATACTCTTTGACATAAGTGAACTTTCAATCATAGCGCCTTCTTCGACACCAAGTCTGTCCATAACTCTTGCTATTCTTTCGCTTGCGAAGAGACGCATAAGCTTGTCTTCAAGACTGACGTAGAAGACAGAGCTTCCTGGATCGCCTTGACGTCCGGCACGTCCTCTGAGCTGACGGTCAACACGACGGCTCTCGTGGCGTTCTGTTCCTATGATTGCCAAACCACCTGCAGCTTTTACTTCTGGCGAAAGTTTGATGTCGGTACCACGTCCAGCCATGTTCGTTGCTATGGTAACAGTTTTGCTTAATCCGGCTTTGGCTACGATGTCTGCCTCGCGCTGATGCAGTTTTGCATTCAGAACGTTGTGCGGTATGTGACGCAATGTAAGCATTCTTGAAAGCAACTCTGAAATTTCCACAGATGTAGTGCCGACGAGTACAGGACGACCTTGGTTAATCATTTCCTGTATCTCCTCAATTACAGCGTTGTATTTCTCGCGAGCCGTCTTGTAAAGGCGGTCTTCAAGGTCTTTTCTAAGTATAGGTCTGTTAGTAGGAATCTCAACAACGTCAAGCTTATATATGTCCCAGAACTCTCCAGCTTCGGTGCTTGCTGTACCGGTCATACCGGAAAGTTTGTGATACATGCGGAAGTAGTTCTGCAAGGTAATGGTGGCAAAGGTCTGTGTGGCTTCCTTGATCTTTACATGTTCCTTTGCCTCAATTGCCTGATGTAAGCCGTCGCTCCATTGACGACCTTCCATTATACGACCAGTCTGCTCGTCTACGATCTTCACCTCACCGTCCATGACAACATATTCGTCGTCTTTATTGAACATGGTATATGCCTTGAGCAACTGCTGAAGCGTGTGAACACGTTCGCTCTGCACTGAATAGTAGTTGAGAAGTTCGTCTTTCTTGTCTATACGCTGCTGGTCATCAAGATCCTTCTCGTTCTCGAGGTCTGAAAGTTGAGTTGTTATATCAGGCAACACAAACAAGTTCTTGTCCTGAACTTGATTTGCAAGCCACTCAGTACCCTTGTCAGTAAGGTCAACAGAATTGAGCTTTTCGTCGACAACGAAGTATAGAGGCTCAACACATTCCGGCATACGGCGATTGTTGTTCTCCATGTAAATCTCTTCCGTCTTGAGCATTCCGGATTTAATACCCTCTTCAGAGAGGTATTTGATGAGAGGCTTATTTTTAGGAAGAGCTTTGTGTGAGCGGTAAAGGCTTAGGAATCCTTCATCAAGCAACTTCTGGTCTTTGTTGTTTCTTCCGTATGTTATCTTTTGCTTGGCGTCGGCAAGATATTGTGTGGCAAGTTTTCGCTGCACATCGACAAGACGTTCAACTAAAGGTTGATATTCTTCGAACATTTGGTCGTCTCCGTTTGGTACGGGACCAGATATAATCAGCGGTGTTCTTGCGTCATCAACAAGAACTGAGTCCACCTCATCGACAATGGCATAGTTGTGTTTGCGCTGTACCAAGTCTTCCGGTGATATTGCCATATTGTCGCGAAGATAATCGAAACCGAATTCGTTGTTTGTTCCGAATGTGATGTCTGCCTGATAAGCCTTGCGGCGTTCAGGAGAGTTTGGACGATGCTTGTCAATGCAGTCAACCGACAAGCCATTGAATTCATAGAGCGGTCCCATCCATTCTGAGTCACGCTTTGCCAGATAATCGTTGACAGTTACGACATGAACGCCATTTCCTGTAAGTGCGTTTAGAAAGACTGGTAATGTTGCGACAAGGGTTTTTCCTTCACCTGTTGCCATTTCTGCAATTTTACCTTGGTGGAGAACGGTACCGCCAAAGAGCTGTACGTCATAGTGAACCATGTCCCATTTCATGTCGTTTCCGCCAGCCATCCAATGATTGCTGTATATTGCATTGTCGCCATCAATGCGTACGAAATCTTTCGTCGTAGCCAGTTCGCGGTCAAAGTCTGTTGCTGTGACTATAATTTCCTCGTTTTCAGCGAAACGGCGTGCGGTATCTTTCATGATACTGAAAGCCACAGGGAGAATTTCGTTGAGAACATCCTCGTATTTGTCGAGTACTTCTTTTTCTAACTTGTCTATTTGGTTGAATATTCCTTCACGTTCGTCAATTGGAGTCTCCTCAATTTTTGATTTCAGTTCGGCTATTTTTGCTTTTTCCTCAGCCACTGCATCCTGCAACTGCTGTTGTAATGCTTTTGTGCGTGCCCGTAGTTCATCGTTGGTGAGGGCCTTTATTTCCGGATATGCGGCTTTCACTTTTTCGACGATAGGCTGGATATGCTTCATGTCGCGTGTCGACTTATCGCCGAAGAGCGATTTAAGTAGGTTGTTGAATCCCATTTTTTATATTCTTTTTGTTTTTTTTCTTGATTGTTGCCTGCAAAATTAACTAATTTATTCATCTTTAGGGTATAAGAATCTCTTAAAATGCAGTCTAATGCGCTTTACACTGTAATAAATGTGCTTTTTACTTAGCCTGGTGCTCGCATTTTCGTAAATATGACTGTTGTTTTATGAACTTTTCCCTCGTTCCTAGAATTCTTAATCGTTTAGGAACAATGATGATTCCTTGCAGGCATTAGGGGCACGAATGTTTATGGTCTTTGCAATTGTTGGCGACACTTTTTCCACAGAAACGGGCGTTGCCAACTTCTTACCCTTTATCTTCATCCCATAAAAGATAAGTGGGGTAGGAATATAAAAGTTGTTTTGCTTGAATTGCTGGTTGGTTTCTTCATTGGAAACATTCCATCCTGGCGTTATTTCTATGATGATATCGCCGCAAGAAGCCATTCTGTAGCCTCGTTTGCGCTTCTCAAGTTCTGGTAAATAGGCAGACATGGTTTCGCTTCCGCTGAAAACGTTGGTTACACCTTGGCTTTGACGCAGAAATGTTTTTGATATTTCTGTTACTTCGTTGAGGTTGAGCCTTTTCCTGTCAAGAGTCTTTTGGCTAAAAAATATGTGGTTATTGTATATCCCTTCTATGTATTTGTCGCTTCCGTATAGGGCGCCAAGATACATGTTCAAAAGATTTGCTGTGCGGTTTATGTAGAACGTTCCGCCAGGCAAGCGGAATCTTGAATTTTGTCTGTTGTGTTCTTCTGCATAGCCTGTTCCTGTAACGACAAATAGTATATTGTCAAGACCTACCGTACTATGCAGCTTTGTGAAAAGTTTTTCGAGACTGCTATCTATACTTGTGTATATTTCCTTGGTGTTATCGCTTCCATTCTTTGAAAATTGTGTGGATGCATCGTATGTCAGACATAGCAAGTCGGTAGTATTGTCTTTGCCCAGTGAATTTGCCGAAACGCATTTTATGGCGAGTTCCGTTATTTGTTCGTTGGGCGATTGTGGCTTATTGCTGAATTTCTCATTCTTGTTGTAGTTTTCAAGCCATTTTGGAAGCTCTTTCGTATAATATGTAGATGAACACCACGTGTTGTCTATTGAGTTTATCCAGTAGACTCCATCTGCATTGTGCCCTGCAGGCAAGATTGCGCTTTCGCGATCTTCTGCAATACTATAAACTTGCGACAATCCCCATGATTTGATTTTGAGTTCGTCACTGAGGGTTGTTGTGAGGATATTTTGCGCTGAGGAATGTTCTTTGGTCTTAACCCCGGTGTAATTAACGTCTTCAACGCACGAAATAATGTGTTCTGTGTTCCTGTCGAACCATTCTTTCGCTGTTATCCCATTATAGTCTGGCGAAATGCCAGTGTTTATTGCCGCCAGTGCCGAGGCTCGGTCTATTGGAATAAAAGGGTATTGAACATTTGTATAAAAGAGACCATCATGGATTAGCCTTTTTAATCCGAAATTTCCATAAAGAGGTTCTAGTTCTTCAAGATAATCTGTACGCAGTTGGTCTATGGCAATGTTTACGACCAATTTAGGAATGGCCGCAGTTTCTTGCGCCGACAAACCCATGCTTGTGGCGATGATCGCAATTACGGTTGATGTGAGTTGCTTATTGCTCATTGTGTTCTGCTAATATCTTTTCTGAAGTTTCTCTTTTGTGGGGAAATACAAATTCCATATTGCCCTTAACAACAAAGATAATGCCAAAATTCTCATTCCCTCAGCGAACGACTGTATGAAGCTGCAAATTATAGCCAATAAAATTGCAGCGATAACGCCTTTCCACATCCGTTTTAGCTTGTTTTCCTTTTTTCTGTTCTTGATACAGAAAAAGATAAGAAATAATGGAATAGGATTAAGTAAAATTATCTGTAGATTTGTGCTTGTCGTTGGATGTAACGAGAACAGCATTGCAAAGAGTACCACACCTGCCACACCGCATAGTAGCATAAATAAAGCATCAACAACGTAAAGCTTTCTTTTCGTGAACCTTTCTGTGATGCAACTTGCAAGGATAAAAATGAATATAATACAAGCGCTGGTTGTTGGCGTGGGGAAGTGGTTTACTTTACTTTTAATATTTAGTGTTGTAGCGTTTACTACAATGGATGTTTTGGTAACAAGTGGTATACTCTTGCCGTTCTGCTCAATCACTGCAGAACCAAAATCTCTTTGCAGGTTGGCAGGAAGAAATTGCTGGTCGCAACGGGTTGTTTTCATGTCGGCCTTTACTCCGAGCAAAAGGTCATTGCCGAACCTGGCCCATCTGTACTCTTTATTGCATGAATGTATTATGTTGCGGAATGTCTCTTTTTCATTAATCTTGTTATTGTATATTATTCGTCCATCTATATTCTCTTCAATAATATCACGTGCCTTCGTCGTACAATTATTGTAGAAGAAATTATATCTGTAAACGCGGTTCGCTGGCTCATAGTTTTTCTGTAGCGCACTTATGATGCTCAACTTCTCTTTTCGGCTGAGGTTAAGCGTCTGCTGGGTTACTTTTGCTCCATAATATATGTATTCCTTACAAAAATCATCGAAATTTAAGATACCCATTTCGTAATCTGTATGACCAAAGACGAAACGTAATATGAAATTTGGCTTTTGGAATGAGAATACGCCATAGTTAACCGCAAGGTCTAAACCTTTCATTTTGTCTTGATAACGTATTGCCGTATGTCCATAGAGACTATATATTTCATCGTGTGGAGTACAAGTGAGCAGACTAATCTCAATAGAGTCGCACCATGTGCTTAACTCTTCTGTCTGTTTAATTTCATCAGCCGCATTTATTTTGCTTGGCAACAAAAGGACAAGTAGAACGGCAAATAGCGCTTTTATTATTACGAAACTTTTCACGTTGCAAAAATAACCTATATTTTCCACTTATGGTGGTGTTGTTTCGTTTTTTTTCAATAATTTTGCAGCCCATAAACCAATTATAGGCGTGAATTTAGTAATAGACATAGGCAACACTTGTGTGAAGCTCCTTTCGTTCTGTGGTAACGAAGTGATTGAGGAAAAACGCTCGGATAAGGACGACATACTTGCTTTGGAGTCGTTCTGCGCTAAATATTCCTTTGAAAAAGGAGTGTTTTCAGCAGTATCGGAACTTACTAAAGAATATCGTTCCGCTTTGTTGGACTTGCCTTTTCCTATGCTTGAGTTTAAAAGCGGGCAGACTCATATACCTATTATTAATAAATATAAGACACCTACTACACTTGGTTCCGATCGTTTGGCTGCTGCAGTTGCTGCAAATGCTCTTATGCCAGGACAAGATTTGCTTATTGTTGATATTGGAACGTGCGTTACTTTCGATTTTGTTAATGCAGCAGGAGAATATCTTGGTGGAAACATTTCACCAGGTCCAACAATGCGCCTTAAAGCATTAAACCTATATACTGCTCGTTTGCCGCTTGTTGAAAGAAGAGGCGAAACGCCAGAACTTGGTTCTAATACAGAAACAGCCATACGTAGCGGTGTGCTTAATGGAATAAAATATGAAATAGAAGGGTATATAAATACGTTCTTGAAGAAATACCCCAATCTTTACGTATATTTAACGGGCGGCGTTCATCTAAATTTGCAGTTTTCGGAAAAAATACGCATCTTTGCAGACGATTTTATTGTTCCCAAAGGACTTAACAGAATATTAGAATACAATAATGAAATTAAATAGAAGAGCATTTAGCGGTCTCTTAGTTTTGACTTTTTCTCTTGGTGTTCTCGCACAAAGCGGTACAAATTCTCCTTATAGCCAATATGGACTAGGATTACAAAGTGAACAAGCAACAGGTTTTAGTCGTGGTATGAATGGGCTTGGTCTCGGATTTAGGGAACATAATCAAGTGAATTACCTTAATCCGGCGTCTTATTCTGCATTAGATTCGCTCACGTTTATCTTTGATGTAGGCTTCTCTGGTCAGCTTACTAACTTTAGCGAGAACGACAAAAAAGTAAATGCTAAGAATGCAGACTTTGAGTATGCGGTTGCTGCATTCCGACTTTTCAAGAATTTGGGCTTGAGTTTCGGAATTCTTCCCTATACGAATGTTGGGTATAGTTACTCATCAAAAGTTGATTACTATAATACTTCATCCTACTATACCAATACCTATTCGGGTAGTGGAGGTTTGCATCAGGTATATCTTGGCTTGGGATGGCAGGCATTCAAAGGCTTTTCTATAGGTGCAAACGTTTCATACTTATGGGGAGAATATTCACGTGCAGTTGTTAACTCGTATAGTGACGACTATGCTAAAAGGGTTACCAAAGTATATTCAGCTTCCGTTACAAATTATAAGCTTGACTTTGGTGCACAGTACACTCTGCCTGTTAGCAAAAAAGATGCACTTACTCTTGGCGTTACCTATTCGCCAGGACACAATCTTGGTGCAGATGCTTTGTGTAATGTTATTTCAACGAACCCTTCAACGGCGGTGTCTGATACGGCCAAGTATTCACTTAGTAACGGCTTGTATATTCCAACCGTTATTTCCTGCGGCTTGGCTTGGAATCATGACCAAAAGATTAAACTTGGTCTAGACTATAATTATCAAAACTGGGCAGCAAATGGTTTCCCAGTTTATAGCGTTAAGAATCAGGTTGCTTCTTATTCTTTTGACAATAACTACTACAAGAATCGTCATAAGTTTACCTTCGGTGGTGAATGTTGTGGTGACGAAAATGCCAGAAGTTTTGTTAAACGAATTCGTTTCCGTGCTGGCGCTTCCTATGCAACACCATATTACCGCATAAATGGGCAGGACGGACCGAATGAAATTAGCGTAAGTGCAGGTGTGGGAATACCTATTGTAAACAGTTACAACAATCGTTCTCTGCTTAACGTATCAGCTCAATGGGTACGTTCTTCAGCTAAAAATTTCATAACAGAAAATACATTCCGCATAAATATTGGACTTACGTTTAACGAGCGTTGGTTCATGAAATGGAAGGTTGAATAATGAAACATGTTTTTGTCTTTTTCTTCACAGTTTCTGTAATTGCTACAATTATATCTTGTAGCCAAGAAAAAGAACATACTGCACCTGCTATAAATGCTAGGGATTCTGTTTCCATGATGACATCTTACGGTGTGAATACGCTAATATCCGATTCGGGAATAATGAAATATCGTATAATAGCGGAGAAATGGGAAGTTAATGAAGTGAGAAACCCTTCTCGTTGGATTTTTGAGCGTGGCATATTTCTAGAGCAGTTCGACGATAAATTTCATATTGAAGCATATATTCAGTGTGACACTGCTTATTATTTTGACAAGAATAAAATTTGGGAATTGCGTGGGCGTGTCAGAGTCAAAACTGTAGATGGACTTCGCTTCTCAAGCGAGGAATTGTTTTGGAATCAAAACACACATGAATTATATAGCAACATGTTCTCACATTTGATAACCCCCGATCGTGAATTGCAAGGTGCATATTTTCGAAGCGATGAAAAACTGACACATTATTTTATTAGCAATACAAAAGGCTCTTTTGTCAAGGGCGATATGATGAATAGCGACAATGATACATTGCAGGCTGCGCCTGATACTGTAAAGCAAAACTTGCGCATGCGCCCTGTTGCATCAGCGCGTCAATGATAAAAATTATGGAACAAGTTGATATCCCGCTTTTGGCGGGTATAGTCTTAACGTTGATTTTGTCGGCTTTCTTCTCTGGAATGGAGATTGCTTTCGTTTCCAGTAACAGAATGTTAGCTGAAATGGACAAGAATGCTTCTGGATTATCAAAAAAACTACAAGCATTTTTCTATAAGCATGCTAACAATTTTGTAAGCACCATGCTTGTTGGCAATAATATAGTGCTTGTCGTGTATGGTATTTTCATTGCAAAACTATTTGACAATACAATATTTTATGGTCTTGATGCAGGTATTACAGTTCCTGCGGATACCGTGTTATCAACGCTTATTGTTCTTTTTACAGGGGAATTCTTGCCAAAAACATTATTTAAGAGTAATCCCAACAGGCTTTTCTCCCTGTTTGTTGTTCCTGCTTTCTTGTTTTATTTATTGTTGTGGCCAGTATCATGGTTCTCAACCTTATTGTCACGCGTAGTATTGCGCATTTTCGGAATAAAGCTTGCAAAAGAGGATGCAGATGCAGGCTTCACTAAGGTTGACTTGGATTATCTAGTCCAAACAAGTATTGACCGCGCAGACAAAAAGACAAAGATAAACGATGAAGTAAGGATTTTCCAAAATGCATTGGATTTTTCCGATACTAAGGTGCGTGATTGCATGGTTCCTCGTACTGAAATATGTGCTGTTGAGGAGAATTGCTCCTTACACGACTTGAAAAATACCTTTATTGAAACAGGAAAATCGAAGTTGCTTGTTTACAAGGAGGACATAGACCATATAATAGGCTATATCCATACGCTTGAAATGTTCCGTTGCTCTAATGATTGGCATAACCGTTTACGGAGCATACCTTTTGTTCCAGAAACAATGTCGGCCCGCAAGCTGATGCAAATGTTTATGCAGCAGAAGAAAAGTCTTGGGGTGGTAGTTGACGAATTTGGAGGAACAAGTGGTATTATCTCTCTTGAAGATATTGTTGAAGAAATATTTGGCGATATTGAAGATGAGCATGACAGTCAAAATTACACGGCCATAAAGTCTTCAGACGGCACATACATTCTCTCTGCCCGCTTAGAGATTGACAAAGTGAACCAACTCTTTGGGTTAGATCTTCCTGAGAGCGAAGATTATATGACGGTTGGAGGGCTTATTCTTCATGAATACGAGAATTTTCCCAAGTTGAACGAAATAGTTAGGATAGACAACTTTGAGTTTAAAATTATAAAGAATACAATGACTAAAATAGAGCTTGTGAAATTAAAAGTCCTAGATTGAATTTAACTTTTTTATCGTAAAAGCCCTTTTTGTCTTATCTTTTTTGTAATTTTGTGCGCTAAAGTGGTCAGGCTGCTTATGGCTAATCTTATTGATACCATTATAAGCTTTATCAAATTTACAATAATAGAGCGTTAAATTCTCCTTTATAGTGTCAATGACGCTACGCAGGGTATTTTGACTGAAACTCTAGAATTTGAAATTTAGAAAAATAATAATAATCAAATAAAACAAATTAATGGCAGCATTAGGTAAAATTAGAAGTCATGGTGCGTTACTGGTAGGAGTTATCGGTTTGGCACTTTTGGCATTTATTGCCGAAGAAGGTTTCCGTTCTTGTGATTCCGCTAAGAATGAAAGTCGCCAACAGATTGGTGAAGTACTCGGCAAAAAAGTGAACATGCAGGATTATCAGAAACTTGTGGATGAGTTCACTAATGTTATTAAGTACACACAGGGTCGCGAAAACTTGACTGATGAAGAATTGAACCAAGTAAAGGATCAAGTTTGGCAGACTTATGTTCAAAACAAGATAATAGAGAATGAAGCTCAAAAGTTAGGTTTAACAGTGACAGACAAGGAACTTCAGAATGTTTTGACACAGGGTACTAACCCCATGCTCTTGCAAACTCCATTCGTAAATCAGCAGACTGGACGTTTTGACGCAAATGTACTTAAGAAATTCTTGAATGAATACAAGTCGGCAAAGACACAGAATCCACAGGTTGCAGAGCAGTATGAAGGTATTTATTCTTTCTGGACTTTTATAGAGAAGTCTTTGCGTCAGCAGTTGTTGGCAACAAAATACCAAGCACTTTTTGCAAATTGTTTCCTCTCAAATCCGATTTCTGCAAAGAAAGCTTTCACGGATAATAATGAGGAAAGCAACATTCAGTTGGCGGCTTTCCCTTATTCTGACATCAATGACAACAGCGTTAAAGTATCAGATTCAGATCTTAAGGCTAAGTATGACGAGATGAAACCACGCTTTAAGCAGTATGTTGAAACTCGTGATGTTAAGTTTGTTGATTTCCAAGTTACGGCTTCAGCAGCTGATAAAGCCGCTTTGCAGAAAGAATTCTCTCAGTATGCTAGTGAGCTTGCAAGCGTTGCTGATCCTACACAGCTAATGCATAAGAGTGCATCGTTGGTAAACTATCTCGGAATACCTCAGAATAAGTCAGCGTTTCCTTCTGATATAGCTTCACGTCTTGACTCAATTGCTGTTGGAACAACAACAGGTGTGATTGAAAACAAACAGGATAACACACTAAATATCATCCGCTTGCTTTCTAAAGAGCAGTTGCCTGACTCCGTTGAGTTCCGCGCTATACAGGTTGCAGCCGCAACAAATGATGAGGCGAAGACGAAGGCTGACAGTATTTACACGGCACTTAAGGACGGTGCTGATTTCGAAACGTTGGCAAAGAAGTATGGCCAAACTGGTGCAAAGCAGTGGATTACTTCAAGTCAGTATCAGAATGCTCCAACAATTGACGCTGATTCTAAAGAATATCTTAATGCTCTTAACAAACTTGGCGTTAATGAGTTGAAAGATATTGCTATGCAGCAGGGACACTTGATCCTTCAGGTTACAGATCGTAAGGCTCTTAATACCAAATTCGTTGCAGCTGTAATTAAGAAGGAAATCAAGTTCTCGAAAGATACTTACAATTCTGCTTTCAATAAGTTCAGTCAGTTCGTAAGCGAAAATCAGTCGCTTGAAAAGATGGAAAAGAGCGCCGGAAGATATGGTTATAACGTTCAAGAACGTAAAAACATTACTACAAGTGAACATTATGTAGCAGGTGTTCGTGGTACTCGCGAAGCAATGAAATGGCTGTTTGACGCTAAAGATGGTAGTATTTCACCTCTTTATGAGTGTGGGGACAATGATCACTTGCTTGTTCTTGCCTTGACAAAAACGAATGAAAAGGGATATCGCACTCTTGAAGACTCTGAAGTTAAGGAGTATGTCAAGATGGAAGTCGTAAAGGACAAGAAGGCAGAACAAATTATGACAAAGATAAAAGGTGTAAACTCTATTGCTGCAGCTAAGGCAAAGGGTGGTAAGATTACAGACCTTAATCAAGTGTCATTTGCATCACCTGCTTTTGTTACACTGACTGGCTCTAGCGAACCCGCTTTGAGTGGTGCTGTAGCTGCAACTGCCAAGGGCAAGTTTGTTTCACATGCAGTTAAGGGTCAAGCTGGAGTATACCTCTTCAAAGTAAATAGCAAGGGTATGCGTGCAGGAAGCAAGTATGATGAAAAGCAGTACGAGCAGATGCTTAAGCAGAAGGCAATGCAGTATGCAAGCAATTTCATGCAGGAGCTTTATTTCAAGGCAGATGTTGTAGATAATCGCTACCTTTTCTTCTAAAGAAATCTGAGAATGAAATTTCTTGACTACCCTAAAATGTAAATTCAAGGGGAGTTACTTAAATTTCAATTTATGTCTTTTTGTGGACATAAGAAAAGATATTGATATAATAGTGTTTGTCATTTTTGTGACAAACACTATTTTTTTTATTATATGCCTTTTAAATTCAAGGAAAATCTGTAAATTTGTAACGTGTTTAAGCCCGCGAGGCTTAGTAACATTCTATGAAAACACATGCAATACAAACTTTAAAACATAATACTTATGGTAACGCTATCACCAAACGATTTAGATCAACTGAAACAAAAAGGTATTTCTCAAGCTCAAATTGAGCGTCAACTAGACGAGTTCAAAACCGGATTCCCCTTTCTAAAGCTTGAAGCTGCGGCATCAATTGGCAAAGGCATAGTTTCACCTTCTGAAGATGATATTAAAAAATATATTGATTCATGGAATGAATATAAAAAAGGTGGAAAGAAAATCATGAAGTTTGTACCCGCTAGTGGTGCAGCAAGCAGAATGTTCAAGAATCTTTTTGCCTTTCTTGATGCAGATAGTGACGAACCAACAACAGACTTCGAGAAGGAATTTTTTGCAAATATTTCCAAGTTCGCATTCTTCAACGAACTTGATGCTGCATGTAAGAAGAATGAGGGCCTAGGTGTTTCAGAATTGATGGCTTCAGGAAAATATAAACTAATAGTAGAAAATCTGTTAAACTCCAAAGGTCTTAATTATGGCCAATTGCCCAAAGGTTTATTGTTATTCCATTGTTATTCTGATGGTGCTCGCACTCCCTTGGAAGAACATTTAGTTGAAGGTGCATTATATGCCGACTCTGAAGGTATTGTCCATTTACATTATACAGTAAGCCCTGAACATCAAGCTCTTTTTGAAGCAAAAGTAGCTGAAACGAAGGGTAAGTATGAAAGCCTTTATAACGTGAAATATGATATAAGTTTTTCTGTTCAGAAACCTTCAACAGATACAATTGCTGTCAATCCTGACAACACACCATTCCGTAACTCAGATGGTTCGTTGTTATTCCGTCCGGGCGGTCATGGAGCACTTATAGAGAATCTTAACGAAATAGACGCAGATGTAGTATTCATAAAGAATATAGATAATGTAGTACCAGATAGAATAAAGGCTGATACTGTAACGTATAAACAGGTAATCGCTGGGATCCTTGTTGAGCTTCAAGCGAAAACTTTTGAATACATCAAAGTCTTGGAGTCAGGCGTTTACGATCATGCCAAGCTAGAAGAGATAATTCGTTTTCTTCAGCGTGACCTTTGTTGCCGTAAGTCAGACATTAAGGAGCTGGAAGATGCAGAACTTGTTGTCTATCTGAAGAAAAAACTTAACCGTCCAATGCGCGTTTGTGGCGTAGTTAAAAATGTTGGTGAACCAGGAGGAGGTCCATTCCTTACTTATAATGCTGACGGAACGGTAAGTTTGCAGATATTGGAAAGTAGCCAAATAGATAAGAACAATGTTGAATACATGAAGATGTTTACAGAGGGCACGCATTTTAATCCTGTAGATCTCGTTTGTGCAACAAAGGATGTCAATGGAAACAGCTTCAATCTGCCAGACTATGTTGATCGTTCAACATGCTTTATCAGTAGCAAGAGTAAGAACGGCAAGGAACTGAAGGCATTGGAGTTGCCCGGACTTTGGAACGGAGCTATGAGTGATTGGAATACGGTGTTTGTAGAAGTCCCATTGTCAACGTTTAATCCAGTCAAGACTGTGAACGACTTGTTAAGGGAACAGCATCAATAACAATATCAAACCTCGAACTTAAAGATGTAATTAACCTATTAATTAGAGAAAGTAATAATCATAAGGCAGTCCAGCTAAACGTTGTGGCTGCCTTTTAAAAATTCTTTTAGACCATAGCCATAGCACAGAGAATAAAGATGTGATAAAGAACTTAATAGAGATAGAGCAGGCACCTGGCGCTTTTCTCCGCTTTTCTCGCGTGCTTTTAATATTATCCCCGCTTACTTTTATTTGTAATCCCGCATCGTATTTTTCGTAAAGTAATAGTTGTATTTTATAAACGTAAATAAATTGTAAACTCAAAGTTGCCAAAGGCTAAATTATGTTTAATTTGTTTTGAGTGTAAATAAATTGCATTACCTTTGCAATGTATAAAGAAATTTTCAATTTTCATCACATTTGCGAGTTGTTCATTGCTTTCATCCTCCGTTATTCTGCGGAAATGCGCTTACAGAGTCATGAAGTAATTGTGTCCGTTTATTAGATTATTACATCTTCATAGATGTGTTATTTTATCGGGCAAGATTATAAAGAAAATACCTATAGAAGAATTCTGGCGAAAGCATTGAAGTGGCGATGACATATCGCAGAAGTTGAGAGATATGTTGCATAGGGTAATAGAATTGTAGACAGGGCAGGATTTAAAAATCCTTTACAGAAACTCATTTAATAGGTATATGGCTAAATACAACATCAGAGAGAAAAAAGACAAGGACGTAACTTATCTAAATTTGGTAAACCATGATTTGATGGATACGCTCCAAAGACGCATTGTTGAATGTATCGGGAATCGGAAAATGTATAAGGAGAAAGGCTATTCCGCCAAACGGTTAGCCTATGACATTGGTACGAACACTCGCTATGTGTCTGCTGTGTTGAATGTCCGTTTCGGAATGAATTATACATCGTTTGTCAATCGCTATCGTGTTTCGGAAGCAATGATGATTTTAAAGGATGAGAAATACGAAGGATTGACAATGGAAGATGTTAGTGCAATGGTGGGCTTTTCCAACAGACAGTCATTCTATGCAGCTTTTTTCCGCTTTGAGGGCATAACACCTCGTCAGTATAAATTATCAGCTGTGCCGAAGCCTCAAATAATGAAAGTGCCCGAAGCTGTAAGTTCCCCAGCATAGTAATGTGCTAGAAAAGAAAATAAACTTATTATATTATGCGATTTAAAGTCGCATGCATATTTTAAATATGGAAAACTACAAGTGTATTGATGAACGTTTTGCTGATATCCAAATGCTTAGATATAGGCTCGATGGTTTTGACGAACTCTCGCTTAAGCAGAAAAAACTGATTTATTATCTATCTGAAGCCACGTTGTGGGGCCGAGATATAACATTCGACCAGCACGGACGTTATAATCTGTTGATTAGGAAGCTGTTTGAATGTGTTTACACCTATTTTAAAGGCGACAGGATGTCTCCCGATTTTTTGGCTTTCGCGGAATATTTAAAACGCTTGTGGTTCTCCAATGGTATACATCATCATTATGGTTGCGAGAAATTCGAGCCAGGTTTTTCAGAAGAATTTCTTGATAATGCTATAAAGAATGTACCAAGTGATTGCTTAATCACTCTAACTCTTAGGGATGGCGCAAAAGAGGAGGGCAAGGAGTTTACAGCCTCACAAGCCTTGAAAGAGTTGAGACGGGCTATTTTTGACAAGTCGTTCATGCATAAAAGAGTAGATATGGAAGACGGCATTGACGTTGTTGAACGATCTGCTTGTAATTTTTACGTCGACTTGTCGCAAAAGGAGGTTGAGAATTTCTATAGAGGCGTGATAGATGAAACAAATCCTGAGCCTGTTTCTTATGGATTGAATGCCACTTTGATAAAAGATGCTTCAGGAAATATCTCAGAAGATGTTTGGAAGGCTGAAGGTCTATATGGACCAGCAATCCAAAAGATTGTTTATTGGTTGGAGAAAGCAGAAGAAGTGTCTGAAAACGAGGACCAAAAAGCCTACATACGTAGTTTGGTGGAATATTATAACAGTGGCGATCTAAATATTTTCAATAAATACTGCATAGAGTGGGTAGGTGAACATGCAGCAGATATAGACTTTGTCAATGGTTTTATCGAGGTTTACGGAGACCCCCTTGGATTGAAAGGCTCCTGGGAAGGTATTGTGGAATATAAGGATAAGGAAGCAACAAAACGTACCAAAATAATCAGTGCCAATGCGCAGTGGTTTGAAGACAACTCTCCTGTAGATAGCAGTTTCAAAAAGGCAGTAGTGCATGGCGTAACGGCAAATGTAGTTAGAGCTGCTATGCTTGGCGGAGATGAGTATCCTTCAACGGCAATAGGTATAAATCTTCCTAATGCCGACTGGATTCGCGCCAAGCACGGAAGCAAGAGCGTAACTATAAGTAATTTGATTGGTGCTTATAATGAGGCTGCTCAAGGCAGTGGATTCAGAGAAGAATTTATAAACGACAAGGCGACGATAGCATTGATTGATAGGTATGGTGATATTTGTGATGATCTTCATACAGACCTTCACGAGTGTCTAGGACATGGAAGTGGGCGCTTGCTTGATGGTGTTTCTCCCGACTCTTTGAAAACTTATGGCAGTACAATAGAAGAGGCGCGTGCCGACTTGTTTGGTCTCTATTATATAGCGGACAAAAAAATGCTGGAACTCGGGTTGCTGGATAGTGAAGAGGCTTACAAAGCATCGTATTATACATATATGCTAAATGGTCTTATGACACAACTCGTAAGAATAAAGCCAGGCAACAATATTGAAGAGGCGCATATGCGCAACCGTGCGATTATCGCAAGATGGTGTTATGAGAAAGGCGCGAAGGATAATGTTGTTGAACTGATACGGTCTCAAAGTGGCAAGACATATCTTCAAATACATGACTATGCGCAATTGCGCAATCTTTTTGCTTCGTTGCTTGCGGAAGTGCAGCGAATAAAAAGTGAAGGTGACTATGAAGCAGCTCGAATCTTGGTTGAAAAATATGGGGTAAACATAGATCCTGCTCTACATGAGGAAGTATTAGAACGCTACAAAAAGCTCAATCTTGCACCATATAAGGGATTTATCAATCCCGTTCTTCGTCCTGTATATGCAGAGAACAATGAAATAACTGATATTGTGCCAGATTATACTGAATCATATTGCGACCAAATGCTGAGATATAGCCGTGATTATTCGGCATTGATAAGATAAAATTCGCAATCCCTGTTTTTTCATGTTTTTATATCCAAAGAAAAACTATATATAGTATATGACGCCAACAGACGTACAGGCAACTGTAAAGGAGATTAAACGCGGCTTCATGCTGCAAATGAATGGAGTAGCTTCCGCATCAATGCGCGAGAAAGGTGTTGACAAATACTTGAATTGGGGAATACAACTGCCTGCCCTTAAAGACATTGCCAATAAATATGGAAGAGATTATGACCTTGCTATAGCGTTATGGAAGGAAAATGTGAGGGAATGTAAGATACTTGCCACTCTGATGATGCCTCCAGAATGTATGTCGGCAGACTTGATTTCCATATGGATGGAACAGACTTTAACTCTGGAAATTGCGGAATATGCTACATTCAACGTATATCAATATGTTGATAATGCATCAATTTTTGCTTTTTGTTGGATAGCTTCAGAAAATGAACTTGAAGAAGTCTGTGGCTATCATCTGCTAGCATCTCTTTTCAAACGTGGTGCAGAACCTAATGAGCGCGACCTTAATGAATTTATAGACCAAGCTATATCGGCTCTTGGGGGAGAAGCAATAACGGTTAAACATGCTGCAATGAACGCATTAAACGCCTTTGCGCAAATGGGCGACTTACAGGAGCAGATTGTTGAGAAAGCTTTGAAAAGGTGCATGTAAGTGCACTTTTTTATTGTGTAAGGGGGTATAATAAAAAATAATATAGTATTTTTGTACGGTTTTTGAAACCTTGCCGGTATTATCTGGCCAAACATAATAATAAGGAAAATCCAAATAAACACATAAAATGAATAACGGTAAAGTAGATGTCCTGCTAGGTTTGCAGTGGGGCGACGAAGGAAAGGGAAAAGTCGTAGACGTGTTAACTCCGAACTACGATGTTGTTGCACGTTTTCAAGGCGGACCCAACGCAGGTCATACGTTGGAATTTGAAGGGCAGAAATACGTTTTGCGCAGCATTCCTTCAGGTATTTTCCAAGGAGGTAAGACAAACATTATTGGTAACGGTGTAGTTTTGGCTCCAGACTTGTTCATGGACGAGGCAAAGGATTTGGAGAAAAGTGGCCATCCGCTCGTTGAACGCCTTAAAATATCCAAGAAGGCTCACCTTATTATGCCAACTCATCGTCTTCTTGATGCAGCTTACGAAGCCAAGAAAGGGAAGAATAAGGTTGGTACGACCGGTAAAGGCATTGGTCCGACATATACGGACAAAGTGTCAAGAAACGGACTTAGGGTAGGGGATATCTTTGACGGTTTTGAACAAAAGTATGCAATGCACAAAGCACGTCATGAAGAAATGCTTAAAGAACTTGGGTATACCGATTATGACATAACGGAAGTCGAAAAAAAATGGATGGAAGGTATAGAATACCTTCGCCAATTTGAAATTGTAGACTCTGAGCATGAAATTAACAAAATACTGAAAAGTGGAAAGAGCGTGCTCTGCGAAGGTGCACAAGGCACTATGCTAGACGTTGACTTCGGTAGCTATCCATTCGTAACATCCTCCAACACAATTTGTGCAGGTGCATGTTCAGGTCTTGGCATCGGTCCAAACAAGATTGGCGAAGTGTTTGGTATCATGAAAGCTTATTGCACTCGCGTAGGTTCAGGACCGTTCCCAACAGAACTTTTCGATGAGACTGGTGCTAAAATAAGAGATTTGGGTCATGAATATGGTGCTGTAACGGGTCGTGAACGTCGTTGTGGATGGATAGACCTTGTGGCATTGCGTTATGCAATAATGGTTAATGGCGTTACTCAGTTGATAATGATGAAGAGTGACGTTCTTGATGGATTTGATGCTATAAAGGCGTGTGTGGCTTACCGTAAGGATGGCGTTGAAACACGTGACTTCCCATATGATATAGAGAAAGGTATTGAACCTGTTTATAAAGAACTGCCAGGATGGAAGACAGACATGACAAAATTCACCCAGGAAGAACAGTTCCCCAAAGAGTTTCAGGAGTATATCAACTTCCTTGAGACTGAATTGGAAACACCTATTAAGATTATCTCAATTGGTCCTGATCGTGAGCAAACTATTGTCCGCAAGTGAATTTGTCAATGAGTATATGGTAAAATAAAGAAACAAATTGATGAATAAACCTTCTATACCAAAAGGAACGCGTGATTTTACGCCATTGGAAATGGCAAAGCGCAACTATATATTTGATACTATTCGTTCTGTATATGCTCTTTATGGCTTCCGGCAAATAGAGACTCCGGCTATGGAAACTCTTCAAACTCTGTTGGGGAAATATGGAGATGAAGGTGATAAACTCCTTTTTAGAGTGCTTAACAGTGGAGATTTTCTTAGTAAAGTGAATGATGAACAGTTGGCAGAACGCAACTCTCTACAGCTTTCCTTAAAAATTTGTGAGAAAGGTTTGCGTTATGATCTTACAGTTCCTTTTGCCCGCTTTGTGGTAATGCACCGCGATGAGATACAACTCCCGTTCAAGCGTTATCAAATTCAGCCTGTTTGGAGAGCAGATCGCCCACAAAAGGGACGTTATCGCGAGTTTTATCAATGTGATGCTGATGTTGTAGGTAGCGACTCCTTGCTGAATGAAGTTGAGTTAATCCAGATAATGGATACTGTGTTCCAGCGTCTTGGAATTCGCGTTCAGATAAAAATAAACAACCGCAAACTTCTTACAGGTATTGCAGAGATTGTTGGGGAAGCAGATAAGATTGTTGATATAACAGTTGCTATAGACAAACTCGACAAGATCGGACTTGATAAAGTTAATGAAGAGTTGCGTGCTGATGGAATAAGCGAAGAGGCAATAGCCAAGTTGCAGCCTGTCATTAAATTGTCGGGAACTAACGAAGAAAAACTTGATGCTATGGCTGAATTACTTGCAGAGTCGGAAACTGGTCTCAAAGGGATTGAGGAAATTCGTTTCATTTTAGGTACTGCTATGCAGTGTGGCATCAACAATGAGCTTCAACTTGACTTGACTCTTGCTCGTGGACTAAACTATTATACAGGAGCAATATTTGAAGTGAAAGCGCTTGACACACCCATGGGAAGTATCACCGGTGGTGGTAGGTACGATAACCTTACAGGTATATTCGGAATGCCGGGAATTAGTGGGGTAGGTGTCTCTTTTGGAGCTGACCGCATTTATGATGTTTTGAATGCACTTGATCTTTATCCCAAAGACATAACAACAGGAACACAACTTCTGTTCATAAACTTTGGTGAGAAAGAGTCTGCCTACTGCATGCCAATTGTGTCTGAGGCACGCGCTAATGGTGTTCGCACGGAACTCTTCCCTGACTCGGCAAAGATGAAGAAACAAATGAGCTACGCCAATGCTAATTCGATACCTTTCGTTGCTCTTGCAGGAGATGACGAGATTTCTAATGGTGTTGTAACGTTGAAAAATATGCAAACCGGAGAGCAGAAGAAAGTAACTCCAAGCGAGCTGATAGAAATAGTAAAAGGTTAGAAAATATTGCGTAGGCATGTTGCACATTTTTATGTGGCTAGCATGCCTATGTTTTTATTTTACCTAAAAAAAGAACTAACATATACATCTTAAAAACTAATATTATGCAAAAAACTTATTATACGAAGCGATTACGTAACATACTGACTTGTATAGCATCGGTAATATTGGCAACTGTTTTAACATCTTTGACAGCTCCTCAAAAGAAGACCATTTTTATGATAGGCGATTCTACCATGGCAAACAAAGATATAACTGGTGATAAGCAAGAACGTGGTTGGGGTATGATGTTGATGAATTATTTTGATGATGGAATAATAGTGGATAACCACGCGATGAACGGACGTTCCAGCAAAAGCTTTATCAGTGAAGGGCGTTGGCAAAAGGTTCTTGACAAACTTCAACCTGGTGATTATGTTATTATCCAGTTTGGTCATAATGACGAGAAAAAAGATACGTCGAGACATACAGACCCTGGAACAACTTTTGATGAGAACTTACGTAAATTTGTTAGAGAGACTCGCGAAAAAGGTGCTTATCCTATTCTTATGAATAGTGTAGTAAGACGTAATTTTAGTGGCTCGCAGACAGCAGTTGCCGATGATGATTTGCGAGACAATAGCTCCAAAAATCTTCATGAAGGTGACACTCTGATTGATACACATGGGGCTTATCTCATCTCGCCCAAAACTGTGGCTGAAGAAATGGGAGTGACATTTATTGATGCAAATAAAATAACGCACGACTTGGAGCAAGGGTTAGGTGTTGAAGGCTCTAAAAAACTTCATATGATTTTCGCACCTGGAGAAACACCATCATTGCCAAAGGGTAGACAGGACAATACACATTATTCTATATATGGTGCAACAGAAGTGTCTTCTCGCATAGCTGATGCGATGTGTAGCAAAATTCCTGATCTAGCAGCGCATAAAATAAAGAAATATGATATTATTGTTTCTGCTGATGGCAATGGACAATTTATGAACTTGTCTAAAGCTATCGAAGCTGCTCCTGCAGGAAAGAAAACAACGATTGCGATAACTGGCGGTGAATGGAAAAAACCGACATCTACAAATGGGAAAAAAATAAAGTTCTCTTTGTTGAGAGGCGCAAAATTCGTTAAATAGCGCATTTGGATTATTGCTCTGCTAATATATAAGTTCAATGATTGAGTTGGATATTCCCAAACAATCCTTGAACTTATTTTATGCCATTTTATAAAGTGCATGTAGCAAAACATACATAATGTAAAGGAAAATTTTGACCTAAGTCAGATTTTTATTTTTATCACTTATGTCCTTATGAAGAAAAGTTCTAAAAAATTGTCTTGTTTAACCATTTTTGTTATTTTTGCATGTCAAAGCGTATTAAATTTCTAACTAAATACACGTAACATTTATAACAATGAGCGAAAAAAGAGTTTATACCTTCGGTAATGGAAAGGCTGAAGGAAAGGCAGACATGAGAAACCTGCTCGGAGGAAAAGGTGCCAATTTGGCTGAAATGAACCTCATAGGTGTTCCTGTGCCTCCTGGATTCACAATTACAACAGACGTTTGCAATGAATATTTTGAAAAGGGAAAAGACGATGTCGTTAACCTTTTGAAGGATGATGTCATAGCTTCAGTTCATCATATTGAAGGTTTGATGAACAGTAAATTCGGTGATGTAGAGAATCCGCTGCTGGTCAGTGTGCGTTCAGGTGCAAGAGCATCAATGCCTGGTATGATGGATACAATATTAAACCTGGGCCTTAACGATGATGTTGTAAAGGGTTTGGCTAAGAAAACTGGCAACGAACGTTTCGCTTATGATAGCTACCGCCGTTTTGTTCAGATGTATGGTGATGTAGTTTTAGGCATGAAACCTGTAAACAAGGAAGATATTGATCCGTTTGAGGCTATAATCCAGAAAGTGAAGGCTCAACGTGGTATCACTTTGGATAATGAAATGAATGTTGACGAGCTAAAGCAGCTTGTCGAACTCTTTAAGGCTGCAATCAAAGAGCAGACTGGTAAAGACTTCCCGACAGAGCCAATGGATCAACTTTGGGGAGCAATCTGCGCTGTTTTCGATAGTTGGATGAACGAGCGTGCAATACTTTACAGAAAGATGGAAGGAATTCCAGCAGAGTGGGGTACAGCCGTTTCGGTTATGGCTATGGTCTTCGGAAATATGGGTGATACTTCAGCTACTGGAGTATGCTTCAGCCGAGATGCTGCAACTGGTGAAAATGTTTTCAATGGTGAATATTTGGTTAATGCACAAGGTGAAGATGTTGTAGCAGGTATACGTACTCCTCAGCAGATAACTAAATCCGGATCTATGAAATGGGCTGCTCAGCAGCAGATACCTGAAGAGGAACGTGCTTCGAAATATCCTTCAATGGAAGAGGCTATGCCTGAAATTTATGCTCAGCTTAATGAATTGCAAGATAAGCTAGAACATCATTATCACGATATGCAGGATATGGAATTCACAGTTCAAGAAGGCAAATTGTGGTTCTTGCAGACACGTAATGGAAAACGTACTGGTACGGCTATGGTGAAGATCGCTATGGATCTTTTGCGTGAAGGAGAAATTGATGAAAAGACTGCTCTTGAACGTTGCGAGCCCAATAAACTTGATGAACTTCTACACCCAATCTTTGATAAAGATGCACAAAAGAAAGCAAAGGTGTTGACGCGCGGTCTTCCTGCTTCTCCAGGTGCTGCTTGCGGACAGATTGTTTTCTTTGCCGATGACGCAGAGAAGTGGCATAAAGCCGGACACAATGTTGTTATGGTACGTATTGAAACCAGTCCTGAAGATTTGGCTGGTATGGCTGCAGCAGAAGGTATCGTAACTGCTCGTGGAGGTATGACTTCTCATGCTGCTGTTGTTGCACGTGGTATGGGTAAGTGTTGCGTTTCTGGTGCTGGTGCACTTAACGTAGACTACAAGAAAAGAACTGTTGAGATAGATGGCACCGTTCTTAAGGAAGGTGATTATATTTCTTTGAATGGTTCTACTGGTGAAGTCTATTTTGGTGAAGTAAAAACAAAACCTGCAGAAGTAACTGGTGATTTCGCAGACTTGATGACTCTCTGTAACAAGTATACAAAACTTGTTGTACGTACAAATGCAGACACTCCACACGATGCTGAAGTTGCACGCAAATTTGGTGCTGTAGGTATCGGACTTTGCCGTACAGAACATATGTTCTTTGATAATGAAAAGATAAAGGCAATGCGTGAAATGATCCTTTCTGATACCGTTGAGGGTCGTAAGAAAGCTCTTGAAAAACTTCTGCCGTATCAACAGAAAGACTTCTACGGAATTCTTAAAGCAATGGACGCTTGTCCTGTAAATATTCGTTTGCTTGATCCACCACTTCATGAGTTTGTGCCCCATGATCTTGAAGGTCAAGAAGCTATGGCTAAGGAAATGGGTGTTACCGTTCTTGAGATACAACAGCGTGTTAATAGTTTGAGTGAGCATAATCCTATGCTCGGTCATCGTGGTTGCCGTCTTGGTAATACGTATCCGGAAATTACAGAAATGCAGACAAAGGCTATCTTAGGTGCCGCTATTCGGCTTAAGAAGGAGGGCTTTGATCCACGACCTGAGATTATGGTGCCTCTTATTGGTATTGTAAACGAATTTGATATGCAGGAGAAAGTGATTCGTGAAACAGCCAAGGCACTCTTCGAACAGGAAGGCACAGAGATTCCGTTCCGTGTTGGAACAATGATTGAAATACCTCGTGCAGCCCTAACTGCTGACTATATCGCTGCGAAGGCAGAATATTTCAGCTTCGGTACAAACGACCTTACACAGATGACATTTGGATATAGTCGTGACGATATCGCAAGTTTCTTGCCTGTATATCTTGACAAGAAGATTCTAAATGTTGATCCGTTCCAAGTGCTTGATCAAAATGGTGTTGGTCAACTAATTGAAATGGCAGTAGAAAAGGGTCGCAAAACTCGTCCTTCTTTAACATGCGGAATTTGTGGTGAACATGGTGGTGAACCATCTTCTGTTAAGTTCTGTCATCGTGTTGGACTTAACTATGTTAGTTGCTCCCCATTCCGTGTGCCGATAGCAAGATTGGCAGCGGCACAGGCAGCAGTGGAGGAATAACGCGATAAGCCCTCGTAACCAACGAGTTAGGCGG
>CAVAAS010000028.1:0-34045 GCA_963586715.1 Barnesiella intestinihominis
ACATTTACTTGCAGGAAAGAGGAATTTAAAACAATCAAGGGGATTATTTGATTGCAATAGGGGTAGAAAAGTTCAAATTATCATTAAAATCAGTAAACCTCCGCTTATTGTTTGAAAGAAAACACTAACTTTGCAATGCATTGAAAAATACAAAAACATTTATTAAAATACTATGGTAAGTAACAATATTCCACAAGTTAAGCTTGGTATCGTGGCAGTAAGCCGCGATTGTTTCCCCATTGCACTGTCAACACAGCGCCGTGAAAATATAGTAAACGAGTATAAAGGCGAAATCTTCAACTGCCAGACAACCGTTGAAAACGAACAGGACATGCTCAAGGCAATGGCTGAAATCAAAGCGGAAGGCTGCAACGCTCTCGTTGTATTCCTTGGCAATTTTGGTCCGGAAACACCTGAAACGCTCATTGCAAAAGAGTTTGACGGCCCAGTAATGTTCGTTGCAGCAGCCGAAGGCGATGGCGATATGATCAATGGCCGTGGTGATGCATATTGTGGCATGCTTAACTGCTCATACAATTTGGGAATGCGCCACTTGAAAGGTTACATTCCTGAATATCCCGTTGGCACTGCTGAAGATGTCGCTGCAATGATAAAAGATTTTGTGCCAGTGGCTCGCACGATAATAGGCTTGAAAGGCTTGAAGATTATAACATTTGGTCCGCGTCCGCAAGACTTCTTTGCATGCAATGCCCCCATTAAGGGACTTTATGAACTTGGCGTTGAAATAGAAGAAAACTCCGAACTTGATTTGCTCGTTGCATACAAAGCACATGAAAATGACCCGCGCATTGATGACGTTTGCAAGGAGATGGCTGAAGAAATGGGAGAAGGAAAATATTATCCCGACTTGAGTCGCCGTATGGCACAGTTTGAGCTTACTCTTCTTGATTGGGCAGAGCAACACAAAGGCTCCCGCAAATATGTGGCATTTGCCGACAAATGCTGGCCAGCCTTCCCAAGTCAGTTTGGATTTGAGCCATGTTATGTTAACAGCCGTCTAGTTAGCCGCGGAATACCTGTAGCTTGTGAGGTTGATATCTATGGAGCATTGTCAGAATATATAGGAATGTGTGCTTCAGACGATACAGTTACATTACTGGACATCAACAATAGCGTACCAAAGTATATCTATGACGAGGATATAGTAAAGAAATACGACTATAAACTTACTGATACCTTTATGGGATTCCATTGCGGAAACACACCACAGTGCAAGATGTGTGAAGCTCGCGCCATAAAGTTCCAGCTTATTCAGAACAGATTGCTTGAGAATGGTGGCACTCCTGATTTCACACGTGGCACTCTTGAAGGAGATATCGCTCCGAGCGAAATCACTTTCTATCGTTTGCAGTGTGATTCTGAGGGTAATCTTCGTTCATACATTGCGGAAGGTGAAGTGCTTGACGTTCCGACACGTTCATTCGGTGGCATAGGTATTTTCGCAATCCCTGAAATGGGACGTTTCTATCGTCACGTTCTTATCCAGAAGGGGTATCCTCATCATGGAGCCGTTGCTTTCTCACATGTCGGAAAGACCCTGTTCGAGGTATTCAAGTATCTTGGAATAAAAGATATCGCCTACAATCAGCCGAAGAACTTGCCATATCCAACAGAGAATCCGTGGGCTTAAAAATAAATTTTTAGATGAGAAAAACGCTATGAGTATCATTTGTTTACTCGCGTTTTTAAGGTAAAATAAAGAAAAGAATCTCCGATTGTCTAATGGCATATAGTGTCGTTTGGTGGTCGGAGATTTTGCATTTTAGGTATGTTGCCGTTTGGATTTTATTTTTTAGCCAGCGGTTTTACCTAGATGATTCTAAAGTTTAATGATATGAAAATAACATCAATGTTGGTTTGTGGGCTGCTGGCTTTGCCGCAGTTCTGTCTGTCGCAAGAGCAATGCGGAAGCGTGACAAATGAAAATGAAGTGATAAAGACAATAATGTCGCGCCGTTCTGTCAGAAAATACCTAGACAAAGCAGTAGAACACGAAAAACTTGCAACTATTGCCAAGTGCGGAATAAATGCGCCCAACGGCATGAACAAACAACCTTGGGCTGTAAGAGTTGTTGAAAGTGCAGACTTTATAAACGGTACTACAGAGATTTTCCGCAAGGCCATGCCGGAACAAGTGGCACGCGACAAGAATTTTAAGAACATGTACCGCAATGCACCAGCAATAATCGTGGTGGCATCTCCTGCCGATGGAAGCGGGAAGGTTGATGTTGGGCTAATGGGGGAGAACATGATACTTGCAGCCCAGTCACTAGGACTTGGCACATGTTGTCTTGGAGGGCCTGTAAGATTTTTGCAGACCAATGCCGACTGTAAACCTTATCTGGAGAAACTCAATATACCTTCGGGCTACGATATAGCATATATTATTGCCGTAGGCTATCCAGATGAAACGCCTGAACAGAAGCCACGTGACGAGAGTAAGATTGAATATATAAGGTAGTAGGTTCAGAAGCGGAAGCCAAATGTTGTGCGTAGCATCCATTTGACGCGCCTAATCTTTAGGTACTGCTCATCGCCGTGCGAGGAGAAATTCAAAACTGCGTTGAGTCCCCAGAACTTGTTGCGCCAAGTATATACTGCAGCGCTGCGTCCTGTAATTATCACGCTCGGAAATTTATATTTCATCCGTTGCACATCTCCTGTTTCTTCCATTTTGCTATGTGCAAAGATCGTAAATGTCGGCAATGCTGAAATGTGGAAAAGCCACCGTTTCCCGAGGACAAGGTTGTAGCCATAGCCTGCACCTACTGCAAATTCCACAAGAGTAAGTTTTGATGGAATCGTGCCTTTGTCGGCATTGTCGTTCACACGTGTCTTTGTTCCATCGAAACTTGCTCCAATCATGAAGCTTCCAGCACTTCTTTTCTGTATGTAGCTTTGTGTGAATGCCGCAGGATAGGAGAAGCGTCTGCCATTGAAAGCATAGTATAAGTTGATGTTTAGGGCATCTTGACTTACTGTTCCCTTGTCAACGTCAGTGCGTATGCCGTTTATTTCTTGATAGCCTTTGAGCGTATTGCTTGACAGAAAAACTATATCAAAGCCGAATTTGTTTCCGTAAGAATTTAGATTCAGCTCATAATCTTTATTTATTCCTGCAAGTTTTCCTGGATTTATAGATACGCTTAACCCTAGTCCGCGATAAGTTGCCCCAACGCTCATTGTTCCTCGACATGCAGAATGCAGTCGAGTGTCTTCCTCTGTGTTTTCGTTATTCGTCAGAGTTTGTAGTGTTGCCCCCGACAAGCTGCCGCGCAATTTTATTGTCCAGCGATATGGCGGGCGGGAAATGTAAAGCGTATCATACTTTACCTTGTTGTATTTCTTAGCCAAAATGTTGTCAATAAACTTCAGTTTATTGTCAACCTTCTGCAGTTTTTTTGAGTATTGGCGTAATTTTATAGAATCTGTGGCTGTTTTTGCAAATATCTTGCGGTAGAGCGTGTCTGCCCATTGCAGCATATATCCTTTTTCGGCGGCTAGTCGCATTTGAAGACGCAGGCTATCGCTTTCTTCAATAATTTGTCTGAAAGTTTTTCGCTTTTTGTCCTTTCGGTTATGCCGCTTCTTTTTTCTACTTACGCCAGCAGCGTTATCTTCATTTTTGCATAAAGACAGTGTATCTTTTGTGATAATTTTTTCGCCATCTTTAGTGCTTAGTGATATAGAGTCTGCCTCGAACAATTTTGAAACAGTTGCTGTTGAAGTTGTATGCCCGCAAGCTTGCAGTTTATATTCAGGAATTGGTGAAATTAGAAATGCAAGAATAACGGTCGTGAAGTGCATGGTGTTGAATGGTTTTCTCATATTTTGCTGGATAGTTCCTTATAATACATTAACGCAAGTCATGTGTTTTTTATTGTGTCACTAGTCGTTTGGTATGGAAAATATGCTAGAAAAATCCAAAATGTAATAATAATACATAGATTGTGTGTAAAAATGTTTGGAGTTGTTAATGCTTTACAGTACTTTTGTAATCGGAATTGATTGTAAAACGTGCAGGAACAACCATAGTTTTAACGGGACAACATACATATATATACAAGGAATAATCACATAGCAGTTAGATATGAGAACAAGGATTTATTTGGTTTCCCTATTGCTTTCGGCGGTAGGATATGTATCCGCCCAGAGTCAAGGTGGGCTTGGAGGAGTTGTGACCGATGACAATGGCGAGCCCGTTATAGGTGCGCAAGTCGTTGTCAAGGGAACACAGACGGGTGCTGTAACCGACATCTCAGGAAAATTCACTCTGCCTCCTGGGGTCAAGCGCGGTGCCAGCCTTACTGTAAGTTATGTAGGTATGGAATCGCAGCAGCTTAAAGCCGCTAGCGACATGAAGATAAAGCTCCATTCAGACGATAAAGAATTGGATGAGGTGATAGTTGTCGCTTATGGTGAACAGAAACGTAGCTCCTTTACAGGTTCGGCAGGCGTAGTAAGTGCCGACAAGATAGCGCAACGCCAAACAAATACTGTTGTTGACGCTCTTGAGGGTCAAGTTGCTGGTGTGCAGATGTATAAGTCAGGTGGTGATCCCACCGCCACTCCAAGTATACTCGTGCGTGGTATAAGTAGTATCAATGCCGGGCAGGAACCGCTAATCGTGGTTGACGGATCGCCTTACTATGGGGCATGGAGTGACATTAACCCAGCAGACGTCGCTTCCATTACGGTTCTCAAGGATGCAGCCTCCAATGCTTTATATGGAGCGCGTGGCGCAAACGGTGTAATTATGATAACAACAAAGAGCGCCAAGCAGGGACGTACAACAGTAAGCCTTGATGCTAAATGGGGAAGCGTAAGCCGTGCATCCAAAACCTACGACATGATAACAGAACCTGGGCAGTATTATGAACTGCAGTACAAGGCTCTTTACAACAAATATATCTCAGACGGTCGTACTTCCGCGGCGGCTCATGCAGCAGCCAATACAAACATGCTGGGAGACGATGCTTCAGCTGGCGGACTCGGCTACAACGTATATAATGTGCCGGAGGGACAGTATCTTATCGGCGACAATGGTCGTCTCAATCCTAACGCAACGCTTGGTCGCGTGGTGAGTTACAACGGACAAGACTATACTTTGCGTCCCGATGATTGGCTGAAGGCAGCCTATCGCACGGCTCTTCGTCAAGAATACAATGTGAATATCAACGGAGGAAACGAAGCCTCTCAGTTTTATGCCTCTTTGGGATACCTTGATAACCCCGGCATCTCATACGGATCTGAATACAAACGATACACAGCCCGCGTGAAAGCCAACTATAAGGCTTCGGAATGGTTGAAGGTAGGCACGAATGTTAACTACGCTCACTCTGTAGTAGACTATTCTTCCGACGGGACAAGCGATTCGGGCAATAACATTTTCTATGCCCTTACTAAGATTGCGCCAATCTATCCCCTTTATCTGCGCGACGGACAAGGCAATATCATGACCGATTCCAATGGGAAGATGATGGACTACGGTGACGGGACAAACGCAGGATGCTCTCGCTATGTTCTCAATTCGCAGAACCAACTCAAGGACGATCAGCTGCAGACAAAGAATCAAGTTGGCAACACTTTCAACATAAATGGCTTTGTTGACATTACTCCAACCTTCCTGAAAGGCTTGAAACTTACGGTAAACGGAACAGTAAACACGTATGAATACCGCTACACATCCACCGTTCAGCCTTTCTACGGCACAAGCCATAACACCTATCCCGAAGGATATATAAGCAAGAGCCACTATCGTTATTATACGGTCAACTTCCAGCAACTCCTCAACTATTCTCGTTCTTTCGGCCTGCATACAATGACTCTTTTGCTCGGCCATGAGAACTATCGCCAAACTTCTGAAGACATCATCGCAACGCGCACTCAGATGTTCTCTTACTTTGGCAATCAGGAGCTTAGCGGAGCGATAAAAAATGAATACGGCAATTCCGACCAAAGCAAATACAACACGGAGGGCTATTTCTTCCGCGGTATGTATGACTACGACAACAAGTACTTTGCACAGTTGTCCTACCGCCGCGATGGTTCATCCCGCTTTTCTCCAAAGAGCCGCTGGGGTAATTTCTACTCCTTCGGTGCGGCTTGGATAATGAGTAAGGAAAGCTGGATGCAGCCAACCAGCAGCTGGTTGCAGGAGTTGAAGCTGAAAATGTCATTCGGTCAGCAAGGAAACGATGCCATCGGCTCTAGCAAATATCTCGATACCTACCTTATAACGAACTCAAGCAACAATGTTGCTCTTATGCTCGCCACCAAGGGTAACGAGAACATCACGTGGGAAACGAACTCAAACTTCAACATTGGTGCGGAATTCTCCATGCTTGACAGCCGGCTTCGCGGTAGCCTTGAATATTTCTACCGCAAGACCACAAATATGCTCAGCACGATAATCAAGCCAATGTCCCAGGGAACAGGAGTATACTATGCCAATGTTGGCAATATGGTAAACCGCGGAGTAGAACTAGACCTCTCGGGCGATGTTATTAAGAGCAAGGACTTCGTGTGGTCGCTCAACCTCAATGTCACTCACTATCGTAACGAGATAACAAAGATTTACGAAGACAACAAGAAGGCCGTTCTTGACGGTCATAACGGCTATACCTCAGGCAACTATTTCTATGGTGAGGGACTTTCCATCTATACATGGCGTCTGCCCAAGTATGCCGGTGTTGACAATGAGGGAAACTCCATGTGGTATAAGACAGAGGCAAACGGCAACATTACCACAACAACCAATTACGAGGACGTTAGCTATTATGCCTGCGGCGATCCAACCCCAGACATTTATGGCGGTTTCGGCACCAGTCTTTCTTATAAAGGTTTCGACTTCAACATCAATTTCTCCTTCTCCCTTGGCGGAAAGGTGTTCGATTATGGATACCAGTCGCTAATGCACAGTCCTAACGCACAGCTTGCCGGACAGAACTTCCACAAAGATGTGCTCAATGCTTGGAGTAAAGACAATACCGACAGCAACATTCCTCGCTTCCAGTTTGGAGATATTTATCAGAACGCCACTTCAGACCGCTTCCTTATCAGCGGAAGCTATTTGAGTCTTAACGGCGTGAACTTGGGCTACAGCCTGCCTCGTAACCTCATCGGAAAGTGGGGACTCTCAAAACTGCGTGTCTATGTATCGGCAGACAACGTGAATCTTTGGTCAAAACGTAAAGGACTTGATCCGCGCACCAGCTATGCGGGAAGTCCTGGAACGGAAAACTACTCTTTCTCCCGCACCATATCAGGTGGCGTGACGCTCAGCTTCTAAGCTGACGCCAGCAGAGGGAACTACAAAAATACATATATAAGCAAAACAACGGAATACATAAAGACATGAACAAAATACTGAAGAAATCACTCATCGCCGCGCTGTTTCTGCCAACCGCACTATCTTTGGAAGGATGTCTGGAGGAAGATTTGCCCACAGACTACGGCACTCAGCAGCAAATCGACCAGTCGTCCGATCCAGCCGCGCTGCTTACCAACGGTCTTAATGCCATAATGGTGATGCATGACACTTACGGCGTATCGGGAACCTCCGATGACTGGGGCTATCCCTGCCAGATGTTCATTCGAGACATCCTTTGCGAGGACTTTCCCATAGGCAGTTCTTCGCTTGATTATTACTATTCTTGGATAGCAAACGGCACATACCTTAACGACCATCCCTTCTATTCTTTTTATTTCTACTATTATCTCAATGCCAATGCCTGCAAGATAATAGGCGAGTGGGGGACGAAGCAGAATGCCACCACCGCTGAAAATCAAGCCGTGGGTGTGGCGTTGAGCTACCGTGCCTTGGCATACCTGGACATGGCCCGCCTGTTTGAATACAAAACCACAGGCTTCACTTCTTTGGACAGCCGTGCAACCGATGTGTTGGGGCTTACCGTGCCGATAGTAACCGAAGCCACCACCGATGAACAGGCCAAGCAAAATCCGCGTGCCCCGTTCTATACGATGTATCGTTTCATACTTTCCGACTTGACCCGTGCCGAGAAATTGCTCGATGGCTACAAGCGTAGCGCCAAGAGTCAGCCGGACCAAAGCGTGGCCTACGGACTTGAGGCACGTCTTTGGCTAGAAATGGCAACACGCTTTGAGCATGCGCCGGCAGATCTAGCGTTGCAACTTCAGCATGAGGCCGATAACGATGGCTACCAACCGCTTGGAGTGACAACAGCACAGGAATGTTATGCCAAAGCAGCCGCTTGTGCAAAACTGGCAATGCAGCAAGACGGATATCAACCGCTCTCGCGTAGCCAGTGGTACGATACACGCACAGGTTTCAACTCAGCCAATACAGCATGGATGTGGGCAGCCTCTATGGGTGCAAAGGAGCAGATAGGAAGTATTTGGTATAGCTGGATGTGCAATATGTCAAGTGAATCGCCCGTATTCTCGTGGGGTTCATACATGTATCACAACAACAACGGACGAAGAGGCTACCGTTGTATAGGACGAGCCCTTTACAATAAGATTCCAGATGCCGACTGGCGCAAGAAGTCATGGGTGGCTCCCTCTGACGTTGACGCAAAGCAAGTGCCGGCAGGCTACAGCACTCTGCTCAACGACACGGCGTGGTGCTCGCTCGACACTTTGGCTTCGCTGAAGTTCCACCCCGGCTCAGGAAATGTTGACGACTACAATGTCGGTGTACTCTGCGATGTTCCCCTTATGCGAGTGGAAGAAATGTATTTCATCTACGCAGAGGCTGTGGCTCATAGCGAAGGCCTTGCGGCAGGAAAGACGGCACTTGAGAATTTCATGAACACATGGCGTTACACTGATGGCTCCTATAAATGCGACGCTTCAAGCCTTGATGACTTCACCGACGAACTGATGATACAGAAGCGCATAGAGTTTTGGGGCGAAGGACTTGTGTATTTCGACTATAAGCGTTTGGCCAAGCAGATTTGCCGCTACTACGACGGCTCAAACTTCCCTGATGACTACCAGCTGAATTCCCGCAAGGGATATGTTGCGCCTTGGCTTAACTATACCATACCGCAGTATGAGCAGGATCAGAACCCCAGCGTTTTGCTTAACCCAGATCCTTCAAACGCAGTAAAGTCGCAGACAGAATATTGACCCGTCGACGGGGCTTCCTCAATGGAATGCCCCACTGAACGGATTTGAAACAAACAGATAAAAACAATAACGAGAGATGAAGAATACAAGCATACATACCCTTTTGGCTTTTGCCCTCACGTTTACGTTGTCCGCCCTAACGGTGGCGTGTTCCGACTCTGACAGCTATTCGCCAGGTGAAGCCACACAAAGCGATGCTCAAGGAGCGTTTTTCGCTTCAACAAATGCCGCCGAGTATATTCTTGAACCAGAGGATTCGACATTCCAAATCGTGGTTGGCCGCTGCGACACTACACGTTCTGCCAGCGTAGCCCTGCACACAGTCTATGCAGACACCACAGCCATACAATTGCCCGACTCGGCACATTTTTCAGCAGGTCAGGCATATGATACGATAAGCGTAGACGCTCGCGGACTGACACCGCGCACTAAATATTCCTTCCGCTTTACCGTTGACGAGAAGGATGCTGACCATTATGCCCAGCAAGACGGCTCTACCATGATGGAAGCCTACGTCATCGTTTCGCAGTGGAAGAAGATTCACCAGAATGCCAAGTTCTATTATTACGGACTGAGCGTCCTTCCAACAACATACTCCGACATCTACACATTGGAGGGCGTAAACAAATTCTATATTTCAAACTTCATGGGGTCAGGCAACGACTTCTATTTCACGCTGACACCCGACGGGGCTAAGTTCAATGCCGACAAGATTGAAACGCTATGTGGCGAGATGGTGCCTGTGGAAGGTATGGGAGCTTATGCTTTCGACTATTCAACCTACAAGCTAAACTACGTCGTTTCTGGTATTGATGCCGACGGATACTATATATATAACTGGAATGTTGACGACTGCAGCATAGACTATCTCGACTGGTATGGCGGCTACAATTACGGACCCTACTCATGGATAGATTTTGCGCAGAAATATATATACCTCTATGGCTATATCTGCAGCAACAAGTACACGGGCTTTGTGCAGATTTACGGCCAGTGGAATGATTGATACCCCGCCATTTCACTGTACATAGCTCCGCAAACGGATAAGAAGAAATATATAAATACACGTTTAACTTTTAAAGTATCAGCTTATGTTAAAGAGAATTACACTTTCAGTATTGGCAGCAATTGTTTGCCTTATGAGCCACGCTGCCGTAAGTTCACAGTCTGACCTTTACGGAAACTACATTGCCACATCAGAAGGCTACCAGTGGTTCAACTACTCAACTTGGGAAGCTCTGCCAACAGGACACACCGTTACTATCTCAGCTTACGACGATGGTGTGGCGATAAACAACCTGCTTGGCTATGGATGCCAGTATGTAGGCGACTACGATGCTTCCTCAAACGTAATTGATTGTTGGGCATTGCAAGGTTTCAATACTTATTTTACTATCTCTGATACCACTGATAGCAAGGCAGGTTTCAAGGGACAAGTGCTTGAAGACGGCTCTATCCTTTTCGATAACTTCACCGCTTGGTATGGCTCAACGCAGTATATCTATACTGGCGCAAAGGTAACACTGCAGAAACTAACAACAGATTGGACTGCAACAGGCACGCTGACATACTATTCTGACAGTCTCGAAACGACAACCGTGCACTCTGCTACAACAACACTCACCAAGTATACATGCGGTTCAAGCACGATTTATGGTTTGAAGTTCGACGGTGCTAGCGCAACGCCGGCAGAAATGCTCTTTACCGCAGAGAATGACTCTATAGGTCTCGTTAACGGACAGCAGACAGCCGGTTATGCAGGAGCATACTACTATTATTGCTTTGACGGAAATTACAGCGTATGGGTTGACACATCTGCGGGTTGTTCTTCATTCCCCGCAACAAACTCTGCTGAAGGCGGAAAATTGTCATTTTATCACTTCGACTATGATAAGACCAGCACGCTTACTGCATCAGGTGTGGCTACCTTTGTATGGGGAACACAGGCTGGCATAAGCTCTGTTTCATCAGACAATACAAAGGCTTCTCCTGTGTATGACCTCCAGGGACGTTGCATGAACGGAAAACTTGTTCCTGGCATTTATGTTCAAAACGGAAAGAAATTCGTTTCAAAATAGTCGGTAGTCTTATTGACTCAAATACAAATAATGCCGGTCATCGTTGCTTTGTGCAGCGGATGACCGGCATTATTTTTGCTTTTCAGCTTAGCTCATATTTGTTTGGCCGTGGGGAGAGGAACAAAAGCCCGCATGCTGCGAGTTCCGTCCGTGCGGCATTATTTTCGAGAGTTTGCGTGAAGTTATTGTAACCGAAAGCCCAAGCTATAATTAACTGGCAGGACTAAACCTTTATTCAATAAAGATTGAACATCTTTTCCATCATCTTCCATTTCTGGTCAGATGTAGAACCAGGGGTACACTGCTGGAATTTTGCCACGTGGTCTTCCCATTCAGCCTGACGGGGTAGGGTGGCAAGGCGTGCCATCGCCGCATCCCAGTCGAAGTCTGCCGGTGCGTCGACAATCATTACCAGTGTGGTGCCTTGGATATAAATTTCCATTTCCAGTATACCCACTTGCCTGATACCTTCGCCAATCTCGCGCCAGAAGTGCTCCTTGTCGTGGGCTTCGCGGTAGAGGCGAATCAGTTCGGGGTCGTTTCTCAGTTCCATTGTCTGCACATAGCGTTTGGTTGCTTTTGGGCCGTTGGCGGTTGCCGTTGTTTCTTTTTCCATGATTGTGTATTTTTTTAGTTTATAAGGTACTGTCATCGTGTATGATGTTAAGATAATCTTCGTAGGGTATATATTCCCCTCCCATGCTTTTCAGGTGTGGAGTCTCAAACTGGCAGTCAATAAGTTTCCCGCCATTCTCTTTCAGACAGTCTGCAAGGAAAATCAGTGCAAGCTTTGAAGCTGACGGTTCGAGCGAGAACATACTCTCGCCGAAGAAGGCAGGGAAGATGTCAACGCCGTATAGTCCGCCCACAAGATTGCCGTTTTTGTTCCAAACCTCTACGCTTGAGGCAAATCCCATATCGTGCAAACGGATGTATGCCTCGGTCATATCCTGGCCGAGCCACGCCCCTTCTTCTTTGTTGCGCAGGTTGCCGCAGGCTTCAATCACGGCACGGAAATCGCGGTTTATGCTCAGCGTATATTCATCTTTGCGCATTAGCGTGCGCATGGAGTGGCTCACGTGGATGCGTTCGGGAAAGATTACGAAGCGCTGCAGCGGGCAGTACCATAGTATTTGCTTGTTGTGCCGGAAGCTATACCATGGGAATATGCCGTAGTTGTAGGCAAGTAGCAGTCGTTCCGGGCTGAGGTCGCCGCCCACAGCCAGCAGCCCGTCGTCTTCACCGAGGTGCGGGTCGGGAAAGGCTATCGTGTTGTCTAGTTGGAAAATCATCTGACTTTTTGCTTTGTCTTTTTGCTTGCCGAATTTTTCCTGTCGACTGCTTTGTCTTGGAACACCAGTTTGAATTTGCCTTCTTCCATGCCTACGGAAACTTTTCCGCCCTTGGCAAGGCGTCCGAAGAGTATTTCGTTCATAAACAGTGGCTTCAGCTGATGTGCCACGGTGCGGTCTATTTCACGTGCACCGTATTCCTTCGTAAATCCAAGTGCGAGCAGGTGTTCAAAGGCGTCGTTGTTGATATCTGCCGTAACATTGCGTTGTTCAAGTTTGGCAAAGAGCTGCGTGAGCTTCTTGTGCAGAATGAGCGATGCCATGTGGCGGTCCATGTCGTTAAACACGACGATGCTGCTGAGACGGTTAAGGAATTCTGGCGTGAACGTCTTTTTGGTTTGCTTGAGCATGGCTTCTCCGCGCGACGTTCCTCCAGTGAACCCGATGCTTGCTTGCGAGGCATATTGCGCCCCCGCGTTTGAAGTCATTATAAGTATCACGTTTCGGAAGTCAGCTTTTTGGCCGTGGTTGTCGGTAAGCCGTGCGTAGTCCATTACCTGCAGCAGGATGTTGTATATGTCGCTATGTGCCTTCTCTATTTCGTCGAGTAGCAAAACGCAGTTTGGCGTCTTCCTCACAGCGTCAGTCAGAAGTCCTCCCTCGTCATAGCCCACATATCCAGCCGGTGAACCGATGAGTTTTGCTACGGCATGCTTCTCGGCATATTCCGACATGTCGAAGCGCACCAGTTCTACGCCCAGCTCTTGTGCGAGAGTGCGTGCCACTTCCGTCTTGCCCACGCCGGTTGGTCCTACGAAAAGCAGCGAGCCAAGCGGCTTGTCGTCGTCTGATAGTCCAGCCTTTGCCATCATCACCGTTTGCGTCACTTGGACTACGGCATCGTCTTGCCCGTAGATTTTCTCTTTCATCCTTTCAGTCAGCGATGTCAGGCTGCTGTTGCTTTCTTCCTTCAGAGCCTCGGCTTGAATTTTGCAGACATTAGTCAGAATATTGTCTATTACGCCTTTTGTTACGTAGGAGCGGTGGCGCTGTGGGGTGGGGTGCACTTCCAGCCAAGCCCCCGCTTCGTCAGCCAGGTCAATTGCTTTGTCGGGCAGAAAGCGGCCGGAGATATGCTTGTGGCTTGCCCTTACAGCGTATTCCAAAGCTTCCTTTCTGTAGGTCACGTTATGGAAATTCTGCAGACTGGGCTGCAGGCCATAGAGAATTTCTATGGCTTCCTCAACCGTTGGCTCCTTTATGTCTATTGTCTGGAAGCGGCGGCTGAGGGCTGTTTCGCGCGCTATGCGTTTGTTGTATTCTTCGTGAGTGGTGGCACCTATGAAGCGCAGCTCGCCGCTCTCAAGATAGGGCTTGAGAATGTTTGCCGCGTCCGGTCCGCCGTCGCTACCGCGTCCGGCTCCCACGATGTTGTGTATCTCGTCAAGATAGAGTATAGCATTTTCTTCTTGCGCACCCTCGAAAACCATTTTCAGCCGCTTCTCGAAGTCGCCGCGGTATTGCGTTCCGGCAAGCAACTGTCCCATACTTATGCCATAGATATGGGCATCGCGCAGGCGTCTAGGCACTTCCCCCTTGATAATGCGCATGGCAAGACCATAGATAATGGCTGTTTTGCCCACACCGGGGTCGCCAACGTGCAGAGGGTTGTTCTTTTCCATGCGGCAAAGCACTTGGATAGTGCGCTCCAGCTCCGCCTCACGACCAATTAGCGGGGTGTGCTGAGGGGCAAGGGCCGTTATGTCGGTGGTCAGATCATGCCAGTCTTCGTCTTCTTGCCGCTCGCCGCAGAAGCAAGGGGGGTACATGTCTTCTTCAGGATAATTGCCGTCTTCTTCATTTAGCGCGGCGAAGAAAGCGTCTTCCTTTCCTTCTATCCGTCGTCCAAGGATATATGCGGCAGTGGAGTCCTCGAGGGTGAGAATTGCTTTGGCGAAATGTAGCACGCCGATGCTTGGTCTATTGTCCTTTGCAGCCATTGCCATAGCTAGACGTAGTGCGTCGGTGAACTGTGATGACGGCATGGACAAAGCCTTCATATGCTCCTTCGTTGGCATTCTGTCGAGGAAGCTCATAAGCTCGTTGCGGATGGCTTCACGGCTCGCTCCGCAGGCTCCCAAACCCTGGCAGAAGAGTAAGTCGTTTGTCATGGCGAGGAGCAGATGCTCTGGCAATAAATATTCGTGTTGCATGGAGCACGCATAGTTCACGGCTTCCTGCATCAGCTGGCTCATCTTATCGGAATTTTCCATTCTTTCCTTTCTGTTTTTTTTCCTTTTAAAGGTAGGTTTGTATGAGTTTCGCTACTTTTCCATCGGCATATTGACCGGCGGCATTATTCTGGCTTGTAGACAAGGCGTAGCGGAAAGCCCTCCTCTTGTGCTATGGCCGTGGTTTGTTTAACCTTGGTGCGGGCAATGTCGTAGGTGTAAACGCCTACGATGGCTTGGCCTTGGTTGTGGATGCGAAGCATAAGCGCCTCGGCTCCATTTTTCGACCTGTTGAATATGTTCATAAGGATGTTTACAACAAAATCCATTGTCGTCTCGTCATCGTTGTATATGATAACTTTATAGAGTTGAGGCTTTTTGTATTTTGAGTGTTCCTTAGTGGATGACTGTTGTTGTGCCATTGCTTCTTGTGGTTTTTTATATGAGTGTTGATGTGCTTGTCAGAACTTGAAGACGAAGTCGAACCTTACTCCTTGCTTGTGGGCTGTTGGGAGTGAGAGGTAGTTGAGGCGGCGTACGTACTGTACGCTTAGGAACTTGAATATGTTGCTTATGCCTGCCACCACTTCCACGTAAGGCTTGTTGGGATTCATCACGCTGCTGTTTTCGGGAAGCTGCATGAGCAGCGAACTGCCTGCGTTCTCTGCCGAGAGAGGATTGTTCTTTTCAGAAAGACTACCCCACAGACACTTTACGCCAATCACCTCACGCCACTTCAGTTTCTTAAGCAATGGAATGCGGTTGAAGAGCTTTCCGTTCATGTTCCACATGACGTCAAGACTGGCATACCGGTCGTTCAGAAACTCCATGTTGTTGATAAGGTTGAAAGTCTGGTACTGAACGAGGAACGAAAGGTTGGCAGCTGGTGCAATAAGTAACGGGAATGGAACTTTGTTCCACTGCACTCCACCTGAAATCTGTGCTTCGATGTCTCCCCAACTGTTCATCCAGAAGTGTTTGTATATGGAGGCTTCCGTAAAGTTATAGTTATAGTCTCCGCCTAAAACGCCCTTGAATCCCATTGTGTGGGTTAGGGTAAAGATCGGAGCTTCGCGGTTAACCGGTATGCGACGCTGCTTGGAGTTGACGATCGTCTCGCCAGGAGCATAACGCAACTGTAACGATGCTTCCGTCGTGCGCAGTTTTATAGAGTTGTCCGTTGCGTCAGAACCAACCATTGAAAGTGGCGTGAAACGGAGCGTTCCGCAGGCCTCGTTCTTCTCTGCCTTCACGCGTGCCGTAAGGCGCAGACCTCCGAACCATTCATAATCGAAAGAGATTTGCTGCCGGTTGTAGAACATCATCATGTCTACCTTTGTCCATTTCAGAGAAGTAAAGACATTGTCCTTGTCGGTAATCATGAACTTGTCGGATGGTGAGCAAACGTCTTTTGCCGAGAGAATCTGCAGTGTGCGCCGAGGATACTCTTGCGGCAAGTATTGTTTGCGGTTGAAAGAGTAGGTCAGTTCGGCACTGTAGTAGTTGTGTCTGCTTTTCCAACCATGTGCATAGTAGCCTTTGAAGAAAAGGTGACGGTTCAGGTTTGCCGTTGTTTGCGTGCTTATTCTAGTGCGCACACCATCAATATTGTTGCTCGTTATCATGGTGTTTATTGGCCCGATGTCAATCTTGCTGGGATGTTTCTGCGTGCCTGTTTCCATAAAGTTCTCAATCAGCACCTTGAGCGCGAAGATTGCGTACTTAAAGTTCTTGGTATTTTCCATGTCATGCAGGAATTCAGGCATGCGGGCTTCGGAACGTGTCAGCGACAGAGGGCGTATCTGTTGCCAAAACGCCTCGTCGCGCATTTTTGCGTCAGGATCTGTTATCACAGTCTGCTTGCCTTTGAACACTTTTTTGGCTATTGGCGAGAAAGAATAGTCGGAAAAGCGGGTGTTTCTCACCACAAGAGCTTTCGTAAGGAACGATGCGACAGACATTTCCGCCACCATATCATCCTGAGAGAGAACCCATTCTCCGTTGTCCAAACGGGAGTATGCCTGCATTATCTGCAGGTTCTTCACAAAATTAACGCCAGTTTTGATTGGTAATGTCATGTGGCAGCGCTTAACGTGGAGGGAACTGTCTTTTACCACCCAGAGTTCTCCTCTGAAACCAAAGTCTTGCTGGTTGTTTGGAAGGAACTGAAGATGGAAACAGGAGTCGCGTTCTACTTCAACCGTGTCTACAATGTAGTAACGATAGAACTGTATTGCACCGTCACCGATGGGACTTGTAAAGTGAGCCTGCAGCAGACGGATCTGATCGTCGTAGATGTCAATGTTGCTGAACACGTCTTTCATTACCGTATTCATTATCTCTCCCGTCTGTATGAGCTTGTTTACGCCCTCAGAGCGTTGCGCCACGATGATGGACTTGTGGTTCTCTGGCGACTTGCGGTAGGCTTCGCGGCTGAACGTTTCGTCTATCATGAAAGGTAGCGTAAGCTTGTTGTTGTATGGGTTAGCCTCCACCTGGTTCATCATCCACTGTGATTTTTTGAAACGCTTTGTTTCCAAATCTTCTGGCGTGAGGTCGTTTATCGAGAGAGTAAGCTTTTGGTATTTTGCATACTGGTAGAAGTCATGGTTGCTGATGTCCGTGCGTTTCTTTGCTGCAATAATGCGGCGCATAAGCTCAACGGCAGGGTTCTCTTTCCTGCTGTATTTCTGCTTACGGGTCTTTACCGTTACTTCTCCGAGCGCCTTGGTATCAGGCTTTAGCGTAATGCGCATTTCCTTTGGGGTATTGGGACCAATGAGCAGACGCAAGGACTTATAGCCCACAGCGCTGAACGTTGCGTACCATCCGTCGTGGCGTTCTATGGCAAAACGGCCGGAAACATCGCTAACGCAAGATACTTTGTGTCCTTTATACTGTACGCTGGCTAGGGGAATGCTATCGCCTGTGCTTTCGTCAACAATAATTCCGCTAATCTGTTGCGCCACGGTTGCTATTGTTGTGAGGAGGAGTGACAGTATGATTGTTATTGTTCTTTTCATCCTTGTATGGCTGATACTTTTTCTCTTTTGGCGCATTTACATTATGCAGCGCCTTTTTGACTTACTTTTTTCGCGTCTGGCCTTTGTTGCCTTTGTCGCTCTTTTACAGTGAAGGTAATTCGTTATGAAAGGTTTAACCTATTGCTTCTTTCTTGAAAAATTCTGTTCTGTGCGGAAATGTCCCTTGTATCTTGGTGTATCACCGCTATTTGTCTATGAGTTCCAACACGTCACCGAGATTGAAGATGGTGGCATCGGCAACTACTTCTTCTGGTTCGTCGTCTGTCCATCCCTCACCTTTAAGCCATACTGTGCGGCATCCGGCTTCGTGGGCTGGCAGTATGTCCTTGTCGTAGCTGTCTCCAACGACAGTCACTTCGTTTGGCTTCATTCCCAAGCGCTCCACGCCTAACAGGAAGATGCGGCGGTCGGGCTTGCGTATGCCCACAACGGCAGATTCTACAATGTCTTGGAAAAGTCCGGTAAAGCCGAATTCTGAAAGTACGGTAGACACGTTTCCGTAGAAATTGCTTACCAAAACGATAGGGTAGCGGCTGGCGATCTTTTTCAGAACTTCTACCGATTTGCGCGTAGTCTCAACAGTAATGCCATAGACATCGTTGAATATGCTTTCGCGGAAAGCGTCGGGATAGGGCAGAAGTCCCTCGTTGCACAGCCATTCCGTCTGAAGGCGTATCTTTTCTTCTAGAGTTCGGTGGAAAGTGAAGTGAGGTTCTATAATTCTGTTGCTGCCAAGTGTCCGTTCTCCGTAGACGTATGCCTTGCGGAAGTCAGCTTCGTTGACCGGCACGCTGCAGCGTTGATATGCATGCCAAAGCACTTTTCCCCAGTGGCAGCCTCCAGAGTCAAGAGTGCCGCCATAGTCGAATAGAAAACCCTTTGTCATGCGGCAAGGATTTTTGACGTTATGCGTTTGCAAAGTGCCTCGTGTTCGTGGTGCATGTATACAAGCATCATGTTCATTACTGTGATTTCGAATATCAAGTAAAGCCAAGGCATGTTTATCAGTGCGGCTATATAGAGTGCGATGGCACGCATGTTGAACGTAAGCAAGTTGGTGTATTTCATCAATGGCCGGCTGCCAGCGAGAAATTCCTCCTTAATTTCAGACGGCATGTTGAGCGGTGTGCCGTATTTCTCGCTTGCTGCATGATACATACTTTGGAAGTTGCGTGAGCGTCGCTCCTGCGTTGCACAATATTTCGCGTAGTTGAAATAGAAGGCGCGGAAGAAAAGCGAGCCTTTGGGCAGTGAACGGTAAATTGCCCACTGTTCAGCTGAGTTGTCCAGCTCGCTGCCTTCCTTTCCTTTCAGGAAGAAAAGATGTATCTGTCTGTAATAGTCAGAAAGAAGGCATTGCGGCGAATGGCTCATAATCCCTGCCATGAAAGCGAGAACCCATATCCATATTCCCCATATCGTGGTGGTTCCGGGCATGTATTCCGTCATCATTCTAACAGCAAGGGCAAAGTATACGCAGAAGAATGTGACGTCGGCAGAAAAGCCGTCGAGCACACGTCCTACAAGAGTCTTCTTTCCCGTAAGTCGTGCCAACTGCCCGTCGGTAGAATCGCAGAAGTTTGAGAACATCATCAGTATAACTCCCATGATGTTATATTCCAGTTCTTTGTGCCAAAACATCCAACCTGCGGCAGCTCCGAGCAGCATGCCGAGTATTGTTATAACGGTGGGGTGGACGCCGAGCTTGCGCCAAAGTAATGTAAATACCAGTCCTATGGGGCGAGTGAAGTATACATCCAGCCACTCTTCTGTATCTTTTGATTTCATTGATGCACGGAGCATCTCTTTGAATGTTGCCATATCTTAGTGTCTTTTTAGTGGATGCCGAGACTGTTCCCGGCTCGTTTTCTTTATATTTTAACTTTATCGCAGATGGCAGCAGCTGCCTCTTTTCTGCAAAGGGCAAAGCTAGGCCAGTCGTTGAAGTCGATTATCGCGTATGACCCGTCGGCGCGTATTATGGCGTCGCCGCCATAGATTTCAATTCCCGTAAGTTTGGCAAGCTTGTCTGCATCGTTGTTGAGGCTATCGGCAGAAAACGGAGTATGCAGCGCCTTGCCATTTAGTTTTTCGTCCCCGAATTTTGTGTAAGCGCCGTCTGTCGGATAGAAAAAGCGGAAGAATGTGGTGCCTTCAACGCCGTAGAATTTCACAAGGTCTCCCACTACGTGTGCAGTTACCACCACATCTGTTATTCCTCTTTGCCGGAATGCAGAAAGAACTTCTTGTCGTTTGTCTGCTGTTGGCGCAAAAACAACATCGTCTTTTTGCTGAGCAGCTTCGTCGCCGCGCTTTATCCACCATCCGGAGTTGCCTTCTAGCGGTGCGGCCGGCAGATTGTTTTCTCTCATAGCGCGGTCTATTGTCGTGCGTGATGTTCTGAGAAGTGCTTCTGCGCTGTTGATTATGCGTGTGCCTCCCTCTTCCAATGTCTTTAGTGCCGTGAGGACCTCGTGTGAACGTGCCATACTGACAATAAGACTAGCCTCTTTATATGGAGGAATGCTGCCGGGTAGAGTTTTGCATTGCTGCTCCAACTCCTCTTCTTCCACCTTATATATATTATATATAGGTGAGAGAAGTTTGCAAACTTCGTCCATTATCGCTTTGTCGCGGTCTGCAGCATTTGGTGAAAAGCGCTTGGCACGGTAGATGGCGATTGCGGTTGGAGTGTTCATGCTTGCGAGTATTTATTCTTTTGTGAAGAGTTCTGCCTTGTTGATGTCCGTCTTGTGGTCAATATCAAGTATCTTGCTGAATGGGAAAGCTTCCAGTTTCAGCCCGTCAGCAATGAGCGCTCTTTGAAAATTGCGCATGCGGCTTTCTCCACGCTCTATACATTTGCGGAGAGTTTGCAGAGCTTTGGGCGAGAGCCCGTATATTCCTCCCGAAATAACTTTGCAGTTTCCTTTTTCATCGTGGAAGCCTGAAATGTGAAGGCTTCCAGGCACAGTGGAAATATAGAGGGGTTTCTCATCATCAATGAAGTCTGTGACAGCCATTAGACCGTCGGCAGAATACGATTCCATTGCGTCTTTGAAAGCCATTATGTAGTTTGCAAATTCCTTTTCGCGGAATACGGTGTCTACAGTGGTAAGACAAAACGGTGTATCTTCAAGATATTGGCTAATTTCTGCAAGTGAGTGCATAGAACTTGGCGTACTTTTCACTTTAAAGCGGAGTGGTATGCGTTGTCCGTGCAGTCCGTCTTCCTGCAAGTGTGCGAGATGCTGGCTGACTAGAGCGGTCTTATCGTTGCAGATAACCACGATTTCGTCAGCACCGTTGGCCATGAATATCCGTATAAGCCGGTCTATCAACGCTTCTCCATTGATTTCCACTAGCGGTTTAGGCTTGTCGACACCTTCCTGGTTTAGTCGTGAACCTTCACCGGCGGCGATTATTGCATATTTCATATTACTTTAAAAAAAATAACAATCAGAATGCAAAGATATTATATTCCCGTCTAAAGGTAAAACCAATTAAATATAATTAGTTTTTTTAAGACATTCGCTGCGAAAAATGGAAATTTTATTTTCCTTATGATACGGAGTTTTCGTTTCCTAGCCGTTATTACTCTTCCATTTCCTTGTCTAGTTGTCCGCGCCAAAGGTATTTGCGCGTTTCGTGAACCGTTACGCCGCTGAGGAAAATCAATGAGAGCAGGTTAGGAATAGCCATCAATGCGTTCATGACGTCGGCAACATTCCATACGAGGTCAAGGCTCATCACGCTTCCAATGAACACGCCAATGATGTAGAGCATGCGGTAGCACAATGTGAGTTTCCTGCCGCACAAGTATCCTATGGCGCGTTCGCCGTAAAGTTCCCAGCCGAGAATTGTGCTGAAGGCGAAGGTGAGAAGTCCGAAAGACAGTAATGGTGCCCCTATGTATGGAATTTTGCCGAAGGCAAGCTGCGTGAGTGTAGCACCGTCGTTGCTGCTTATGTCTGGATAGGCAATGATGCTGCTTACGATTACTATGCCCGTGAGGGCGCATATCACGACGGTATCCCAAAATGTTCCGGTAGATGAAACAAGAGCCTGCCGTACAGGATTCTTTGTTTGCGCGGCAGAAGCTACGATAGGTGCCGAACCCATACCAGATTCGTTTGAGAACAATCCGCGGGCAATACCGTAGCGTGCTGCCAACATTAGTGTGCTGCCGGCAAAGCCTCCGCCAGCCGCACGCTCTGTGAATGCGGACGAGATGATTAACTTTATTGCAGGAATGACATAACTGATGTTTATACACAGAATAACGATGCATCCGGCAACATAGAGCACAGCCATGAATGGCACCAGCATACTGCATACCTTTGATATGCTCTTTATGCCGCCCAAGATGACGGCTGCCGTGAGAGCGCAAACCACAGCGCCGCAAATCCAAGGCGAAACGCCATAGGCATTATTTACTAGCGTGGAGATTGCGTTGGCTTGAACAGTGTTTCCTATGCCGAAAGCAGCCAATGCAGTGAATACGGCAAATAGGATTGCCGCCTTGCGCCAGCCCAGTCCGCGTTCCAAGGCATACATCGGACCACCGTAAATCTTCCCGTTAGGCTTCTTTACCCGGTATTTTATCGCCAACAGGCCTTCGGCATATTTTGTTGAAATGCCAAAGAAACCGGTAAGCCAGCACCAAAGCACGGCTCCAGGCCCGCCAAGTGCAACGGCTGTTGCCACGCCGATGATGTTGCCCGTGCCTATTGTTGCCGCCAAAGCCGTGGCCAATGCACCGAACTGCGAGACGTCACCGTTAGAATTGTTGTCTTTTCTGACCGACAACTTTATTGCCGTGAGCAGCTTGCGCTGGGGAAACTTAAGTCTTATGGTTAGGAATATATGCGTGCCGAGCAAGAGTATAATCATCGGCCATCCCCAAAGAAAACCGCTCAGTGCGGTAAAAAAGTTGTTAACCTGTTCCATTCTTTAATGTGTTTGTGCGTGTTATTATCGTTTGTCTTCTTTATGCTGCATGCAATTGCTTGGCGTTCGCTTTATGTCGTGCACGTCGCCAGTTCATGCATACGTCAGTTTTGTTCGCTGAATTTAATGATGCAATGTTCAATCCCAAGGGCATGAAGCATTTTTTCAATTTGTTCCGTGGCGTTATCCTTTGCGGCAGCAATGTTTTCAGCCGTCATGCATCGTTCCATCATGCGGTTGTATGCTTTGTGATAAAGCTTTTCGCGGTCGGCATTCGTCCATTTGCCAGTTTCTATGAATGCCTTTGTGCGTGCTTCGTCAATGAATTCGTTGTCAAGTAGCTGGATTTCCGGGAGCGTCATTGTTATTGTGTCGCCTTGGTGCTGCACCCAATGCGGCTCAAACTTGCGCATGTCTATGCCGAGCGATAGCTTTCCGTAATATATTCTCACGAGTTTCTCTTCGCGCAGGAAGCCTTTTTTCGTCGTGTCAACGAGTTCTTCGTCGTTTATGGAGAGAAATTGCCACTCTCCGGTTTCTTTCATTGCCGTAACTATCGTGGGCGTAATGTCTATGCGGTTGTCAACATCTATTTTAACGGTTGATTCGCTCATTGAACGCAGAAAGTACCATCCTGCAATAATGACAATAATTGCCACAATCCCCCAGAGCAAGATGTTTATCTTGGTAAGAGTGAAGCTGCCGGCAATTCTTTTAAACCATCCAGTCTGCGGCTTGTTTGTATCGTTGTTCATACTTTACTGTCAGTTTTTTATAAATAAGAAATGAAAATCTTTCTCACTGTATTCAGAAATCACTTTTCTGCTTCTTCAATAATCCTCTTTATGCCGTTCGACTGGAAGTCTTTGCTGAACGAAACAGTTATGTCGTCTTCGCTAAAGCCCATCGTTGCAAGCAGGGGGACAAGCGTTTTTGCCGCACTTTCGCGCGCCATTTCAATAATGCCCGTGTCGCTGATACTTTCAATGATGGCTGCTCGCCCCTGTTGCTCGTAGTCTGAAAGTTCTTTGTCTGAAAAATTATTACGCAACAGAGCGACATAGCTTTTAATCTCGTTGTGGCTCACTCGCGTGGACGAAAGTTCTACGTGCGGATTGGGCAGAATTACCTCCAACTTCTTCCCGTTGCGTACGACGTTGGCGGCAGAGAAATCGCTAAAGTCAATGTATGCTTTCAGTGTGGCGTCTATGGGTATTGCTATGTGGCGGGAGCCTATGGGCAGGGAGACGTTGTAGTCTTGGTTGAATATCTTGCCTTTTACTTTTACGTTGTCGGAGTGAGTGATTATTTTGTGCACCTTTAGCTCTGCGGAATAAAGGCGCGAACATTTTTTTACCTGCAAGACAAGTTGGGGAATGGTGTCCACCCGTGTCGTTCCGCCGCTATCTTTAGCTTCTTTGTGGCATGAGGAGAGTGTGGATGCCACGGCGCAAAGTGATAGAATGAATACGATGATTTTGTTCTTTTTCATAATGTTTTTTGTTTGTCTGTGGGCGAAACATACTTATTCTTAGTTTGCAAAGATAAGGAAAGATTGTCAGAATGTAATATTAAAGCAGTGCAAAATTGTGCTTTTGTAATCTCTTTTGCCTAAATCCCGGCTAAAAGACGGATGGAAGATGGTGCTTGTTGTCTTGATGCGCGGCAGAACTTAAAAAAAAGTGATTTGTTTTGAGTTTTAAGGCAAGTTATATTACCTTTGCCTAAAAATAGGAAAAACATTATGAAAACTACATCCGCTTGCCTTTTTGCCTTGCTAGCCAGTTCGCTTTTCTTGGCGTCGTGCAGCGAAAAGAAAAAGTCTACCGATATAATTGCCCCAAAACCTGTAAAGATAGTGCGGCATTCCGCTCCGCAAAGTATGTCTGGATTCACACATACCGACAAGGTTGAATGGCTTGGGCAGGAATATAAGGTTACAGTGAAGCGGAGCTCAGACAAGAGCTCGCCGGCTTTTAAGGACGAAAGCGGGAAAAGCTATTACGAAAACCGCATAGAACTGTTGATAGAGCGCAATGACGGAACAGAATTTCTGAAACAGGAGTTCACGAAGAACTCGTTTCAGAAATTTGTGGAGCCGCAATATCTTGAAAAGTATACCGTTTTGGGACTTGCTGTCCTTGAAACAGAAGGCAACTGTATGGCGTTGCTTGCCAGTGTGGGCAATCCTGATGAGCTAAGCGACGACTATGTGCCGATAAAAATTACCGTTTCGCGCACAGGAACCATCACTATGGCAAAGAGCGATGACATAGAATAGCCTGCTTATTTCCTGTTTTTCAGAGTCATCACGGTTTTGCCGCTAGTGTCTTTCAGTGTCATGGTCTTGGAATTCTCGTCTATCGTGAATTTCTTTGACTTGCCGAGGGCTTCCATTACCATGCGTTCCACTTTCATATCAGCGCAGAGCATCCTGGTCATGCCGGTCTGAGAGAAGTCTATCTCGCCGTTTTTGGTATTGCCGCCGTAGCTTCCTGTAAGCAGATTGCATCCGGAATTACCGTAAAGCTCTTTTTTGCTGGCGTTAAACCCAAGGAAAGGAACGTTTTCGCAGTCGCCTGCGTTTATCTTTGTACCGTTTACTTCCGTTATGTCCCATTCTCCGTTGAGTGATTTTGTGCTTCCGGCATCTTTTGCCGAGCCGCACGACATCATCAGCGCAACCGCGAAGGCTGCAGTCATAAGTTTTTTCATAATAAAGTTTTGAATTTGTTTTTTTATGCAGTGAAATATGTCTTTATCGCTTGTCGGAACTTTCTCTTATCTTGAGTTCCATGGGCACTATTTCCTTATATATTTTCGTGTCGCCGTGTATTGTTCGCATCAGCAGTTCGCAAGCTACGCAACCGGTTTTGTGAGACTGGTCCTCTATCGTTGACAGCTTTGGCGTGACGAACGCCGAGGCATTCGTGTCGGAAAAGCCTATAATCGCCACGTCTTCCGGTATGCGTTTGCCCAATGTCTTTATGGCATCGAAAGCGGCATACGTGACGATATCGTTGAAAGCAAGTATGGCGTCAGGTGGATTTTCGGAACTTAGCATCTTGAGGGCAGCTATGCGCGCACGCTCAAAGTCTATCTTTTCGCAAACAATGATGTTTCGGTCAATGCTGATCTTGCGCTCTTTCAGTGCTTCAAGGTAGCCGTGCTTGCGCCGGCGTACCATGTCGAGATGGTTTGGCCCGCCGAGGAATGCCACTCTCTTGCTTCCCGTTTCTAGCAGATGGCATGTTGCGTGTTGCGCTGCTTCGGCTCCGTTTGCCACAACCTGGGAGAAAAGTTCCGGCAGGCATGTGCGTGCGAAGAAAACCAGCGGTATTCCCATTTTGTGTACGCCTTCAAAGTGTGAGTAGTCAACGGTGTCTTGCGAGAGACAGGCTATTATGCCTTCGACATGCATGTTTATAAAATTGTCGATGGCTTTTTCTTCCTTTATGTAACTCTCGTGGCTATTGATGGCAATCACGGAGTAGCCCTCTTGTGAGGCGTAGTCTTCTATGCCGTCGAGGACGGCTGAATAATAGTGTGCCACAAGATTTGGCACAACAACACCGATGACTTTCGGAGCTTCGCTCCTCAAGCTTTGTGCGAAAGGGTTGGGGCGGTAGTTAAGTTCTTTTGCCAATTTCTGCACTCGTTCGCGGAGTTCGTCGCTCACTTCATGGCTATTGCGCAACGCTCTCGAGACGGTGGCGATGCTTACTCCCAGGCGTGTTGCCAAATCCTTTAATGATATCCGGTGTTGTTTTATCATAATATTGCGTTGTGGCTGTGGTTGTAAGTGCAATTAAAGCCTGTTTAATGTAGGCGTACCAAGGATTATCTTGTGCAAATATAAGGATTTTGTTTGATTTTGCAAACGTTTACGTGCTTTTTTGCCCGTCAGTCGGCATAATCTATAAGCATTTAGGCGTAACTTTGCAGCGTGAATTCAAAATGAGTAATGAATAGTTGATAATAAGTTAGTTAGAAAAAAGTAAGGCTGGAGATGTTGGGAAACATCTCCAGCCTTTGCGTTTTTTATATACTCTCCGTTTTGCCTCGATGGCAAAGCGGAGAGTCGGGTTCGCGGGCTTGCGGCTTTAAGGCGTCAGCCCGCGGCGTTGTTTACGTCAGCGTGCGGGCTTGGATTTCCAAGCCCGCACGCTGACGTTTCTGGTGTTGAGGCTGGGCTATATGTAATATTCAGCGGAGTCTACGAGACCTGCTCGCAGTGCATATCTGATGGCCTCATGCACGTTGTTCACGCCAAGTTTGCGGAAGATGTTTTTGCGGTGTGTATTGACGGTGTGGAAGCTTGAAATTCTTTTTTCAGCTATTTCCTTTGTTGTCATTCCTAGGGCGATATCTTTCAGAATTTCAGTTTCTGTCGGTGTGAGGGTGATTTTTTCGGTTGTCTCTGCCGGAGAAAGAAGCCTTTCGGCAGTGTGCTGGCAGATGAAGCGTGAGCCGTGAGCAGCTGCTTTCATTGCAGCTTTTATCTCATACAGGGGCGACTCCTTCATGACGATGCTGAAGCGTGGCGATATGGCAACAATTTGCCTTAGAAAATCTGTGCTGAGATCTTCGCTGAAAAGTACCCACGATACATTTTTAAAACGTTGGGCGAGTATGGTCAGTTCGGCAATGTCGTTGATGTCGAAAAGCGTGTAGTCGAGCACGACCACGGCACTTTCCATCCCCGAAAGCTTTTCCATGAGCGTGGCTTTGTCTTCGATGCGCAGCGTTTCGCGCTCTCCCAGCAGCTCGCAGATGTGCAAAATCCCTGCATAGGTAATGTCTTGGTTGTCGGCAATTACTATGTTCAATGTTCTGTTTCCTCCTCTTCTGTCATGCAACCTTTGAAGCCCATTTCGGCAGACTTCTCTTGCGTATATAAATAATAGGTGGCTTTCGCTTCGGTGCAAACTTCATGCAGGGAATTCTCTAGCGTGAGTTCGATGGTGAGGAAGTTGCGCACTTGACCTGTTATGCGGCCGCGTAAGGTGAGCAGCGTATCGGTGGTCTTTACGGGGCGTTTGTATTTCAATTCAAGGGCAGACGTAACTCCTATCGTTTGCTTCTTGCGGAAAACGACCCAAGCCGCAGTTTCATCGAGCAGCGTGGCTAGAATGCCCCCATGCAGCGTGTCCACCCAACCTTGATATTCGGCAGAAGGGTGCCAATAACAGATTATTTCTTCACCGTCTTCATAGAATTCCATCTTTACGCCGGCAGGGTTTTCTTTGCAGCATCCGAAGCAGAAATATCCTTCGGCATCGGCGAAAGGGTTTGTTATCTTTTTCATTTGTGTCAAAAAGTTGTTGTTGTCGTTAAAAACCTTTGCGAAGCAAATGTAGTGTTTTTTTCTTTGAAAACCAAAATCACGGGCAACTGACTTTTTCGTTGCTTGCTTTGATCTTGATGGATGTGTATATTGGAGATGCTCACCATGTATATGAGGTGTCAACAAATGGATACAATGCTTTACATTTTTAATTATAGAACGTCACGAAAGTGCTTTTTGCAACAGATTTCATAAATTTGCACTCGCTTGCAGAATTCACACTTCCCTATGTGGAAACAAAAATAATGTAATTTTGATATGACTCTCACCTATATTTCAAAAGAAAACTCCTTGTTGCTGAAAGGTCTCGCCCTGCTGTTCATGGTTTATTACCACCTGTTTGGGGGAGCGGAAAATCTGGAAGGGGCATTCAGTCTGTGCTCTGTGCAGGGATTGCCTCTAGCAACATGGTTGTCACGCGGATGCAACCCCGTGGGCATCTACCTCTTTATCAGTGGCTACGGTCTCTATTTCACGCACCGCAAGAACGCGCCCAACCGTCCATGGGCAAGAATATTCAAACTTTATAAACTCTATTGGCTTACGCTTGTGGTTTTTCTTCCCCTTGCCTGCTGGATGAGTCCCGATGTCTATCCTGGCGACTGGTTGAAATGCCTGCAGAGCATCACCGCCTTCCGCACAAGGTGGAATGGTGAGATATGGTTTATGTTCCCCTACATTCTGCTGGTGTTGACAAACCGCCAAGTGTTTGCGCTGCTCGACCGGGTCGGGGGTAAAATTTTGGCTGGCGCGTACGGGCTCTACATCATCAGTGCCTTTCTGATTAGCAGGTACTATGGGGCGTTCTTCGCCGACCATTACACCATCTATCATGTGGCACTCTATTTCAGCTGCCTGTTCCCCTTCGTGACGGGAGCCGTATACTGCAAGTACGCCGACCGCGAGAGCCCGCAATGGCTGGCACGCCTGCTGCCTAAGTCGCAGCCCGCATGGGTGCTGCTGTTTGTTTTGGTCTTTCTCATCGGCTGTCTCACCCACTGGGCACCGCTTGGCCCGTTTTGCCAGTTCGCCATGATTGTGTGCTTTGCTCGCATCAAGTGGTTTGAAGGCATAAAGAAAGTGTTGCGCCTTTTCGGCAGGTACAGCACCGTGGTGTGGCTTATCCACACATGGTTTTGCACTTACCTCTTCAAGGAGTATGTCTACGGCTTGCATTACCCCCTGCTGATGCTCGTGGCTACAATGGCGGCAAGCATCGTCGTGGGCTATTTCATCCTAAAAGTAGATAAGTGGACGACCCGTCTGCTGGGGTTGGATGCTCGTCGATAACCTCATTGAGAAAGGAGTCGCTAGACAAAGTTGAAACTATTTGGCAAACTTATAAAAAACTGAAAATGTAGCAAAAGTGGAAAAGCGGGAAAGCTCGAATTGCCAAATCATTCGAGCTTTCCCGTTTTGTATTCATTTTCCAGCAACTGATAAATGTAGGCTGGACTTTGGATATAGAGTCCCGTCTGTGGAGTGACCAGTTTCTGATAGGTGTCAGAATTGTATATGAAATCAATGGCTTGGTCTATTCCCAGTTTGTGGTCTTGCACCAAATAGTTCGTAATGTCATCTATTGCTTTGTCAACCAAATATTGGTTTATTTGTTTTTTTTTCATTACCTTATCCTTTTTAGTAAGCTGATAGCTTTTGGCGTTCCAAAGAAATATTGATTGTTTAGATGTTTGAATTTTAGTTCTTCCGCCAATTCTTCTATCGTAAACGAGCCCTCTTCATATCGTCCCAACAAATAGGCCACCCCATCATCTGCGATAGGACCAATTACAATATCATAATTATGTGTGAAAGGTGGAATGGTACGGCTTCGATTCTTGTAGATAAATTCAGCCCATTCTGCACACGCACAATTAAAATTAAGCACGTTGACTTTTGGAGAAGAGAGAAGATTCTTATCGAACTCATATTTTTGGACAATTGGGGCTTCGCCAAATATCAGCGTTCTCTTTTCTGCAAGTTCTTCTGCTTGGGATTTGATGTCCGTAAGGTAAAATCCTTGTCCGAAATCCTTGTATTTCTTCGTCTTGCTGATATCGATTTCGTCGAAATCCATGTTTGTTCCATGATAGAGTATCATGCTAATGCTCCCCCATTCTTCTTACACACTATAATCAAGTCATCTACCGTATCTTCTATTGACTGTAAGTGCAAGGTGTTATAGAATTGCAGCAGAAAGTCAATACCTTTGAAATGCTTCAGGTATTGGTATGCATTCTTTACGGGAAGATTGAACCTTCTTCCCATACCTCTGATGCAAGCATGAATAAACGGAATTTTATATTTATCTTCCATTTTTGTCCTTATCTTATTTCAACTGCTTGCAAAGATACATTTTTAATAGATAAACTAACAATATCCGTGAGTTTTTTTCAGATGTCAAAAACTAATATATAAAATTGCTCGTTCTTTGCAACAAGTCTCATATTGAGATAATTGTTGTGGAACGAAAGGTATCTCGAATTTTATGCTTAACTTTGCCAATACTTAAATTTTTCGTTGTATCTGCTGGACAAAGAGTGGGGGAGACGGTTATTTTCATAATAATGTAAGCAGTCTGTGGCTTTCTTGTTCAGCGGGTGTTGTTTTTTTTAAAAAATACGCCTCTGGAACTAAACTGAAAAGTTCTGGCTGTCGTATAATAAAAAGTGTTTCTATGAGGCAGCTATCAAATATACTTTACAAGCTTTATTGGAGGCTTACTGTGAATAAATGGCAGATAGGCTTCCCGCAGGCTCCTCTTGAAAAAATCGTGGGGGGTAAAAAATTCCGTATTGAACCGCTGAAAGGTGTACCTGCTGACAGGTGGTTCGCCGATCCTTTTATCGTAGATGTAACCCCAACTCACATAGTGCTTCTTGTAGAGGAATTTTTGTATAGCAGCGGAAAAGGGCGTCTTGCACGGCTCGTAGTTTCACGGAAAGATTATGTTTTGGAACGGAACGACACGTTGCTGGATTTGGATACGCATTTGAGCTTTCCGATGATTGTGAGAAAGAATGGTAGTATCTTTATTTGTCCTGAAAATTCTGCTGGAGGAAAACTAAAAAATTATGAGTACGATATATCTGAATGTCGTTGCGTATTGCGTGGCACGATGTGTGACTTGCCTCTAGTAGATGCTGTTCTTGAAGAATTTGATGGGCGTGAATACTTGTTCGCTACGCAGAAGCCATCGCCGAACGGAAGGATTCTCAATATTTTCAAAAGAGGTGAAGACGGTGAATTCCACCATTGTCAAGATGTAATTTTCAAAGATAATATAGCAAGAAACGGAGGCGCTTTTTTAAGGATAAAGGAAAAGTTGTATCGTCCGGCGCAAGATTGTAACGGAGGGTATGGACGTGGATTATCCATACAGAGAGTTTCTTATTGTAATGGTCATTTTGAATTCATGGAAGACGTAAGGATGAAATCGCCTAGAGGATACTTGGACTATGGTATGCACACTCTTAATGAGCATGACGGTGTGACGGTGGTTGATATAGCTAGTTATAGTTGTCCTGTGGTAGGAAGCCTGGTGAATCGTCTGTGGCAATGGCTTAATTGGCCAACAGCTATATGCTGACAAGAAAATGGTTCTTTTTCGTAAAAACTAATTGATAATTAGAGGTCCATATAGTCAGGCAAGTCGTTTAGAAATGTATAAGATTGTTCATCATAATTTATGTGGCAACAATAATGGCGTATGCCGTTGCTTACAACAAGGTATTCAGCGTGAAGTAATGTGTTGTAGGCAAAAATTTGATTGAATGTTTTTTGAGTGATTTCTATTTGTGGAGATTTGTATTCAACAATCATCCTAGGCGAAAAGTCACGGGAATAAAGAATGCTGTCGCAGCGTAGTTTCTTTTTGCCGATTTCAAGCTCTACTTCGTTAGCAAGCAGAGCTGCAGGATAATGCTTGTATTCAACAAGAAAATGCACGAAATGTTGACGTACCCACTCCTCTGGCGTTAGGGCAACGAATTTGCGACGCAAAATGTCAAGGATGTATGATTTGCCATTAATGTTGCGAGTTTTTATTTCGTATGTGGGTAGGTTTAATCGTTCCATTTTATTATTTTTGCATTCTAAATACCAATCAATCACTGATTGAAAGGCACGAGGTAAGTGGTTGGATACCGCTACTGCGCGTGTATTGCAACTCATAATTTAGCAGGGGCTCCTGCAATAGTAGAGTAGGGCGGGCTAAACGGAAAAACATCAGCTTGTGTCTGCCTTTGCAAAAATAGCTATATTCTTTGAAATAATTGCGGTGGAAAGATTAAAACCAATTATACACTAAATTAAATTATAATGTGGCGCAGATACTTTTATAAAGTAATGCATCATAAATTATGATTTAATGTGAAGTAGACTTCCGTAATGTCATGCAAAAAAAGTGGTAGTGGAAAGTTCTTTCATTGGCTTTCGTGGCATAATCTACCGAATGAAATTTCTTTTTGCGAGAAAAATAACAGAATGTTAGTTTAACATTAAATCACAAATCAGAAGGTTGGTATAAGTAAAGTTGGTAATGTATATAAAAGTTAAATACGAAGATGGCAGAAAAAATATCATCAGTTTCTTTTGAGAGCGTAATGCGCGATATGAAAGCCGGAAAGTTTTCTCCAGTTTATCTCTTGATGGGGGAGGAGGCTTACTATATTGATCTGATTTCTGACTTTATAGCAGAACATGCATTGAAGCCAGAAGAACGTGATTTCAATCAGAGAATAGTTTTTGCCTCTGATGTTTCGGCAGCCCAAATTGCTGACATGGCTCGAAATTATCCAGTTATGTCTGAACGGCAAGTGATAATCGTTAAAGAGGCACAAAATATAAAAAAATGGGAACAGCTGGAAAAATATCTTGAAAAACCTGCAAAGACAACCATTCTTGTAGTCTGCTACAAAAATGGTGTCGTAGACGGGAAGAAAAAAATACTTTCACTCTTTAAAGTAGCAGGTGTCGTTTTTGAAAGTAAGAAGAAGCGGGAATACGAATTGCCGGCTTTTATTGAAACGTATTTGAGACAGCGTACAAAAGTAGCCATAGAAAATAAGGCTGCACAAATGATGGCTGATTTTATTGGTGCAGATTTAAGCAGGTTGGTAGGGGAGCTTGATAAGTTGATCCTCTCGCTTTCGGAAAGTGAAACGCGTATAACTTCGCAAATTATCGAGCAAAGAATTGGAATAAGCAAAGATTTCAATGCTTTTGAGTTGAGAAACGCCATCGCAACTAAAAATGTGAAAAAGGCAAACATGATTGTTGACTATTTTGATAGTAATCCTAAGACGGGCGGAGCTTTTGTGCTTGTTCCAATAATATTCTCTTTTTTCCAAAATCTGATGCTTGCTTATTATGCACCGAATAGGACTAATGACGCAGAAGTCGCAAAATGGTTGGATTTACGTTCGGCATGGGCTGCCAAGGATTATATGATTGGAATAAAGAATTACTCAGGAATGAAGGTTATGCAAATCATAGAAAAGATTCGTGATACTGATTCTAAAATTAAAGGGATTGGTAATACTAATAATTCTACAGGGGAATTGCTTAAAGAACTTATTTTTTTTATAATGCATTAATTTTATAATAGGTCAAATATATGCAAGGTTCTCCACTTGTTTATAAATTGGATGATTTTTGCAAAGAACAGGTGTTTTTTTATGATTTTATATGTCCTACAGTGCAAAAATTCTGTAGGACATTATTATTTCTAGGGAATATGTAGCCTCATTTTCCCGCTTTTTATCAAAACTATTAACCAAATAGGCCTAAAAGTATTTGTTTTTTTTGTAAAAATAAATGTTTTTGGTGAACATAAAAAAACTTGTTTTCTCCTTGAAAAACAGGCTGTTTGCATGTTCTTTATCCTTCTGAGATTTGTTTATTTCCGTTCTTTCTTTCCGTTGGTCAAGAATAATATATTTTTCTCTTAAAAGTGGAATCGAAAGCC
>CAVAAS010000028.1:34055-37276 GCA_963586715.1 Barnesiella intestinihominis
CTATAAATTTAGGTTTAACATTTGTTTTCGTTTAAAAGAGTGGAGATTTAGAAACACAAATATACAAACATAAAATACAAAAGCATAAATAATTTAGAAATAAAAACAAGTACGAATAAAATTATCATGTAATGTATTTAAACATGCAAACATGAATATTTACATATTAAAACCTTGATGAATATTTATGCAGTCGTGCTTAAGTGTTGTTATTTCCATGAAATCAGTGTGTTGTACTTTTGTTTTCATGCTAATAATCCCTTTATAATGCCCTTTTTCTTCTTTTTATTTGATTATTTCATTGTATATAAAGACAATTCTTTACTTATCCATTTGTGAATCAGTTGTTTATTGAAAAAATGTATTTTTTTTATTAGCTAGGCGTAGATATGCTTGGTCTATATTTGTAAACCGAAAGACAATGTATTGATTAACATATGTAAAACTAGGTCGTTTTTGTAAGTGTAAATCTAAATCTGTGAATAAAAATATTACTTTGTATTGTTGTATTTAATACAGAAATGTTTTACCTTTGTAAAAAGAAAGATAATAGACGAATTTAAACTGTTTTTTTAATGTGTTATACTAATATGAAGGATAGAATAAAGCAAATTATGGATACACAACAGATGACTCAACAGACATTTGCGGCTTTTATCGGAATATCTGCTGCTACGCTATCTAGTATTTTTCAAGGGCGTACTAAACCAACGCTGAATATTGTTGAGGCTATAAAACGTAAAATGCCGAATGTTCATACGGAATGGTTATTATTTGGAAATGGAACAATGTTTGAAGACGAGAATATCCATAATACATCCTCTTCTACTCTACCGAATGTTGGTAATGGAGAACAAATGCTTAATTTTGGTGATGATGATGACTCTACAACTGCTTCTATTTCGTGTGTGCAACCTGTATCTCAAAACTTACAGGCTTTACAGTCTCTGCAAGCTAGGAAAAATATGCAATCTAAGCAACAGTCTTTGCAGGCAGACCTTGTTTTTCGGGAGAGTGAACGTAGATGTATAACAGAGATTCGTGTGTTCTACGATGATCAGACTTGGGAATGTTTTGTTCCAAAAAAATAATGTTATACGTACCTTTATTATATTTATATCTTAGTTTCTTGATCTGTTTTTTTTGAAAGGGCTTTGGACAAGTAATGATAATAGTAGAGTATGATAGCTATAGAACCATTTTTTTTGTCTAAATTTGCCCAAATTTATAATGTGATAGATGAAAAAATATATTTTAGACCTAAAGGTCTCTTCAACAGAGCTTATTAATAATAAGTATGTTCTTATAAAGCTCACTCATTCAGAGAAACTTCCAGAAATTCTTCCAGGGCAATTTGTGGAGGTAAGAGTGGATGGCTCTTCTACAACTTTTTTAAGACGTCCAATATCGGTAAATTTTGTTGATTATCAGAAAAATGAGCTATGGTTACTTGTTGCGATTGTAGGTGAAGGTACACATCGTTTATCAAAGCTTACTAGGGGAGAAATCTTAAATTGCGTTCTTCCCCTTGGTAATGGCTTTACCATACCCAAACAAGAGTCTTCACAACAAAAAATTTTGCTTGTAGGTGGAGGTGTAGGCATAGCACCGTTGTTATATTTTGGTAAAGTTTTGAAAGACAAAGGCTTTTCTCCTATATATCTATTGGGCGGGCGTTCTGTAAAAGATTTACTATTATTGGATGAATATCGAAAATATGGTGATGTTTATTTGACAACAGAAGATGGAACAGCAGGAGAGAAGGGATTTGTTACTAATCATTCAATACTTGCGCAGGGTGGATTTTGTCAAATATCGGCATGTGGTCCTAAGCCTATGATGATGGCAGTTGCAAAATATGCAAAATCAAAAGATTACATGTGTGAAGTATCTTTAGAAAATAAGATGGCTTGCGGTATTGGGGCATGTTTGTGTTGCGTTGAAGATACCACAAATGGTAATGTGTGTGTGTGTAAAGATGGTCCAGTATTCAATATAAACGATTTGTTATGGCAGATTTAAAGGTAAATATAGGAAAACTTGAGTTGAATAATCCTGTAATGACGGCTTCAGGGACATTTGGCTATGGTTTAGAATTTGCAGATTTTGTTGATCTTAGACAAATTGGAGGAATTATAGTAAAAGGAACAACGTTAAAGCCAAGACAGGGGAATAGTTATCCACGAATGGTAGAGACAGCATCTGGTATGTTGAATTGTGTTGGACTGCAAAATAAAGGGGTGGATTATTTTTGTGATTGTATATATCCACAAATTAAAAATTTAGGGACTAATATGATAGTCAATGTGAGCGGCTCTTCTCCAGAAAACTATGCAGAATGTGCAGCAAGAATTAACACATTGGAAAATATACCAGCAATAGAACTTAATATTTCGTGTCCTAACGTAAAAAATGGCGGAATGGCATTCGGGGTTACAAGTAAAGGAGCAGCGAGTGTGGTAAAAGCTGTGCGTAAGGTGTATAATAAGACACTTATAGTAAAGTTGTCACCCAATGTTACCGACATCACAGAAATAGCACGTGCAGTTGAGGCTGAAGGAGCAGATGGTGTCTCTTTAATAAACACCATTTTGGGGATGGCTATAGATATAGAAAGGCGCATACCATTGCTCAGTATAAAAACTGGCGGCTTGAGTGGTCCTGCAATTAAACCTATTGCTTTACGTATGGTGTGGCAAGTGGCAAAGGCTGTGGGTATTCCTGTAGTTGGATTAGGGGGGATATGCAATGCTAAAGATGCTATAGAATTTATGCTTGCAGGTGCAACAGCAATAGAGATTGGAACTGCAAATTTTCTTGATCCAGAAATAACAATAAAGATTAAAGATGGTATTAATAAATGGCTTGATGAGCATGGATGCTTATCTGTTAATGAAATAATTGGTGCTCTTAATGCTTAATATATGATTGGTGTTGTATATAAAAAGGATAGGAGTATAAATCATGATAGTAATATTTACGGAAATAAACGCTTTTTAGCAATAATAAAAATAACGAAAGGTGTTTTTTTGTTAATATATGTTGTACTTCTTGATTCAAAAGTTTCATACTTGCCTTTGTAAGTGGTACTGATTTTCAAGTGTTCATCATTCAAATATTTTCAAATAAATGACGTCTTCTTGTATCTCTAAAGGTATATGAAGGGGGACTTGAACTGGAAAAACTTGACACATTTTGAGGTGTAAAAATGAAGTCAATGA
>CAVAAS010000029.1:0-33362 GCA_963586715.1 Barnesiella intestinihominis
GCTCGAACTCGCGACCCCCAGCTTGGGAAGCTAGTGCTCTACCAACTGAGCTATTACCGCATTCTACTATTATTATTCAGGAATTTATATTTTAACTTTACTAAAATGGAGCCGATACCGGGACTCGAACCCGGGACCTACGCATTACGAATGCGTTGCTCTACCAACTGAGCCATATCGGCAAAACACTCAAGCAAATTTTCTTACCCGAAAAAGCGATGCAAAGATACATATTTTTTCTTTATAACCAAAATCTTTTTGTCTTATTTCATTCTTTTCCTATTTCTTAGCCCCCTATTTCAACAAATTCTGTAAGAAGATTACGGGGATAACACCTGCAGATTTTAGGAAATTAGATTAGATATAATTCTGTTTACCATGTTGACTTGCCTTATTTCTGCGACAAAACGCATTTTGCTAACTGCATGACAACGATTCGAATAAAGCTGAAAAAATAATAAGTCCGTCAGAAGCATAATTACACTCTCTGACAGACTTATTGTTATTTACATAATTGCGGTGTTTGTTACGACTGCAATATGTATTTATTCTGCTTTACTGCTCTTTATCAAGCAGAATGTTCATCATTTCACAAGCAGCCTTGGCAACAGAAGTACCAGGTCCAAAGATTGCAGCAACACCTGCCTTATAAAGGAAATCATAGTCTTGGGCAGGTATAACACCACCGGCAATAACCATGATGTCTTCACGACCAAGTTTCTTCAGTTCTTCGATAAGCTGTGGAATAAGCGTCTTATGACCAGCAGCCAACGAGCTGGCACCAACTATATGCACATCATTCTCTACTGCCTCGCGGGCTGCCTCAGCCGGAGTTTGGAACAGAGGTCCCATATCTACGTCAAAACCACAGTCAGCGTAACCTGTTGCCACAACTTTCGCACCGCGGTCATGCCCGTCTTGCCCCATCTTCGCTACGAAGATACGCGGACGACGGCCTTCCTTGTTTGCAAATTCTTCAGTCAGTTCGCAAGCTTTTTGGAAATCCGTATCGTTTTTACTTTCTGATGAATACACTCCTGAAATCGTTCTAATGATTGCTTTATATCTGCCTACAACAGTTTCGCAGGCATCACTTATCTCTCCTAGCGTACAACGCAGCTTGGCACATTCAACAGCCTTTTCAAGAAGATTACCTTCCCCTGTGCGTACACATTCTGTGAGGGCTTCAAGGGCAGCCTTACATTTTTCGTTGTCTCTGTTGGCACGTAGCTCTGCAAGAGCATCCTCCTGTTGCTTGCGTACTGCGGAGTTGTCAACCTCCAGGATATCGATAGGATCTTCATGCTCAAGGCGATATTTGTTAGTACCAACGATGGTCTGCGTTCCACTGTCTATACGAGCTTGCGTACGTGCTGCAGCTTCCTCAATACGCATCTTAGGCACACCAGTTTCGATAGCCTTAGCCATACCTCCAAGCTTTTCAATCTCTTGGATATGCTCCCACGCTTTGTGAGCGAGTTCGTTAGTGAGACTTTCTACATAGTAAGAACCAGCCCATGGGTCGATATGCTTGCATATCTTTGTCTCATTCTGAATATATATCTGCGTATTACGCGCGATACGAGCAGAGAAATCTGTAGGCAACGCAATAGCCTCGTCAAGCGCATTGGTGTGAAGACTCTGCGTGTGACCCAAAGCAGCTGTCATAGCCTCAATACAAGTACGCCCTACATTATTGAAAGGATCCTGTTCCGTAAGCGACCATCCAGAAGTCTGCGAGTGAGTACGCAACATGAGCGATTTTGGATTCTTCGGGTTAAACTGTTTAATAACTTTAGCCCAAAGCATACGTGCCGCACGCATTTTTGCCACCTCCATGAAGTGATTCATTGAAATGCCCCAGAAGAATGACAGACGTGGCGCGAAAGCATCAATGTCAATGCCTGCATTTACTCCTGCACGCACATACTCAAGACCATCGGCAATGGTATAAGCCAATTCTATATCCGCCGTTGCGCCAGCTTCCTGCATATGGTAACCAGAGATAGATATAGAGTTGAACTTCGGCATGAGCTTGGAAGTATATCCAAATATGTCGCTGATGATACGCATAGAGAATGCTGGTGGATAGATATATGTGTTGCGCACCATGAATTCCTTAAGGATATCATTTTGAATCGTACCAGCCATTTCCTCTAACTTGGCACCTTGTTCCAAACCTGCCACGATGTAGAACGCCATAACGGGAAGAACGGCACCATTCATTGTCATTGATACAGACATTTTGTTAAGAGGAATGCCGTTGAACAAGACCTTCATGTTTTCTACAGAGCAGATAGACACTCCAGCTTTACCCACATCGCCTACCACACGTGCATTATCTGGGTCATAACCGCGGTGGGTTGGAAGGTCGAAAGCTACAGAAAGACCTTTCTGTCCGCTCGCCAAATTACGACGGTAGAAAGCATTACTCTCTTCTGCCGTAGAGAAACCCGCATATTGGCGGATAGTCCATGGGCGGAAAGGATACATCATACTATAAGGGCCGCGCAAAAATGGCGGAAGACCAGCTGTATAATCGAGATGTTCCATTCCTTCAAGGTCCTCCCTCGTATAGACAGGCTTTACCTCAATGTGTTCAGGAGTTTTCCAGTTTACCTTGATGCCATTGTCTTTCTGCCATTTGGCACCGTCAACGTCCTTAATTCCTGAAAAAATATCTATGTCGTTGAAATTCTTTCTCATTTTACTCCAAGTTTTTCGTTATACTCTTTCAATGTCTCAAGCACGTTGCATCTTACATGTATGAAGTTTTCTATGCCTGCGGCCTTCAGGTCTTCCATACAAGCCGGTGCGCCAGCAACAACAAACATAGCACGACCGTCAAGATACTTGAACGCCGGTATTGCGTATTCGGCATATTCGTCATCGCTTGAGCAGATAACTACAATATCCGCTCCGGCCTTCAATGCTGCATCAACCCCCTCTTCAACTGTCTTAAAGCCGAGGTTGTCAACAACCTTGTAGCCTGCACAAGCAAGGAAGTTGCAGCTAAATTGTGCACGTGCCTGACGCATTGCCAAATTTCCTATAGTGAGCATAAACGCAGTAGGAACTTTCTCGCTCTCTTCTACTTTTATTCTGAGGTCCTCAAAGTCTGCTGCCAAACGTGACGAGTTGATGCTCTTGAACGCTGTTTCGTGTGCGCCACAACCACCACATGTTGCGGCAATAGCCCGTTTACCCTCACTCTTTTCCGTGAAGTTCGGGAATTGGTTCGTGCCAAGAATAAACTCTTTGCGCTTGGCTGCAGCTTCGTGACGCTTAACGTTTGTTGCGTTAATGTCATCTTGTACGCTGCCAGTCTTTATTGCTTCAAGGAAACCTCCCTGATTTTCTACGTTAAGGAATATCTTCCAGCCCTCATTGGCGAGCGAAGTGGTCAGTTCTTCTATGAAATAGCTTCCTGCACCCGGATCAACAACTTTATCGAAGTGACTTTCTTCCTTGAGAAGCAACTGCTGGTTGCGTGCGATACGCTCAGAAAATTCGTTCGGCTCCTCGTAAATAGCGTTAAACGGCGTCACCTCTATGGAATGAACGCCAGCCAATGCAGCACTCATTGCCTCGGTCTGTGAGCGAAGAAGATTTACATAGCTGTCGAAAAGCGTCATATTGTATTTTGAAGTCACGGCGTTTACGCACATCATGCATGAAGCGTCGTCCTTTGGCTCATATTGCTTTACAATTTCTGCCCACAACATACGCGCAGCACGGAACTTTGACAATTCCATGAAGAAGTTTTCCGATATACCTAGGTTGAACTTTATATTGCTTGCTGCAGTATCAATGTCAACTCCAGCCTCAACAAGTTGGTTGAGATATTCATTTCCCCAAGCCAATGCGTATCCAAGCTCCTGAACGATATAGGCTCCGCTATTATTGAGCGACACGGCATTGACTGAAACAGTACGGAAATTTGGATATTCCTTCATGGCTTCCACGAGACTTGGTGCGAGGTCCAAAACGCATGTTACGTCGTGTCCCTTCATTACCATCTTCTCCATAGGGTCCCAATCAAAGGAACCGGTTATTTTTTCCTTGTCATAACCTTTCTTTTCAAAGTAAGCTTTCAGTTCTTGAGCAAGCTCCAAAGTATGACGCTTGCAAGTGTTGAAGTTTACTTCAATGTATTCGCATTCAATGTCCTCCAGCAGAGTTTCTACATACTCTGCGCTTATTGAGTTGCCCGGAACGTGGAAGCTAAGCGAATCAATTCCTTTGTTTAGGACATCCAACGCTTTTGCATTTGCAACACTGGCATCGCTAGCATCAATTTCCTGCCTAACGTACCATTCGTTGTCCCTTTTCTTGTTTCCACGTACGAAAGGAAACTCTCCCGGAAGGGATTTAGGAGTCTGTAGCTTGTCTGTGTCTTCTTTCAAATAGAAAGGCTGCACACTGAAACCTTCGTTCGTGCGCCAAACAAGACGCTTGTTAAAGTCGGCTCCCTTCAAATCAACCTGAATCTTGTCAAGCCATTCTTGACGCGTAGGTGCTTTAAACTCACTGAAGAGCTTTTCTTTGTTGTTCGACATATTTGTGTATAATTATATAAGTTATGTTCTACATAGTTTGGTTGCCGTAAGAACTGCACTATAATGTAAGCACCGCTTTATCGAAGACCTACAATCAAAAGAGCAGCCAACAACCATTATACAAACTATGCAAAGGTAACGCAATTTTTATTTTCACAACGAAAATACAAGTTTTTTTTGCCTTTTACACAAAAGGAAAAGAGCAAAATGCCAGCTTTGGCAATTGAATATGACAAATAAGCCATGTATTTACCTTAAAAAAAGGCCGCGACAAAGGCAGCAACAATATTTTTTTGTAAATTTGCAGCGTTACAAAAAAATTGGAAGAACAAAAAATAGATATATTATAATGGCAAAAGAACTGAAACAACTCACGAAACGTGCTGAGAACTACAGCCAGTGGTATAATGATTTGGTGACAAAAGCCGATTTGGCTGAGCAGTCACCCGTCAGAGGATGTATGATCATCAAGCCTTACGGCTATGCTATATGGGAGAAAATGCAGCAACAACTAGACAAGATGTTCAAGGAAACGGGAGCGCAAAACGCATATTTCCCTCTGCTTATCCCAAAATCATTCCTCTCCCGCGAGGCTGATCACGTGGAAGGGTTCGCCAAGGAATGTGCAGTTGTAACTCACTACCGCCTTCGCGCCAAGGAGGATAAAAGCGGTGTAGAGGTTGATCCATCGGCAAAGTTGGACGAAGAGCTGATTATCCGTCCGACATCAGAAACGATTATTTGGAACACTTACAAGAATTGGATACACTCGTGGCGCGATCTTCCATTGATGTGCAACCAATGGTGCAATGTCATGCGATGGGAAATGCGCACCCGCCCGTTCCTCCGCACATCAGAATTCCTTTGGCAGGAGGGACACACCGCACATGCAACAAAGGATGAAGCAGAAGCAGAAGCACAGAAAATGCTACATGTATATGCTGACTTCGCCGAGAATTACATGGCTGTACCAGTGGTACAGGGTGTCAAGAGTGAAACGGAACGCTTTGCAGGAGCCCTCGACACATACACTATTGAAGCAATGATGCAAGACGGGAAAGCTCTGCAGAGCGGCACAAGCCATTTTCTCGGACAGAACTTTGCGAAAGCTTTTGACGTTACATATCTTAATAAAGACAACAAACCCGAATACGTTTGGGCTACATCATGGGGCGTTTCTACAAGACTTATCGGCGCACTCATAATGACACACTCCGACGACAACGGGCTTGTGCTTCCACCAAAGCTCGCTCCAATACAGGTTGTCATTGTACCTATCACCAAAAACAAGGAACAGCTCGACAGTATCACTGAGAAATTGTCTCCCATCATGGCCGAACTGCGCGGAAAAGGTATAAGCGTAAAATACGACGATGCCGAGAACAAGCGTCCAGGCTTTAAGTTTGCCGACTATGAGTTGAAGGGTGTTCCTGTGCGTCTCGTTATGGGGAGCAAGGATCTTGAGAACGGAACGATTGAGGTTATGCGGCGCGACACTCTTGAAAAGGAGACTGTTCCCTTTGAAGGCATTGCCGAATACGTTGAACAGTTGCTCGAAAAGATTCAAGCCAACATCTTCGAGAAAGCAAAGGCTTACAGAGATGCACATATATATGAATGTGACAACTACGAAGAGTTTAAAGAAAAGGTGAAAGACGGTGGTTTCTTTATCTGTCCTTGGGACGGCACTGCCGAAACAGAGGCAAAAATCAAGGAAGAGACACAGGCTACAATCCGTTGCATTCCTTTCGGAGTGGAACAGACACCGGGCATAGACATGGTTTCCGGCAAGCCTACAACAAAGCGCGTCATCATAGCACGCAGCTACTAAGCCGCAAAACAAATTACCCAACGCGGCCATAATATGAAGAATGAAGGACGATGCCCGCCGAAAACAGACTATCGGCAGACGAAAGCACGTCTTTCATTCTTCATTCATTTTGCATACCGCACTTCACCCCACATCTTCGACACACAAAAAAAGCACAATGTTCAAAGAAAACATAGAAAGATACTTGCTACGCTCCGGCTTCAGCCAATTCAAGCCAAAGGCCGTAATGTTCGATATGGACGGAGTTATCTACGACAGCATGCCTAACCACGCACGTTCCTGGCACAACTCCATGAAAAAAATCGGCATTGAAATGCCACCTGAAGACGCATACAAATATGAAGGTATGCGCGGAGTGGAAACAATCATGCAGCTTTTCCGTGAACAACGCGGCATAAACATTACTGAAGAAGAGGCGGCAGAGTATTACAAAGCAAAGTCTGAAGCTTTCAACGCATGTCCCAAAGCCACTCTCATGCCTGGTATAAAGGAGCTGATGGGCAAGATTAAAAGTTGTGGGATGCAGATTGTCGTTGTCACAGGCAGCGCACAACACACCTTGCTTGACAAGCTTGAGAAGGAACTTCCTGGCCTGGTAGACCGCAGTCTTGTGGTCAGTGCCCTCGATGTAGTGCACGGCAAGCCTAATCCTGAGCCTTATTTAAAAGGACTTGACAAAGTTTCAGCAAATCCCAACGAGGCAATTGTTGTTGAGAACGCACCGCTTGGCGTGCGCGCCGGTGTCGCTGCAAACGTATTCACCGTGGCATGCAACACGGGACCCCTACCCGACTCCATGCTTCTAGACGAGGGTGCTGACTTGCTCTTCCCGTCGATAGCTGCCTTTTGCGACAACTGGGACGGTCTGTCGGCTCTCTGCAAATAACAAAACCAAACATCAACGAAAATATGTACAGAAACGATAAGGACAGATACTTTTGGCTTTTGGCCATCGCTGCAACGGTTCTTCTTGTGATGTTCCTCGGCGTTGCTTTGTTCAACACTAAGGGTGAACCGCGAGAAGCTGTGGTGGCACTGTCTATGCTGCAGTCTGACGACTGGATTTCGCCGATAAACAACGGAGTAGACATTGCCTACAAGCCACCGTTCTTCCACTGGTGTATAGCCCTGTGCTCACTGCCTTTCGGCAGAGTGAACGAGTTTACAGCACGCTTCCCCTCTGCCGTTGCCACAATAGTCATGCTTCTCGTTGCCTATCGTGCCATGCTTCGCAACAAGACTGACGAGCGGCTGGCATTTCTTTCCGGCCTTATAACTCTTACTGCGTTTGAAGTTCACCGTGCCAGTATGGCATGCCGTGTAGACATGATGCTTTCTGCACTTATTGTCATGGCAATTTACCTGTTCCAGTCGTGGTACGAATATCGTAAGAAGGTTTACATACCTTTTATAATACTGACCATGAGCGGTGCTTTCCTAACAAAAGGACCAGTTGGCGTGATACTTCCATGTGCAGCCATAGGCTGTTTCATGCTCGTTAAAGGAGAGAAATTTCTGCGGGCTTTCGGCATCTGCCTGTTGTTCGCACTCGCCTCATGCGTGTTGCCGCTCGCATGGTATTGGATGGCTTATCTTGAACGCGGCAATTCCTTCCTTTATCTTGTTTTTGAAGAGAACTTCTTGCGCTTCACCGGCAAGATGGTTTACTCGTCGCACGAGGAACCGATCTATTACAATTTCCTTACAATGCTGGCGGGCTTTCTTCCATATACGATAATGCTCCTCATTGCACTTTTCACCGTGAAGTTTGCAACAATTCACACCGAGGCTGCTCCTAAGCATTGGTTAAGGAAACACTGGCTTAAGATTAAGACAATGGACAGCCAAAGCCTGATATCCCTAATCAGCGCGGTTCTAATATTCTGCTTCTACTGTGTGCCAAAGAGCAAGCGCAGTGTATATCTGCTGCCTGTCTATCCGTTTGTCGCCTATTTCGTGGCAAAGTGCATGATCTATCTTTCAAGAAAGAACTTCCGCTCGTTCAGCATCTACGGATGGATAATGGCAGCCATTACTACTCTTCTCCCCATCTTATTCATCGCAATAAAGTGCGGAGCTATTCCTTACTCCATATTTCGAGGAAAACACGCTGCTGAAAATGTGGCATATCTCACGAGTATTGAAACCACACCGCTCAATATAGTAAATATTGCGCTCATTGCTCTTACTTTAGCTTCCGTATACTTGTTCATCAAGATATTCCGGCAAAAGAGGTCATATTCCGCATGCCTATCCGTTATAGGCATGGTGTTCATGGTATATCTTATGCTAGACGGAATTGTTCTTCCGCGCGTTTATGAAGTGAAAACCGACTATTACGTTGCCCAAGAGATTGGCAAACTTGTGCCTAATGGGAAGATATGGGACTATCGCAGCAACTTCAAGCCTGGTGACCGCAACCGCATGCACCAGTTCTCGATAAATTTCTATTTGAATGACCGTGTGAAACCGCTTGACTTGAACCGTCCGGCAAATGGTTTCATCATTATGGGGGATGACGATCTCACGCCTTTCGTTGAGGAATATCCCAACTATAAGCTGAAGAAAATAAAGAAATTCGGCCACAAAAGCTGTGACGACAAACGCCGGCTTACGCTCTATTCGTTCACCTCAAACTGACCGAACGAAGCAATATCAATAAGCGTTGTCCATATACCCCACAGACAAAGCGAAATAAGTCAACGGGCAAATAAAATTTAAGCCGCAGGTTTGCAAACGCAAGCCCGCGGCTTTATCTTTTAAAGGTTAAGCCTTACATTTCTTTTCCACATCGAATACATCCATCTCGTCAGTAAGACAAGAGTTGGCAAACACTGTTTTTGCCTCCTCAAGAATACAATTTTCGTCAGGATATTTCGAAGAATAATGGCCCAGCAAGAGCATTCCGGCATTGGCATCGCGAGCCACCATGGCAGCCTGTGCGGCAGTGGAATGGTTATACTTGGCAGCATTCTTTGCGTCCGCCTCAGTATAAGTTGCCTCATGGTAAAGAACATCCACTCCGTCTATTGTTTTGTGGAGCGTCGGCAGGTATTTCGTGTCAGAACAATAGGCGTATGACAACGGCCGGTCAGCGGGAACGGTGAGGACAGCGTTAGGCACGCTGTTTCCTTCCGCATCAACCCAATCCATACCAGCCTTGAGATTGTTGAACTGGCTTCGCGGCACACCATAGTAATCAACCATATCGCGGTTGATATGCGGCAGGCCAGCCTTTTCTTGGAACAGGAATCCACAGCAAGGCACACGGTGAGCAAGTAGTATGGTGGAAACTGTCAGACTTCTGTCTTCATAAATAGTTTCTCTTCTCTTGGTTTCAAGAGGATGGAACACTAGCTCGTATTCAAAACTGGAGCAGAACATGCGCTTTTGTATGTCGAAAAGTTCCTGCATTTCCTTTGGTGCGAAGATATGCAGCGGGGCTGTACGCCCAAGCAACCCAAAAGTTGACACCAGTCCCATTAGGCCGAAGCAATGGTCTCCGTGCAGATGTGAAATGAATACGGCTGAAACTTTTGAGAAATGCACCCGGCTTTTGCGCAACTGCAGCTGCGTCCCTTCTCCGCAATCCACCATAAAGAACTTGTCATGCACCTCCACGAGCTGCGAAGATGTGTTGTGTTTCAGGCTTGGCAATGCACTTCCGCATCCCAATATGTGAACGTTAAATCTAGCCATCCGCCCTGTGCTATTTTTTCACCCTTTTGTAAGCGAAGATGCCCTGTGCGTTTTCAAGCAAGAGCGAGTCCGGACCAAGACCATAAACACTGAATGTATCGGTAGTAAGCACGAGTTTGCCGTTGCAAATTTTCCAGTCTACATATGGTTTTGGCTCCCTATTGTCGCTGCTCACCACGCCTCCCTCCTCAATTGAGAAGGTTCTGTCTATGCTCTGCCACGTTCCCATGAGCGAAGTCAGGTTGATTACAGTCGTTGCTTGTTTCATGCTCTCGCCTTCAGGTACGCTTCCAGCCACTACTGCCATGCGGTCGCCTGCGAGCATGCCGCCTTGCACAACAGTCAGCGTGTCGTTCCCTTGAAGTGTAAACTCAATCGTGTCGCCTTTGTCGGTAATCAGCTGCAGTATGTTCATGGATGTTCCATCACCACAAAAGCCGTAAATAGTGGAATCGTTCTCCATCTCCGTTTCAACAGTCTTTGGCAAATCATTGCCTGTCTGTGATTTCTTGCCGCCGCAGCCAGCTATTGTAGCCAAAGCAAGGCATATCATCATTATGAACGTAAGTTTTCTCATGTCGTTGCCTTATTTTGAATTTTGTTTTTCCATTTGTTTAGCCTCATTCCACAGCTTGTCCATCTCGCCGAGTGTCATCTCCGTCAGCGGTTTTCCTACCCTAATTGAATGCTCTTCAATATAGTTGAAACGGCGTATGAACTTCTGGTTGGTCATTTCGAGTGCGTTGTCGGGATTTAACTTATACAGCCTTGCTGCATTTATAACGCTGAAAAGGAAGTCACCCAACTCGGCAGTAGATTTTTCCTTGTCTTCCTTGCGCAGCTCAACTTCCAGTTCTCCAAGTTCTTCGGCAACCTTCTTCCACACATCCGCTTTGTCTTCCCAATCGAAGCCCACATTGCGCGCCTTGTCTTGAATGCGGTAAGCCTTTATAAGCGAGGGCAAAGCATCCGGCACCCCGGAGAGCACACGCTTATTGCCGTCCTTTTCTTTCAGCTTTATCTGTTCCCAGTTTTCAACAACCTGCTGCGCAGTCTTGGCGTTCTGCATGTCTGTATGCTCCAAGTCTTCGCCATAAGGCAGCGGTTTGGGATTGGGAACTCCCACTTGCGAGGGGTGATAAACGTGTGGATGGCGGAAAATCAATTTGTCCACCGCCTTGTTGCACACGTCGGCAATGTCGAATGCCTGCTGCTCCTCTCCAATCTTGGAATAGAAACAAATGTGTAGCAAAACATCGCCCAGCTCTTTGCATATGTTTGGTGTATCCTCCTTCATCAGAGCGTCACACAGTTCAAACGTTTCCTCTATCGTGTTGGGGCGCAGACTTTGGTTGGTCTGCTTTCTGTCCCACGGGCATTTCTCGCGCAACGTGTCGAGCACATCGAGAAAACGCCCGAAGGCTTCCATCTTTTCTTCTCTTGTATGCATTATATACAGTGTTTTATTATTGTTCACTTGCCGCAACCGCTTTTCCGTAAGCTATGCGTATCACAAGCATTTTATCTACATTTGATATACCATAACGCTCCAACATGGAGCTGTCGTTGCGGAATTCATCTAGCAACATGGCAGAAAACTCTTTATAGCTCAATGCCTCTTGTTCCTTTTGCTGCCCAGAACCACAGTGATGCGCTTTATAATACGCTGCCAACAGTGACGATGCGCTGCGTACGTCACCTTCAAACCATTTGCAGTATGCGGCATTCAAGCTGTCCATCGGTCCGGCTACGGCACTATTCTCTAATATACGCGAATATTCTCGGTCAGCCTGCTGCAGATTGCGCTGCCCCATCAGTGCCCATGCCAGCACTCGCTTCACATCAATAGTGTCTGGATATTTGAAATCCAGCTTGTAAAGCAGTTTGGCGGCTTCGTCAAACTGCTCGCTCTTGGCGAGTATCACGGCAAATTCCAAGCCAACGCCCTTGGGAGTGTCGTCCGTAGAACACAGTTGTCTGTAGATATTGAACGCAACGTCGGTATGACCGCTTCGATATGCTGCCTTTGCCAATGCTCTAAGGGCTTTTTCGTTGTCCGGTTCCTGCTCAAGGACTTTAGCAAAACAGCGGCGAGCTGTTTCGGCGTCGCCCCTTTTGTCCAGATAATACACTCCTGTCAGCATCAAAGCCTTGACGCTAGTGTCGGTTTCAATGGCTGGCATCAATTTCTCTACGGCTTTAATTTCATTGCGAGACACGAGAAATTGTGCAAGCGAGGGGAAATGGCTGCTTAGTTCTGTGTCTTTTAACAAGCTACTGGCAACAAACATTGAGTTTCCTTCAGCAAAAGGATTGTAAATTTGGTTATGCCACTGATAAAGCTTGAAAAAGCGGTAGAGATCCTGCAAGAACATAAGCCGCATGTATATAGGATCTGACGTAAGCCCTGAAGCATCTCCATTACCCGCCATTCCGTTTTTTGCTATCTCCGCCACGTCTTTTGGAAGAGAGGCAAGAACGGAACCTATAGCCAGCGAGAATGAGTATTTATCGCTGTCGCAGAAAGGCATTCCCGAAAACAATCCTTTAACCATATTGCGGCTCTCGTCCTGTTGTATTGCCTGCGCTATTCCCGGATGGTCAAAGCTGAAGGGGAAAAACCAGTTGGCCAAAGTATAGAAGAACGGAAATCTCTTCATTTTTGAGAAACCACCAAAATATATGTCTGCCCCAGACTTCTGCATCTCAAGAAGACGTTTCACCGAGTCCTCAGCCATCTTTACTGCTCTGTCCTCGGCTTCCGGATCAAGAATGTCGCTAAGACTACTCCCCTCTTCGCTGCCGTTTATGCCCAGACGGTTCATGTCTATCTTACTCTCCATGAGAGTTGGGAATATGTCTTTGCGAATATAATCGTCATCCTTTTCGGCATTCATACAAAGGAACACTTGTTTTTGTGTATCAACTATATCAATTATTGCCTGAGGATTACGGCATACTGCTTCTATTTCGGCTTTTTGCTTGAGTACATCCGTGCTTTCGGTCATAGAGAACAACCATGCCACGAGTGCTTTCTGGCGTACTCGCATATCGCTAGTCTTCTCATAAACATGAACAAGTGTACGGAATTTATTAAAATCGAAATTGTTCATCACGGCAATCATTATTGCACTGACGAGCAGTTGCACATCGTTGCTGTCAACTGTTGGGGAAAGCAACGTCTCTTCAATAAGGTTCGCCTCCTCATCTGTCCATATTGCAGAGAGCGTTATGTGGCAGAAAAGCGACTGAAGATATGAATAGTGTGCTGAAACAATCTGCTTGCGTCTTACGGAGGCAGCCTCCTCACTTTCGAGCTGCAACATGGCTATATCGGAAACGTAATCTTCCAATTCCATACGCACGGCTCCAGGTGAAATAGAAAAAGAGGGATTAACGTGCCGAGCTGCATCCTTATAAAAATCAACGCTCTTCATCCTGTACTCCGTACGGATATTTCTCACGGCTCTCTTTGCTGTTTCAAGCATTCGGGCGTAAAGTTTAGGCCTCATTTCGTCGTCCGCACCATTTTCCATATAGTGCACCATTGTGTCAAGATTAGCGCTGATACTCTTAAGTTCCTCTGAATGGTAAACATAAGGGTGGCTTTCCACATAGGGCAACATTATGGCGAGAGCAGCCGGAAGGTTTTCGCTCTCAAGCATTTTAAGCGATTCTGAAAAGAGTTTCAAACTATTGTCCATTTCGTTGTATGTTATTTTGAGGCATAACCATAGTACTTTGTCACAAGTTTGCGTTTTGCTTCTGTCGAACAATCTGCTATTTTTCTCCGTGCAAGTCCGTAAGCTGTCATGAATACTTCTGTCTGTTTTGCCTTACGTTTATCTGCCAAAGCCTTGCCGGTGAATGCCAAGACAGACTTCGGCGCGTCTTTCCCATTGCCTCGTGCCAAGATATTGCATCCACGACGCATGGCCTCAGTTAACTGTGGCTCAGGAAGCCAGGCTGCATCAATCTCGCCAGAGACAAGCATCCTTAATCTTAAGTCTACGTCATTCACTTGAATTCTAAACACTTTGTCCTTGTCGGCTTTCACACTGTCAAGCACTTTGTCTGTCAAATAATCTGTTGCAGAATGTCTAGTCATGCCAATGGTCTTTTCAGCAAGTTGTTTCACAGTACGAAGTCTAGACTTCCTGTTTGCAACCAGCGCCCATTGCATTCCTGTAGAGGCAACAGTATCCATGTCAAAAGAGTATTTCTCCTTAAGAAACGCCATGCGTTTTGTATCAATAAATGCTCCGTCAAGGTTGCCTTTCCGCAGTTGCTTTTCGCAATCGAGCAACGATGTGAAAAAGACAAGTTTCACATTGACGTCAAGCGAGTCAAATATGCCTTCATCCTTGGCTACAAATGCAGGAAGACAATCGGATGTTTTCACAACACCTACCTTCAGCGCAAGAGAATCTTTTGTTTTTTCAGCAGCCAACTGCTCTTTGCTCTTAACATTACCCTTAGTGTCTGCCCCGCCACATGCTGCGACAAAAAGCACAAAAGCAAAGACCAAAGAAATATACAAGTGGGATATTTTCATTTTCTATTGAATATATATGTGCAAATATACTCACTTTCTTCTTGCCAACGAACTATTACACAAACAATTTTCAAGGACACAAGACATTGACTACAGCTAATAACAAAAAAAACTCAAGGCACCAAGCAACGAAATGATGCTGGTGCCTTGTGTTATTTCTCCACGAATTATTTTTATGCCAATTTATTGTCAACTGGAAACACGACCGTCGGTTTGAATGTCTTGGCTTCATCAAAATCCATAAGCGCATAGGCTATAATGATAACCGTGTCTCCAACAAGACATTTACGGGCTGCTGCACCATTAAGACAGATGCATCCGCTACCGCGTTCACCTTTTATTATATATGTCTCAAAACGCTCCCCGTTATTATTGTCAACAATCTGAACTTTTTCACCGGCTATAAGATTTGCCGCGTCCAACAGGTCTTCGTCTATCGTTATGCTGCCCATATAGTTAAGGTTGGCCTCGGTCACCTTAACACAATGCAGCTTACTCTTCATTACTTCTATAAGCATGACTGTCGAAATATTTTGGCTTTATGCCTTTTTATTTTGTAACGTATTTTATGTGGTCTATGAGTCGTATCGGCTTTTTGCCGCAGTAAACGGTTATACAACCGACAACATTGTCGGAATCCTTCCAGTCTTCGATATCAAGCAGCGTATTTCCGTCAACGATAGAGAAATATTCAACTTCAAGCCCTTCCGTAGCGTTGATACCTGTAACCACCCAATCACGAGTTTCCTTAAGAGTATGGTTTTCTGCATAAGAGCGACTTTCGTCAAGATATTTGAATATCGTCGGTGCTATCGCACGTTCATCTGGAGAAAGAAGAGTATTGCGTGAAGATTTCGCCAAGCCGTCAGCCTCTCTTACTATCGGACACTCGACTATCTCAAGCGAAAGGCCAAGATTTTTCACCATTGCTTTTATCACAGCTATCTGTTGCCAATCCTTTTCCCCGAAATATGCCTTGTCGGGACGCACGATATAAAACAGACGACTTACAACTTGGCATACGCCATTGAAGTGCCCTGGTCTGTGAGCCCCTTCCATAACGGTTGAAACAGGCGGAAATTCAAAATGACGAGTATCTGGTGTTGGATACATCTCTTCTACAGATGGAACCAAGACATAGTCGGCACCGACACTTTCCAACAGGGCACAATCTGCTTCCAACGTCCTTGGATATGTATTGAGGTCATTCTTGTCATTAAACTGAGTGGGATTTACAAAGACCGACACAACCGTCACATCGTTTTCCCCAACACTGCGTTTTACCAAAGATGCATGTCCCTCATGGAGCGCCCCCATTGTCGGAACAAGACCTACTGTTTTAGCTTCCTTTCTAACAGCGAAAAGCTCGTTTTGAAGCTCCGCTATCTTATGAAATACTTTCATTATATAAATAAATATTTTTAAAAGCGCTATTGAATGTTTTGTTATTGGCGCATTGAACTTTTCATTTTGACACATCAAGCACGGATTTACAAAAACTTCCGCACCCATCTTGGCTTGAAAAATCGGTGCAAAATAACTACTTTTTTCTTAAACTGAAAAGAATATGTATAAAAAAATGCCAATAAACATTTAGTTTTGAGCCTTTTTGCAAAGGACTAGGACCATAGCTTAGTTTTTTTTTGTACCTTTGCAAGGATTAAAGCATTACATGATGGATACAAAAAAAATTCTGTTTATCAATCAAGAGATAATACCCTACGTTCCTGAAAGTGAGTTGTCGAGCATAGGCAGACAATTGCCACAGGCTATACTTGAGAAAGGTCATGAGATTCGCACTTTCATGCCTAAGTGGGGAAACATTAACGAGCGCAGAGGACAGCTACACGAAGTGATTCGCCTGTCCAGAATGATGATTATATTCGATGATACTGACCACCCTCTGATAATAAAGGTCGCTTCAATACCATCTACACGCATACAAGTTTATTTCATAGACAACGACGACTATTTCACAAAGCGTCTGATGGCAAACGACGAAAATGGAGAAGAATATGAAGACAACGGTGAACGTGCAATTTTCTTTGCGCGCGGAGTGCTCGAAACAATAAAGAAGTTGCACTGGACGCCAGACATTATACATTGTCAAGGATGGATGGGAACAGTACTTCCGTACTACGTTAAGACAGCATTCAAGGACGAGCCTTCGTTTGCAGGTGCAAAAATTGTTACGTCACTCTTCGGCAACGGACTGAAGAAAGACATTGAACCTACATTCCGTCAGTGCCTCACATTCAAAGACGCAAGCGGAGACGTACTCGATAACTACAACGAGAAATTCGATTTCACAGAGTTCCAAAAATTCGCCATAGACTATTCTGACGGAATAATCGAAGCCGGACCTGGTGTAAACCCTGAACTTATAGAATACGCCAAGGCAAAAGGATTGCCATTCTTATCACAAGCAAACGCTGAGGGCATTGATGCCGATGCTTATGACAAGTTCTATGACACCGTACTCGGTTAAACAGACTGCGAATTTCTACAAATTGAAAACAAAATAACCCACGGCAAGCCACGAAACCCGTTGCATGCCGCGAAAGCAACAAACAACACTACAAATGAAATTCAGCAAGTTACTACTCAGCTTGGCTGTATCAGTCACATGTCTTACGGCATGCGACGACAACACCGACAACATAGGTCAAAGCATTTTGGACGGCGGAGACAAAATGAACGTCACCTTCAACAGTTTTCCTGTAAGCTCAAGTTCATATATACCGGGGAATGTTTACGCTCGTTCCACAACAGGATATCTTGGACAAGTAAAAGATCCTGAAACTGGAGTCAACGTAAAAGGAAATTTCCTAACCCAGTTCTATACTCTTGAGGGTACACAGTTCCCAGAAGAAAGCTCCATCATGTCACGCCTAAAAGATGGCTCTGTGATTGCAGACTCTTGCGCTCTTTATATTTTCTACGACAGTTATTACGGCGACTCACTTGCTTCTATGAAAATGAAGGCTATCGAGATGTCAAAACCTGTTTCTGAAGCATCCAAACTCTATTCTGATTTCAATCCAGAAACAGAAGGATACTGCCGTACAGACGAAGGTTGCGTTAATATCAACAAGACTTATACATTATATGACCTTGCGGCTGACACTGTGCCTAAGAAAATAAAGATCAAACTGCCTAACGCAAAGTTCAGTTCAGACAGTACCGCAAATGAAATGATTAGTTCAACAGCATACAAGAGTCAGGAAGACGGCAAATATTACTACAATTACGGAACTTATCTCATGCAGAGGTTCTATTCTGACCCTTCGCTGTTCAAGAATGCAATAACCTTTATTAATAAGGTGTGCCCGGGCTTCTATTTCAAGACTATTGAAGGATTGGGTTCTATGGCTTCCTCGTATTATACACAGTTAGTGCTTTACTACAAATATCAGTACGAGAAAGAAACCAACGGTGTGAAAAAAGACACCACAGTAAACGTTATTTCTACTTTCGGTGGAACGGAAGAGGTATTGCAGGCAAACTCTATGAGCAACGACAACGAGGCTATCAAGGCTCTTGTTGCCAAAGGTGACAACGAGAATGTAACCTATGTGAAGTCTCCATCTGGCATATTCACAGAAATGACTATGCCTGTTGACGACATTTTCAAAGGGCATGCCAACGACACTCTGAACTCTGCACGCGTTGCACTTACACGAGTTAACAACGACGTACACGAGGACTACAGCCTTGAACTGCCAACAACTCTGTTGATGTTGCCTAAAGACAGTTTGAAGAGTTTCTTTGAAGGAGAAAAGCTAGCTGACAACAAGACTTCTTTTCTTGCGGTTTTCGCTACTAGCGATGGAACGACAGAGGCAAAGTCTAACGCCTACACATTCCATAATATAGCAAACCTTATAACATATATGCGCAATGTACGAAATGCTGCCATTGGCAAGGAACCGTCAGACAAGACAAGTACGCAATGGCAACAATGGGATACATTACGCCAAAGCTGGGAGAACGAGCATCCTGATTGGAATAAAGTGCTGGTTGTGCCCGTGACAACAACATACGTTACCCTCTCCAGCACAACACAGCTTGTAAAGGTTGTAAACGATTTAAGCATGAGTCAAACAAAATTCGTGAAAGGAACATCAGGTAATGACAGTGCGATAAAAATTGAAGTCGTTTACAGTAAATTCAGCGAATAAAGGCGATGGCAGACAATTTTCTAGAGCGCCATATGCGCGACTATGAAGAAAAGAAAGCAAAGTGGCAAGCTCGCAAAAAGCATATAAAGCTAGCCAAAAATGCAAACATGCCGCAAAGACCTGTTGACGAAGCTCTATGAAAGCCAACAGTAAATGCTGAAGCTACAGATAAAGACAGAACATGCACTGAAAAGAAAAAGGTTTTATACATCAAGACGAAAGCGTCTGGGCAAGAAGCTCCATGACGCTTTCGTTTAACTTTTAACCTGTGCAAGAACATTCTGAAAACCACGAATAAAAACTCACCAAGACGTTGAAGAAACTGCGCCACATACTGAACTTTACCGTATGGACATTACTTTCGATGTACCTGCTTGTGTCTGTGCTTATGCACATTCCAGCAGTACAAAGGTACACGGCAAGTTGTGTATCCAAGATACTTGAAGAAAAGTTCGGCGCAAAGACAAGTATAGGAAGCATAGACCTCGGACTGCTGAACAGGCTTATCATTGACGATTTCACTATGCACGACAAGTCAGGACGCATGATGTTACACGCCGCACGCCTGTCGGTAAGCCTAAACCCACTTGAACTTGCAAGCGGAAACATAGAAATATCATCAGCCCAGATATTCGGTCTAAAGGCAAAGACATACAAGACGAATGCCAATGCAAAGACAAATTTCCAATTTGTCATCGACTCGCTGTCATCAAAAGAAAAGAAAGAGAGTTCGTTCAACCTCAGAATAAACTCTTTCATAATCAGACACGGCGATATTTCATACGATCGTTACGACCAGCCCTTTACACCTGGCAGAATATCTCCGCACCACATACACGTTAGCGACATTAGTTCACACATTATAGTAAGGCATGTTTCAGACAAAGATATCAATGCAACGATTAAAAAGCTATCGTTTAGAGAAGCTTCTGGCATAGACATCAGAGAACTGTCTTTCAGTTTACGGGCTGATAGAAAAGGTGCAAGCCTGGAAAACTTCCTTTTGCAACTACCACAAACAACGATTTCATCAAAAAGCATCACAGCATCTTACAGCTTGATTGATGGAAATCTAGACATGAGCACGCTTGATTTGCATGGTAGCATTGAAGGAGAAAAAGTTTGTCTTAATGATTTCGCAGCATTAGTACCCATATTCAAAGGCATCAACCAGCAGATTCATTTTTATTCTTCTTTTGAATACAAGAACAACATCTTATACGTTAAAAAAGCATCTCTGCGATCTACCGACAACGACCTATTGCTGAAAGCATCTGCATTCATCCCAACTTCGGCGAAAGAGAATGTAAGATGGGGAGCAAAAATAAATAGGTTTCATGTAGGCGAGCGCACAACATCATTTATAAAGACGCTGCTTACACAGCACAAGGTTGAAATACCCAAACTTGCAACCAACATCAAGCACATTGATGTAGACGGCGATATAGAAGGAACAAGCAAAGATCTTAGGACAAAGTTTACTACAGCCACAAATCTTGGAACAATAAATGTTTCAGGAAGCAAGCTTTGCGACAATGTAACACTTGACATATCAACTGAAAAATTTAATATCAAGGATCTCCTTTCCATTGAAAAACTTGGTAAAATCTCTTTTAACGTAAAGACATCTGCTACGCTTAACAACAAGAAAATAAGCAATGCTACGGTGAAGGGTATAGTATCTGAGTTGGATTATAACGGATATTCTTTCAATAGTATAAACATTGATGCATCATACGCAAAGACATTGCTTTGCGCAACCATGGATATTAACGATCCCTACTGCAACATAAAAGCAGGAGGAACGATTGAAACAAAAGGAGAAGCGCCGCACACTATTGTGAAAGCCAACATTAAGCGTCTCAATCCACAACGCATAAATATCAGCAACAAATGGGAAGATGCTGACTTCAGTATGGCATTGTCGTCAGACATTACGGGCAAAACGCTGCAAACCCTTTGCGGAAACATCTCAATAGATAACTTTATGATGCAGTCGGCAAACACCAACTACACCATAGACAACATATATGCAGAATTGAGCCAACGGCATATTGCTGTGACGTCAGACTTCGGCTCTATTGATCTTAACGGCAAATACAACTTTGCGACACTAGGGAAAAGTCTGGCAGCAATGATAAAGTCGAAGCTACCCACAATGCCATGGCTCGGACAGACGGGAAAGGCTGGCTTTACCGGCAACAATTTTACTTTGGAAGCAAACATTGACGACACGCAATGGATGGAAAAACTGCTAGGAATCCCCTTCCACACAAACAAGTCTATAAGCCTTAAGGCAAGAATTGACGACACTAGCAGAAACATAAACGCACAGATAGAAATGCCGGACTTCGCCTACGACGGTTCGGAGTTTCGCAGCGGTGCACTTGACATACGCACGACTAACGACACTTTGTTCACGCTAGCCACGGTGAAGAAGCTTCTTGGCAACAATAACGATGTGACAATCAGTCTTGATGCCAATGCTGCTAACAACACTCTTGGCAGCACGATAAAAGTAAACTACAATGCTCCTATCAAGTTGAAAGGAGAGCTGCATAGCAAAACTCAGTTCTACGAATCTCCTGGTATTGGAAAGGCTGTCATGTTCAACCTTGAACCATCAACAATCCTTGTGCATGACACGGCATGGAACGTGGCACCTTCAAACATTATATACAGCGGAAAAGGCATACAGGTCAACAACTTCGCCATCACACACGGCCAACAACACATTAAAGTCAACGGCAAGGCAAACAACGACCGCAACGACTCCATCTGCATAGACCTAAAAGACATTGACGTTGACTATGTGCTCAACCTTGTGAACTTCCATTCCGTAACTTTCAACGGGCTTGCTTCTGGCAAGGCATACGTAAAGTCTGTGATGGAAACTCCTGAAGCTTACGCACGGTTGCGCGTAGACAAGTTCCGCTTTCAAGGCGGACGGATGGGCACGCTCTTCGCCAACGTGGACTGGAACAAGAAGGATGGCGAAATAGACATTGACGCTCATGCAGACGATGGAGAAGCAGCGCAGACAATAATTAAAGGATATGTCTCGCCTGAGCGCAACTACCTTGACCTAGGCATTACGGCAAAAAACACAAACATAGAATTTCTGGAAAGCTTTTGCAACAGCTTTATGAGTGACATAAACGCCCATGCAAACGGTTTTGCGCAAGTCTACGGAGACTTGAGCGCAATAAACTTACGAGGACTCCTTGTGGCTGACGGAAAATTGAAGATTACAACACTCAACACGGAGTACACTCTTCAAAACGACACTGTGCGTATGTTACCAAACGAAATTGTATTCAACGGTGACACCGTGAGAGACCGCAATGGCAACCATGCCATTGTAACAGGAGCACTGCACCATAAGAATTTGTCGCGGCTGACATATGACATTGATATAAAGGCCAACAAATTTCTTTGCTATGACTTCCATGATTATGGCGACAACACCTTCTTCGGAACCGTCTATGCCACAGGAAAATGTGGGATAGTAGGCAGGTCGCACAACATACGTTTCGATATAAACATGAAGCCTGAGCAAGGCTCTTTCATAGAATATAACGCCTCGTCGCCCGATGCCGTTAGCGACGGGACATTCCTGACATGGGTTGACCATTCGCAAGAAGACTCCACAACCACCGACGAACAGTTGCATGCCAAGGCAAACGAGATAACAGAACTCAACGAAAGTTCCGATATGTTTATAAATTTCGATGTGGACTGCACACCGGATTTCACACTTCGCGTGCTTATGGATGAGACTACCGGCGACAAAATTGCGCTAAACGGTAACGGCGCAATAAAGGCTACGTACTTCAACAAAGGCAACTTCGAAATGTTTGGAACATATCTCATTGACCACGGCTCATACAACCTTACAATTCAGAACATAATACGCAAGGACTTCCGCTTCCAGCAAGGAAGTTACATTGTGTTTGGCGGTAACCCGTACAACGCTCTGCTCAACCTTAAGGCCGTATATCCAGTTAACGGCGTGTCGCTCGCTGACCTAAAAATAGGCAATAGCTTCAGCAGCAACAACGTTAGGGTGGACTGCATAATGAACATAACAGGGACTCCGGAAGCTGTAAAACTGGATTTCGACTTCGACATGCCTACGGTAAACAACGATGCCAAGCAGATGGTGCGCTCAATCATAAACAGCGAAGAAGAAATGAACCAGCAAGTTGTCTACCTGCTCGCCATAGGGCGTTTCTATACCGACGGGAAGAACAACCAAAGTCAGGAAGATGCACAGCAAAGCCAAACAAGTCTTGCCATGCAAAGCCTCATCAGCGGAACGCTAAGCCAGCAAATCAACAACGTGTTGGGGTCGCTGATAAAGAACAGAAACTGGAACTTCGGCACTAACATCAGCACTGGCACGGAAGGATTCAACAATGCAGAATACGAAGGGCTGCTCTCTGGAAGCCTCTTCAGCAACCGACTGCTTGTAAACGGGCAGTTCGGATATCGCGACAACCAGAATGCCACATCCTCATTCATAGGCGACTTTGACGTTAAATACCTATTAACGCCTAGTGGCAGCGTGGCGATAAAAGTATACAACCAAACAAACGACAGATATTTCACGCGCTCATCGCTAAACACCCAAGGACTGGGCATAATTCTGAAAAAAGATTTCAACTCATGGAAGGACTTATTCAGATGGGGAAAGAGCAGAGTAACTACAAGACAATGATGACACATCGCCGCAATCCCTGCAGGAATACGGAATAAAGCCCGCGGGAACAAAATTGCAACCATGCGTGAATAAAAACTTTAGCCCGCATGAAAACAAGAGGGAAAGATGGTTTGTCAGATGAAAGACTTCTTGAGATAATCGTCAAGAAGCGCAATCCCCTTTTCTGTACATAGGCCGCGCAAAAGCACAACAAAGTAATTCATGAAAATATCCCTTATAGTATACTTGCCGTAAAGGCTGTCAAGCAACCGGGACTCCATTAGTGTTTCACAAATATCCTGAAAGGTAGCAAAATCAATATTAGGCGCAAAAAAACCCTTCTCCACACATTGACGCATAAAGTCGGCAGATTCCTTCACATGCTCGTCATGATTCTGACGGAAAAAGGCGTTAACGCTCTCGTATTTATCCACTTCGGAAAGGAATGCCGTAGTAACGGAATCAAGTTCCTCAAACTTAAACTTGAAAAAAGTAACAACAATGTCCAACTCGTTTTCTGCTTTTTCTGCATAATCGGCAAGTCGCTTCGTGAAATTCTCTGAGTCACGCTTAACACATGCAAGCAGAAGTTTCTCCTTATTGTCGTAAATCTCATATAGCGTGCGCTTAGAGATAGACAAAGCATTGGCAATGTCATCCATGCGAACAGACTTCGGGCCCATCTTCTTGAAAAGCGGTGTTGCTGTTTCCTGAATACGGATTTTCAGTTTCTGCCGATAATCTTGTGAGCTATTGTAGCTATTTTTGTGCATTTCCGTTACGATTTTATGCAAAGTTACAACTTTATTTTTTATTTTCTCTCCGTTTCCCGTTTGTTTTTACTAATTTTGCAGAGACCTGAAATAGGCATAAATCTATTAAAACAACTTATATAAAAACGAAACATTATGGTAAAAATAACTAAAGAAGCGGCTTTGGCTTACCACGAGGGGACTCGTCCTGGCAAAATCGAAGTGAAGCCAACCAAGGCTTACAGCACACAGACGGATCTCAGCCTGGCTTATTCCCCTGGCGTGGCTTTCCCATGCTTGGAAATACAAGAAAAGCCAGACAATGCATATAAATATACTGATAAAGGAAACCTTGTTGCAGTAATAAGCAACGGTACTGCTGTGCTCGGACTTGGCGACATCGGTGCAATGAGCGGTAAGCCCGTGATGGAAGGTAAGGGCCTGCTCTTCAAAATTTATGGAGGAATAGATGTTTTCGATATTGAAATTGCAGAAAAAGACCCAGAAAAATTCTGCGAAACGGTGGAGCGCATAGCGCCAACCTTCGGAGGAATAAATCTGGAAGACATCAAGGCGCCACAGTGTTTCTACATCGAGGAAAGACTCAAGCGCACACTTGACATCCCCGTAATGCACGATGACCAACACGGAACTGCCATTATCTCGGCTGCCGGACTGAAAAACGCCCTTGAAGTTAACGGCAAAGACATATCAAAGGTAAAGATTGTGGTCAACGGTGCCGGTGCTGCTGCAATATCTTGCACAAAAATGTACATGGCATTGGGAGCAAGAAAAGAAAATATCGTAATGCTCGACTCTAAGGGCGTTATAACCAGCGACAGAGAGAACTTGACAGAACAGAAGAAGCTATTCGCCACAGACCGCCGCGACATTCACAATTTGGAAGAAGCCATAAAGGGAGCCGACGTTTTCGTGGGATTGTCAAAAGGAAACGTGCTGACGCAAGACATGATTCGCTCAATGGCAGATCAGCCTATCGTCTTTGCACTGGCAAACCCCGTGCCGGAGATTTCGTATGAAGACGCAATGGCAAGCCGTCCAGACGTGCTTATGAGTACAGGCCGCTCAGACTATCCAAACCAGATAAACAACGTTATCGGTTTTCCATACATATTCCGAGGAGCACTCGACGTTAACGCATCAGCAATTAACGAGGAAATGAAACTGGCTGCGGTAAATGCAATAGCAGATTTGGCAAAACAACCCGTGCCAGACGTGGTGAATGACGTATATCACGTTAACAACCTCACCTTTGGCCCGCTATACTTCATACCGAAGCCCGTAGACCCACGCTTGATAACCGAGGTTTCTGCCGCCGTAGCAAAAGCTGCAATAGATAGCGGAGTGGCACGCACAACAATTACCGATTGGGCTGCATACAAGAACAAGCTTCGCGAAATGCTCGGACAAGAAACGAAACTCACGCAAAAGCTCTATGACACGGCTCGCAAGCATCCACAGCGCGTTGTCTTCGCCGAAGGACTGCACCCCACAATGCTGAAGGCTGCCGTTCAGGCAAAAGCTGAAGGTATCTGCCAACCAATACTCCTTGGCAACGACGAACGCATTGAAAAACTGGCAAAAGAGCTTGACCTTAACCTTGATGGCATAGAGATAGTAAACCTGCGCCACGACAACCAAAGCGAACGCCGCGAGCGCTATGCTGCAATTCTGGCAGAAAAACGCCAGCGCGAGGGATATACCTATGAAGAGGCAAACGACAAGATGTTCGAACGCAACTACTTCGGAATGATGATGGTTGAGACTGGTGAAGCTGACGCCTTCATAACTGGTCTGTATACAAAATACTCCAACACCATAAAAGTGGCAAAAGAAGTGGTTGGCATACAGCCCGGCTACTCTCATTTCGCCACGATGCACATTCTGAACACGAGCAAAGGCGTGTATTATATAGCCGATACACTCATCAACCGCCATCCAGACAAAGACACGCTAAAGGATGTGGCAAAGCTGAGCGCTGCAACAGTACGCTTCTTCAACGAGGAGCCTAATATCGCCATGATAAGTTATTCGAACTTCGGCACCGACGACTGCGGAAGTCCGCAGCAGGTACACGAAACGGTGGCTGCATTGCAGAAAGAATATCCCGATCTTGCCATCGACGGCGAGATGCAAATCAACTTTGCCCTCAACCGCGAACTGCGCGATGCCAAGTATCCATTCTCCAGACTGAACGGTAAAGACGTGAACACTCTTGTGTTCCCGAACCTGAGCAGTGCGAATGGTGCCTACAAATTGCTGCAGGGGCTTGATGGAGACGCAGAGATAATCGGTCCGATCCAAATGGGGTTGAACAAGCCGATACATTTCACCGACTTCGAAAGTTCCGTGCGCGACATTGTGAACGTCACCGCTGTTGCAGTAATTGATGCCTATGTTGCAAAAATTAAAGATGAGAAGCAAGGCTAATGCCGCAACAAAATAAACATATGCAATCCGGGAAGGTTACAAGACAAAGCCTTTCCGGATTGTTTTTTACGCCCTTTCAATGGCATGCCTAAAGAGGAGTAGCACAATTATTTGCTACCTTTTCTTTGAGTAATGGATACTAATAAGTATATTTGCAATGTATTATGTTGCTCCAACAAGGCAAAAAGAAACAAAAAGAACAAAATAACAATTATGAAGAAACTGTTTTTCATCGCCGTTGCATTCCTTATGGCATTAACGGCAAACGCACAATTTGAGGAAGGTAAATTCTACTGCAACGGTTCACTGACAGGATTGAACCTAAGCTACAACGGAGCTGAAAAGCTAAACCTTGGTGTTCAGGCAAAAGGAGGATACCTGCTTGCCGACAACTGGATGGCTCTTGCCATGGTAGACTATCAGCACTGTGGCAATGACGACGTAGAGGATAAAGTTTCTGTGGGTGTGGGCGGAAGATACTACATCATACAAAACGGACTTTACATGGGCGTAAACGCAAAGCTCGTTCACGGCAACAGCAACTATAACGACCTCATGCCTGGCATTGAACTTGGCTACGCCTTTTTCCTTGGCAAGAGCGTAACGCTTGAACCCGCCGTATACTACGATCAGTCCATTAAAGACCATTCAAAATACTCAACGGTTGGACTACGTATCGGTGTCGGCATATACCTATAATAAAAGGACAGAAGAAAGAAAATCCATAAAAACGCAGGCGGGATAACCATTGCGCTTGCTATAAAAACAACTGAAAAATGTATACAGTAGACGAACTAGAAGACAAGCTTATTGACCTTGCCTTTGCCGAAGACATCGGCGACGGCGACCATACCACACTTTGCTGCATCCCAGAAGACGCCATGGGAAAATCGCATCTCCTTATTAAGGAAGACGGAATACTTGCTGGCGTTGAAGTTGCCAAAAAGGTTTTTAACCGTTTTGACAGCACAATGCAGGTGGAAGTGCTTATAGAAGACGGCACTCCCGTAAAGAAAGGCGACATTGCCATGATCGTTTCAGGCAAGACGCGCTCACTCCTTCAAACGGAAAGACTGATGCTGAACATTATGCAGCGCATGAGCGGTATTGCTACAATGACTGCAAAATACGTGGAACGCCTAAAGGGAACAAAAACTCGTGTGCTCGACACCCGTAAGACAACCCCTGGCATGCGTATGCTCGAAAAACAAGCAGTGAAAATCGGCGGCGGAACAAACCACCGCATTGGTCTTTTCGACATGATATTGCTCAAGGACAACCATGTTGACTTTGCTGGCGGTATAACAAATGCCATAGACCGATGCCACAAATATCTTGCAGACAAAGGACTTGACCTTAAAATAGAAATTGAGGTAAGAAGCTTCGATGAACTGCAGCAGGTGCTTGACCACGGCGGAGTAGACCGTATCATGCTTGATAATTTCAACACTACAGATACGAAAAAAGCGGTTGACATCATTGCTGGCCGCTTCGAAACGGAGTCAAGTGGCGGAATAACGTTCGACACAATACGCGAATATGCTGAATGTGGCGTTGACTTCATTTCTGTTGGTGCACTCACTCACTCTGTGAAAGGTCTGGACATGAGTTTCAAAGCCATTTAAAAAAGAAAAATAAAAGAAAGCACAATGAAACGCATTATACTATCTCTTCTGCTTTGCACTGGCATTATGCACGCTTTTGCATGTACCAACTTCATTGTTGGCAAGAAAGCCAGCACCGACGGGTCGGTAATCTGCACATACAATGCCGATGACTATGGTATGTTTATCGGACTTTGCCACTATCCTGCCGGCAAACATGCAAAAGGCGAAATGCGGCAGATATACGATTGGGACACCAAAGAATACCACGGACAAATCCCTGAAGCTGCCGAAACATACAATGTTATAGGCAACATAAACGAATATCAAGTTACAATTGGCGAGACTACATTTGGCGGACGCGAAGAAATGGTTGACTCTACCGGCATCCTTGACTATGGCTCGCTTATCTATGTTGCTCTGCAGCGCTCTAAGACTGCACGCGAAGCCATATCCATAATGACGAACCTCGCCGAAACATACGGTTACAACTCCGAAGGCGAAACCTTCACAATATGCGACCCCAACGAGGCATGGATTATGGAAATGATGGGCAAAGGCCCTGGTAGCAAAGGCGTGGTATGGGTGGCTCTGCGCATTCCCGATGATGCTATCTGCGGACATGCTAACCAAAGCCGCATACGAACCTTCGACCAAAAAGACAAGAAGAACGTTCTGTTCTCGAAAGACTGCATAAAATTTGCACGGTCTAAAGGGTGGTTCAACGGCAAAGACAAAGATTTCAGCTTCTGCGAAACATACGCCTATCCGGACTTTAGCGGACGGAGAATTTGTGATGCCCGCGTATGGAGCTTCTTCAACCACTTTGCTGACGTAGATAAGTACATTCCTTACGCTGAAGGAAAAGTAAAGGATGCTGAACCACTGCCGTTGTGGATCGTTCCAAACAGAAAGGTTTCGGTTCAAGACGTGGAGGCTTGCATGCGCGACCACTATGAAGGCACACCATTCTCGCTAGACAAAGACATGGGACAGGGCATTTGGCAAATGCCATACCGCCCCACTCCACTTTATTTCAAGGTTGATGGCAAGAAATATTTCAACGAACGCCCTACTTCCACGCAGCAGTCTGGCTTCTCATACGTGTCGCAAATGCGCTCTTGGCTGCCTAGACAAGTAGGTGGAGTGCTTTGGTTTGGCAACGACGACGGCAACATGGTTGCATATACGCCCATATACTGCGGCAATACGGTGCAACCAGAATGTTACAATACACCAGGGGCTGACGCTGTGACGTTCAGCGACAAAAATGCATACTGGGTATGCAATTGGGTCAGCAACATGGTTTATCCACGTTATTCGCTTATGTTCCCGTCACTAAAAGAAGTGCGCGATTCTCTTGAACAAGCATATTTTGCCAAACAAGCAGAAATAGAAAAAACTGCCATGGCAAAACATCAGGAAAATCCGGCAGAAGCAATACAATTCCTCACGGAATACAGCAACAATACCGCACAGCAGATGCTTGCACGATGGAAGCAACTGGCTATATACCTTATAGTGAAATATAACGATATGGCAGTAAAACCGGAGAAAGACGGAAAGTTTATGCGCACAAAAACTGGCTTAGGGGCAAGCGTGGAACGCCCTGGCTATCCAGAGAAAGTAGCACGTGAACTAATTAAACAGACTGGCGACAGATATGCCGTCCCGGAATAAAGAAGACGCCGCAATAAACAATAACGATGAAAGGCACAATGAGAAGAAAAACTTCCCAATGTGCCTTTTGTCATCCTTACAATCTCGCCAAAAACGGCAAATACATAACTTTTATTTTACTGCATGCGGACGCTTCCGCATTTCCTATCTATTATTTCTCCTTTTAGTTGATTTCTTTGAAAGACGGTTCATCATCTTTCGTTCATACTCATAGACTTTCTCAATTTGAGACTGTGTGAGAAACTTTGAGTATTCTTTGTAATACTTCTGTCGGATATTGAGTATTTTCTCGCTTCTGACAAACCTTTCCTTTATACGCTTTTCATTATCCTGCTCTGTCATACCGGAGCTTGACCCTCTTTGACGGGGAACCAAAGTCCAGACTTCCTTTTGGCAGTCACAGTATACCTTAACGAATTTAGCTGTAACAGCATCGTCAAATGACAATTCCTTAGCTATATGACGGGCCTGCACTTCTGCAAGTTGCTCTCTGGAGATACGCTGCTCCTTGTCTACATGAGGTCTAGTCATGCGCTGAGCATACGTTGTTGCACAACAAGCCGTCATTACTACAGCTATAACCAATGCCTTTATCATTCTTCTCATAATATTCCTTTCTATTTTTTAGTCATCAAATATTACTATTCCTGTTCATTAAGAAAGACGTCATTCTGATATACCTCAAGCAGAAAAGCTTGGTCATCCGTGTTCAACTGACTGAATGCTTGTTCTACATCTTCGGAAGTTATAGTATTTCGCTCATGAAAGCCAAAATCAAAAGCGATAAAAGCAGCAATTGCAGCAGCAGTGGCTACAACAACTCTTAATGCTTTCCGGAAAGACAAACGCCTGCCCTTTACTGCAGCCTCTGCAATATGCATCTCCGTTTCTTCTGCATCCTCAAGTCTTGCAAAGACATCTTCCTCAAAATTATCAAAAAAACCTTCAGGCACAGTGTATGGCATCCGCTTCCCAAGCTTTTTGAAATCGAAATTATCTTTCATAATGTTGTCGTCTTTAGTCATTTGTATTCATATACTTGATTATCTTATCCTTGGCTATGTGATAATTCATCTTTGCCGCAGAGGGCGTGGAATCTGCCACTTTTGCAATCTCGTCATAATCCATTTCGTCATAATAGCGGAGGTTAAATGCCAACTGTTGCTTAAACGGCAGACTGCTTATAGCCTTTTGGAGCTTTACAGTTTCAGCGTCTGTATAGTCAACAAAGTTATCTGCAGGAATAAGATTTGCGCGTTGCACATCATTTTCCCCCGGTGAAACATACTTTACACGGTTTTGCAACAAGCGTAATGCCTCATTTGTGGCAATGCGGAACATCCATCCTCTTAAGGAACTGCTTTCCCTAAAGGTTTTAAATGAGCGGTATATCCTAACGAAAGTTTCTTGCGATACATCCTGTGCATCCTCATGGGATACCACAAGACGACGTATATGCCAATATATAGACTCCTTATATTTTCCCATCAAAAGGCGGAATCCAACTTCAGGCATAGTGCGCATGGCATGAATAATCTTCTTATCATCAATGGACATAACCTATTTGATCTTTTATCTTCTTTTTATTATTGCGTATGACACCGGGGGATTTATTTTCTTTATGTCAGAACATACATTTTCTTCTTACCGTTCATCACCATTGCTATGCGGTTATTACGACAAGCGGAAAAAGCATCAAGTTCAGCTTCTGCAGTAGCAGACGTAAGACCTGTCATTTTACTATATTTAGAAATGCTCAACGCTTTGTTATTCTTAAGATAGGCAATAGCCATCTCCAAACGGTCTTTTTTGCTGAAGCGGTTTGTGGTACGCGATACAGTAACTGTTTTTGTATGACCTGGCATGAAATAAGCACCATGATAATGAGGAAAATGATAATGATGTATACCTCTATGCTGGGCAAAAGCGCAAACAGAACACGTCAACATCAAAATTACAGTCAAGCTCTTTAATGTATTCATAATCATTCTTACTTTTTCTTGTTCTACAAATCATTAAATATCTCTATAGTGGCCACTACTAAAGAAATCAATTTCATGGACGCTACGATTATAAGACCTAAAGAAGAACAAAAAGTAAAAAAGCTCTAGCCCATTTTTTTTAAGAACAAAGAATACCTAATTATCGTTTCTCCTTATATAATATATATAGATGGAATAAATTTCGTCACTCAAAAAATTATGGCAAAAGCTTTTCCCACATCATATGCCACAAGAATACAATATTGCCTATAATATAACGGCGCCACATTCGCCTAGGTTCCATTATCAAACGATAGAACCATTCCAGCCCATGGCGCTGCCAAAATTCTGGTGCACGTTCTACCGTACCGGCAAAAAAGTCGAAAACAGCACCAATAGTTCCCACATGACAATTTATATGCAATTCATCCCAATGAGAAAAAGCCCACTTCTCTTGTTTCGGGGCAGTCATTCCAATCCACAACAAATCTGGCTTAGCCGCATTTACTGCAGCTATCATAGCGCAGTCGTCATCTTCAGTAAAGATTGGCTTATAGGGTGGTGAATATGTAACTACATCAATAGTTGGATATTCCCTAGCCGCACGTTCCTTAATCAGCCCAAGAACCACTTCTGAACTACCCAAAAACATCACTCGTCCACCTCTCTTTGAAAGGCGTTCCATTTCGTAAATAAACAAATCCCATCCTGTAATACGTTCTGCAGGTTGACTTTTGGCCTCTATCCACTTGCAAGACTTTACGATGCTTATTCCATCAGGTATGAGAGCCCCTCCCGCTGTTAGTGCTTTAGCAAAAACACTATCCTTTCTTGCTGTATTATACGAATGAGCATTAATTGTATTTATGAGCAATTTTCCTTCAGGCAAAGAAGCTAGTTCTTCTTTGCGTTCAAGAATAATGAGGTTCTTAAGTCGAAATTTTGTCATTTGCGTATCATTTCCAATGATGAAATTGAGATATTCCCACATGGAGGAGGGAATACAAAAACATTGCAAAGTTAATCTTTTTTTTAGATTTGAACACTAAGATAATGACATTTGACCTGCTTTCAACACACATTAAAGCCCAAAGATACCTTAAAAGGTTTTAGCGAGTTAGCATAAATAATCTAACTATGCTATGTCATAGGTGAGTAAAAAGCTCTTTTAATTGGTAATATCCAACGTTTTTTGTTAATTATTCCTTAAAAAGATAACGTATGATACGAGTATTTGAAGTAAAAGATGTACCTTTGCACCGCATTTTTGCAAAACATAATTAAACAAACAATTAAAACAATGTTGAATCATTACGAAACCGTTTTCATTTTGACTCCCGTTTTGTCTGATGAACAGATGAAGGAA
>CAVAAS010000030.1:0-30941 GCA_963586715.1 Barnesiella intestinihominis
GCTTCGACGACCCCGACGACAACGGCAACGAGGGCGACAAGGACTACAATGACCTCGTACTCTACACACCGACAGAGTTGACACCTATCACACGCGATGAGGTTGAGTGGACCGTTGTTTGCGAAGACCTTGGTGGAACATTCGACTACGACTTCAACGATATCGTGTTCCGCGTAAAGCATGTATCTGGTAACGACTACCTCACCATCTATCCTATGGCAGCTGGTGGTACATTGCGCGCAACGCTATGCTATAAGAATACACCAATCTCTGAAGAGTGGCATCAGCACTTCGGCAATGGTTACGAGTTTACCGAGATGATCAATACCGGTCGTACAGAAGATCATGTTATTTGGCCTATCCGTCTTGAGGGTATTCCTACAGATTGGAGCATGAAGGTGTTTACATCTGACCCAAATGCAAAAGATGGCGATTTCTCAATCGTTGTTGAGCGTGCAGATGGCACAATGACCACCGTTACCGGTCCTAGTAAAGGCTCTGCTCCGCAGATGCTCATCCTGCCTTACGAATGGCAGTGGCCAACAGAGCTGACACATATCACCAAGGCTTATCCAGACTTCGGAACATGGGGAAGCAACTACACCAACAGTAATTGGGTAAACAATCAGGTCAGCGACTACTTAATTACTGGTTTCGGTGAAGGTCAGGTAACTGCAACCAAAGCCGCAAAGGTGGTGAAAGTTCAGTAAAAGAAATGAAAGTCATTGCTATTGCAAACTAGAACTTTTGCAATAGTTGTTAATAAAAGATAGGTAAAGTCCCGTGCAATCCTTACGTTGTGAAGGTATGCACGGGGCTTTTTCTGTATGAATAAGTTGCAAGAGACGAAAAAAAAACGTTACTTTGCATATGGAAACGCAGTCTTATGACAACGAGGGACAACAAATAGAAGAGCCGCACCGCTCGCGAAACGCTCGGTAAGTATTTCTACGACCAGAGCAAACTGGTATTCTCAATCATGGTATTGGGGAATGTGGCGGCAATGTTCGGATTTTCAGAGGGCGGATTCAATTATAAATCCGTGTTAGCAGTATGCCTTGGCATTCTAGCGACATGGGCTTTTGCCTTCCTTGGAAACAGAATACTAAAAAAATAGAAATATTATGGATGCATATTTGTTCACAATGGGACTGATAGCAATAATAGCCGTAGGCATTTTGCTATGGACATACACCAAGTCTGGGAAGAAATGGTTGGATAACCTATAATAATAAATCCGACCATCCTTAGGGGTATTCTTCTTTTTCTGGCGCATTTTATTCTAAAGCCCGTGGGCATGGAATGCTTTGAGTGTGGGGCTACGAATGAAAGCCCGCATGGATAATAATCAATTTTTAAGGGTTACTGTAAATGCTATGCCGGGAAAAATATGTAACTTTGTAAACAATATTTTTTTACGTAGAATCAAAAAATTAAAACGACAATATTATGAACAAGATGAAATTGGCCACTCTTGGGCTTTGCGCTGCAGCAGTGGTAAGTTGCGGAAACAATACAGGAAATGGAGCATTGATAGGAGCCGGTGGCGGTGCGCTGGTAGGAGCGATAATCGGTAAGCTGGCAGGCAATACCGCTGTTGGTGCAGCCATCGGAACAGCAGTTGGCACAGGTGCCGGAGCGCTCATCGGCAAGCACATGGACAAGGTTAAGGCAGAAGCAGAGGCTTCTCTTAACAATGCCAAGGTAGAGGAAGTTACCGATGTAAACGGTCTGAAAGCCGTAAAGATAACATTCGATTCCGGCATCCTCTTCTCAACCAGTTCCGCAGAACTGAGCTCCGCCAGCAAGACAAACTTGAACAGTCTTGCAAAGTTGATGAAGAAATATTCCACTTGCTCTGTTGACATCTATGGTCACACAGACAACCAAGGTTGGAAGAACGCCACGCAGGCAGAGAGCGACAACAAAAACCTCGCTTTGTCCAAGCAAAGGGCACAGTCTGTAGCCGACTATATGAAGGCACAGGGCGTGTCTTCAAGTCAGATGCAGAACATCGTGGGCAAGGGAAGCACAGATCCCGTTGCGTCAAACGACACGAAAGAAGGCATGCAGCAGAACCGTCGTGTAGAGATCTTCATGTATGCTAGCGAAGAGATGGTTAAGGAAGCTCAGCAGGGAACGCTGAAAGTGAACTAAGCCTTGTTTCCTGATGAGAAAGATGCCCGTTGCAGATGCTCTGCAACAAGCATTTGGGATACTTAAAATATAGAGTTTTGAACCATGGATAAACGCCGTCCGTGGTTCTTAACTCTTGTTTCGTAAAAAGACGTATAATGAAAATTTTCGTAAAGATACTGCGTTGGGCGGCGATAGCCTTTTTCGGCAGTACCATCCTTGCAGTGGTACTGTTCCGTTTTCTGCCCGTTTACTTCACGCCCCTTATGTTCATCCGCTGCTTCGAGCAGGTAGCCGATGGCGAAAGCATAAAGCTCCACCATCATTGGGTGCCGATGGAAAGAATCTCCCCCCATATGCCCGTGGCAGTCATGGCGAGCGAAGACGCACGTTTCCTTCTACACCATGGCTTTGACTATGAAGCGATAGAGAAAGCAGCCGTTAACAACATGAAGGGAAAGAAGAAACACGGAGCCAGCACCATAACGCAGCAAACGGCAAAGAACGTGTTTTTGTGGCCAGGCCGCTCGTGGGTTAGAAAAGGATTTGAGGCATACTTCACGGTGCTGATAGAATTTATGTGGAGCAAGCAACGCATCATGGAGGTATATCTCAACTCCATAGAGATGGGCGACGGCATATATGGTGTAGAGGCTGTGGCAAACGACAATTTCAATACCACTGCCGACATGCTCAGCCGTGGGCAGTGCGCACAGATAGCCGCTACGCTGCCCAATCCCCGCAAGTTCAGTTCAAAGAACCCCAGCCCCTATATGCTGAAGCGCCGTTCGCAGATAGAGCATCAGATGCGCTTCATCCCGTCGTTCCCAAGAGAAGGGGAGGACATAAACCCCGAAACATCGGCAGGAGGCGTATACAGAAACTACAAAAGGAAATAAATGTCAGACAATATACTTGACGCTCTGAACCAGAGCCAGCGCGAAGCCGTTGAATACTGCGACGGCGAGCAGCTCGTCATAGCCGGAGCCGGGTCGGGCAAGACGCGTGTGCTTACCTATAAGGTGGCGTATCTGTTAAGAAGCGGTGTAAAGCCGTGGAACATCCTCGCCCTGACCTTCACCAATAAGGCAGCCAACGAGATGAAGGAGCGCATCAACTCCATAGTGGGCGGCGATGATGCACGGTATATCTTCATGGGCACGTTCCATAGTATCTTCTCAAGGATATTAAGGCGCGAGGCAGACAAGATAGGCTATACGTCAGGCTTTACCATCTATGATGACGGTGACTCAAAGAGCCTTGTCAAGGCACTCATAAAGGAGTCGGGCCTCAACGACAAGATATACAAGCCCTCCACCGTGGCGTCGCGCATCAGCATGGCAAAGAACCACCTCATACTGCCAAAGGATTATGTTAACGACAAGCAGTTGATGGTGCGTGATTTTGAGACCCACATGCCCGAGGTGTCAAAGCTCTATGCCGAATATTGCGATCGTTGCCGCCGGGCAAACGCCATGGACTTCGATGACCTTCTTGTAAATACCTACCGTCTGCTAAGCGAGAGCAGCGAGGCACGTCAGAAATACGCCTCGCAATTTGAGTATATCCTCGTGGACGAGTATCAGGACACCAATGCCGTGCAGCAGAAAATAGTGGAATTGCTGGCGAGTGTCCACCACAGGGTGTGTGCCGTGGGCGATGATGCGCAGAGTATCTACGCCTTCCGCGGTGCAAACATCGACAATATGCTCGCTTTCGAAACTGCCTTCAGCGGTAGCCGCCTGTTCAAGTTGGAACAGAACTACCGCAGTACGCGGCGCATAGTAGAAGCAGCCAATAGCTTGATACGCAATAACCAGAGGCAGATACCAAAGAATGTGGTAAGCATGGGCGGCGAGGGCAACAAGTTAAAGGTGAAGCAAGCCTACAGCGACCGTGAAGAGGCAGCCATCGTATGCCGCGACATCCGACAAATGATGCGTAGCGACGGGTTTCAGTACAGCGACTTCGCCGTGCTCTACCGCACCAATGCGCAGAGCCGCACCTTTGAGGAGGAGTTGAGGAAGAACAGTATGCCGTATAAGATATATGGCGGTTTGAGCTTCTATCAGCGCAAGGAGATAAAAGACATAATAGCCTATTTCCGCATAGTGGCAAACCCCGATGACGAGGAAGCCCTGAAACGCATCATCAACTACCCGGCGCGAGGCATTGGGAACACAACGCTGGCAAAGGTGCAGGAAGCGGCAAACGAAAATCGCGTGAGCCTATGGACGGTGTTGCGCGAGCCAATGCGCTGCGGTCTGAATGTCGCAAAGGCGACAATGACAAAGTTGTCAGCGTTCAGGCAGATGATTGAAGGTTTCCGTCAGCGGATGGAAACGTCAGATGCCTATGACTTGGGCAATGCCATCATAATGCAAAGCGGTCTGCACGCCGACCTTTACAGCGACAACGAGCCGGAAAGCGTGGCGCGGCAGGAGAACCTGGAGGAATTTCTCAATGCCTTGCAAGATTTCGTAGCCACACGGCGCGAAGACGCGGCGCAGGAGGGAACGGCATTCCTGACAGACTTTTTGCAGGAAGTGGCGTTACTAACCGACTTAGAGTCAGGCGAAGACGACAATACGCCAAAGGTAAACCTGATGACCATCCACAGTGCTAAAGGTCTGGAATTCCCCAATGTCTTTGTAGTGGGAATGGAAGAAAACATCTTCCCCAGTCCGATGGCAACCCATTCCCAACGCGAGATAGAGGAGGAGCGCCGACTGCTCTACGTGGCAATAACAAGGGCGGAAAAGAACTGCTGTCTGACATGTGCACGCAACCGCTACCGTTACGGAAAGATGGAGATAGACACTCCTAGCCGCTTTCTGAACGATTTGGACAAGCGGCTGCTTGAAATATCCGGATTGGACGAAGCGAGTGGGGACAAGTTATTTTCAAAATACGGGAACGCCTATGGCAACACTCAATATACAAACAGCCGTTTCCAGAACTCCCGCCCGGTGGCAACACAGTTTATGGCAGATCCCAAGCCGCGGGAAGTGAGACATGTTGACGATACATACCACTTCCGTAAGGGCGACTACAAGCAAGTGCTGGGAATGGGAAAGAAACCCACTACCGCAGCAGCGTCTTCACCGACAGCAGCCAGTGGCGGGGCTCCGTTGAACGTGGCTGAAGGCACGAGGGTTGAACATGCCCGCTTCGGCAAGGGGACAGTGCTGCGCACAGAAGGTTCGGGAGAGAACATGAAGGCAACGGTAAAGTTCGACAACGTTGGAACGAAGCAGTTGCTGATGAAGTTTGCGCGACTGACAGTCATTTGACATCAGTCTTAGCAAGAAAACGAAACAATTTTCTTTGTAATGGCAAAAGGAAAACGCAGATTAAGAAAGAAAAGAATAGCTAGTCTCATCTTGTTTGTGGTGGCAGTCGTAGTGCTGTCTGTCAAGGCATGCCACGGATGCAAGGGAGGCGAAACGGCAACAATAGAGGAGGAAGAATACAAGGTTCATCTGAACGACACGCTGACCAACGCTATGTCCGATGCACCGGAACTTAAAGGAATGGAAGAGCAGTTGGAACGCTACTTCACACGGTGGGAACTGAACGGAGCACAGCTGGCTGTGACGCGCGGCGACTCACTTGTCTACGCCAAGGGATTTGGCTGGGCAGACAAGGAGAAGGGCGAGAAGATGGAGCCAAGCCATGTCATGCGTCTCGCTTCCGTATCGAAACTGCTTACGGCGGTGGGAATAATGCACCTTGTGGAAACGGGCAAGCTGAAACTTTCAGATAATGTGTTCGGCAAGAATGGAATACTCAACGACACGGTTTTTACAAACAGGATAAAGGACGTGCGCTATTACGACATAACCGTTGAACACCTGTTGCGCCACGAAGGCGGCTTTACATGCGGGGCGGGTGATCCGATGTTCTCCACACGCTATATCATGATGCAGAACCACTTGACGGAAGCCCCCGACAACCGAAAACTATTGTGCATACTGCTGAAACGCCGCCTTGGCTTCACGCCAGGAACGGCACGCCGATACAGCAACGTAGGCTATATGTTGCTGTCAATGATAATGGAGCGGCGCACGGGAATACCTTATGAGACATTTATGCAAGACAGCGTGTTCCGCAAGGCAGGGTGTTATGATTTCCATATCGCAGGCAGCTATTATGCCGACAAGCGCACAAACGAGGTGAAATACTACATGCACAAAGGTTCAGAGCCAGTGTATGAATATAACAATAGCGGCAGACTGGTGGAGAAATGCTATGGCGAGAACGACATCCCACGCTTGGCAGGTGCCGGGGCATGGTGCGCTTCGGCGGCAGAGCTAGCCCGTTTTGTGGCAAGCATAGACCTCTTGCCGGGTGTGCCGGACATACTGTCGAGAAAGAGTGTGGAGCTGATGACGCGCGACATGCCCGATGGCGGTTTCTGTCTTGGCTGGAATTTCTGCAGAAAGGGCAAGCCATGGATAAGGACGGGCTCACTTTCCGGTACCAGTGCGCTGGTGCTGCGTTACCCAGACGGCGAGTGCTGGATTCTGATAACGAACACTAGCACATGGAAGGGGCACGGCTTCTCAAACGATACCATGCGCCTGTTTGAACGGCTGCGGGCGAAATATTCGGACAAGTTCCCGAAGAGGAACCTTTTTTTCTGAGAAAAAGGAAAGAGTGAAAACATCCATAGCGGTCGTTTTCACTCTTTTTCAATATTGTGGTTTTAGTTGTAGACTATTTTTTCTCCAATGCCACTACGTTTTCCACATGCGGAGTGTGGGGGAACATGTCAACGGGCTGTATTGCCGTGACCTTGTATTTGGCATCGAGCAACTGCAGGTCGCGCGCCTGTGTAGCAGGGTTGCAACTAACATAGACAATGCGCTCAGGCTCAGCTCTGAGTATGGTGTCAACAACGTCGGGGTGCATGCCGGCACGTGGCGGGTCGGTAATGATGACGTCAGGATGACCGTGGGAAAGGATGAACTCATCGTTGAGAATATCCTTCATGTCTCCGGCGTAGAAAAGCGTATTCGTAATCCCGTTAATGCCAGAGTTAACCTTAGCGTCTTCAATCGCCTCGGGCACATATTCAATTCCGACAACCTTTTTTGCACCTTTCGCCACGAAATTGGCTATTGTCCCAGTGCCGGTATACAAGTCGTACACGGTTTCGTTTCCTGTCAGCTTGGCGAAGTTGCGCGCAACACTATAGAGATGGTACGCCTGTTCTGTGTTTGTCTGATAGAAACTCTTTGGTCCAACCTTGAAGCGCAAGCCTTCCATTGTCTCGAAAATATGGTCGTTACCCTTGAAAACACTAATGTCAAGGTCGCCGAAGGTATCGTTACATTTCTGGTTGTCAACGTATAGCAACGACGTAATCTCAGGGAACGCATCCGCAAGATGCTGCATCAGAGCCATAGCGCGCTCGTGGTCACCTTCCTCATCGTAGTGGAACTGCACGAGTACCATCCATTCCCCAGTGTTCGAATTGCGTACCATAATGTCTCGCAATAGCCCTACTTGCTGGCGTATGTCAAAGAATGTCATTCCCGAAGAAATAGCGTAGTCGCGGATGTCGTTGCGTATGCGGTTCTGCAAGTCATCCATAAGATGACATTTCTCAATGGGCAGAATCTTGTCGAACGCCCCCGTGATATGGAAGCCGATGGCGCGCATCTCGCTGAACGCCTCGCCAGTGGAAATTTCCTCCTTTGTCATCCACCGCTTGTTGCTGCAGCCGAATTCCAGTTTGTTACGGTATTCGCGTGTCTTAACCGAGCCGAGAATAGGCGATATCTCCGGCAATTCTATTTTACCGATGCGCTTAAGCTGTTGCTCAACCTGTTTCTGCTTCATGCTAAGCTGCTCGTTATATGGCAGGTTCTGCCATTTGCATCCTCCGCAGATGCCGAAATGTTGGCAGAATGGCTCTTCGCGCACATCACTCTTCTTTATGAAGCGAATGACTTCGGCTTCCATAAAGCTGTGTTTCTTCTTCTTAACCTGCAGGTCGACAACGTCGCCAGGCACGCAGAATGGCACGAAAACAACCATGTCGTCAACTCTCGCCAGGGATTTGCCCTCAGCGGCACAGTCGGTAATGGTGATGTTTTCGAGTATGGGTAACGGTTTCTTCTTTCTGGACATCTTTACTGTTCGTATCTGTTTTGTATTATATTTCTAGTATATGCCAAAGGCATGTGTACTGAGAATTGCATGCAAAGGTAGTTAAAAATATCTGAAAGGAATGTCGTTTCCCGTATTTTTGCTTACCTTTGCCCACGAAGCCATGACGCAATATGTTGAGGTCAAAGGCAGCGCCTCGGCAATATGCGCATGGCGGGTTTGGGGAATAAAAAAAGGAATGTTCCCCAACGGAAAGAAAAAAGATATAGCTGTTTAACCGTCGTGGAAAGGAAACCACGCAAAAATTGAAAGTCTATGAACACAAATCTGAACAACAATCTTATTGGAGCTGCATTGCTGGCGGCAAGTGTAGTGGTTCTTGGTTTCTGCTTGAAATCGGGAATAGACAATTTCGCGAACAAAGACCGCAAGGTGTCGGTAAAGGGACTAGCTGAAAAGGAGGTGGATGCCGACAAGGTGACGTGGCCAATACTCTCGAAGGAGCTGGGCAACGACTTGCCCGACCTGTATGAGAAAATAGCCGTCACGCAGAAGAAGATAAAGAAATTCCTATTGGACAGCGGCGTTAAGGAGGCTGAAATAAACATCAACGCCCCCGTTGTGGTAGATCTCAATGCCGACCAGTATTCGCGCAACGAGAGGGGATACCGCTATAACATAACATCAATAATAACAGTTACGTCGCGTAACGTGAAACTGGTGAGAAGCATAATCGCCCGACAGGGAGAGCTTTTGAAGCAAGGCGTGGCAATCGTTGACGGAGGATACGAGAATCCAGTGAAATATGAATACGTATCGTTTGCTTCGATGAAGCCGAAGATGATGGAAGAGGCGATAACGAATGCCGAGAAGACGGCAGAACAGTTTGCCTCAAACAGCAAGAGTACGCTGAACAAGATAGTCAGTGCCGACCAAGGGCAGTTCTCAATAGAAGACCGCGACTCAAACACACCTTACGTGAAGAAGGTGAGAGTGGTGACAACGGTTACATATTCGCTGAAAGACTGACATCTGTCTTTTGTATGCTTCCGCTTTTTGCGGGGTAGGGCAATGGCAGTGCAGATAATACATATATAATAAGGTAGAAAGAAAAAGCAATGAAGGATTACGAAACTTACATCTTTGATTTAGATGGGACGCTGCTAAACACTCTTGATGACCTTGCGGCAAGCACTAACTATGCCTTGCGCCGCTACGGGCAGAAGGAACATTCTGTGGAGGACATACGGCGCTTTGTAGGTAACGGGGTGAGGAAACTTATCGAGAGGGCACTGCCTGAGGGTGAGGACAACCCGCTCTTTGAAGACGTATTTACTGTTTTCAAGCAGCACTATCTAGAACACGGGCTTGACACGACGAAACCTTATCCCGGAGTGGTGGACTTGCTGAAGGAACTCAAGGCAAGAGGCAAGAAACTGGCTGTGGTGAGCAATAAATTCTACACTGCCACGCAGGAACTCGTGGCGCATTTCTTTGGAGATTATGTTGAAGTGGCGATAGGCGAGCGCGAGAATATCCGCCGTAAGCCAGCACCCGACACGGTGGAAGAAGCCTTGCGCCTACTGAATACAGGAAAAGAAAATGCCGTATACATTGGCGACAGTGATGTTGATGTGGCAACGGCGCGCAACTCAGGGCTGCCATGTATCAGTGTGTTGTGGGGGTTCCGTGACAAGGCGTTTCTTGAACGTTGGGGAGCCGACACCTTTGTGGAAAAGGCGGAACAGATATTACCTTAAAACAAAAACAAAAGCGGTTGGTGATGAAAGCCAACCGCTTTTGTTTATCGTAGGGCGATGTCATTTTCTGAATATCCCGAATATTGCGCTGCCGCTGCCGCTCATTGCAGCATATAGAGCACCGCGCTCGTAGAATTGCTGCTTCAGAACTTCTAGTTCCGGGTGAAGCAGGAAGATGGTGTCTTCAAAATCATTTTTCAGCCATTTGCTCCATTCCTCAATGGGGCATGTCAAAACCGTTTCACGGCAATTACGCAGCGGGTTACGCGGCGTTATTCCGTGGAAAGCCTCGCGCGTGCTTACACAGACATTGGGTTTGATAACTTCTATGCGGTAGGCAGAAAGGTTGAGGTCAATGGGAACAAGTTTTTCTCCCACTCCCGTAGCGTATGATGGAGTGGGATTTATGAAGAAGGCACAATCAGCCCCTAGCTGTGCGGCACGCTCCTGCATCTGCGGAATGGAGAGCTGCAGGTTGAACAAGCTGTTTAGCAGGCGAATCGTAGCAGCGCAGTCGGCAGAGCCACCGCCCATACCCGCCTGTGTGGGGATGTTCTTTTCAAGCACAATGTTAACCGGAGGCAGATGTAACTCCTCGTCAAGCAGTCTGTAGGCACGGCAAATGAGGTTGTCGGCTGTGTCTCCCTGTATGGGAAGTCCTTGTATTGAAAGGTGGCAGCCGGAAGGACTGTCTTCTGTGCGTGTTACGGTCAGTTTGTCGCAGAAGTCATAAACAGGAAAAAAAACGGTCTCCAAGTCGTGGTATCCGTCGGGTCGCCGGTTTATGACGTTAAGTCCCAAGTTTATCTTTGCAGGAATGTCAAGGGAGCGTGAGGCACTGTATGTGTTATATTCCATAATAAATGGTATGATTTTAAGTCGCTAACTTTATTGCAGGCGTATCCGCTTGTTATTTATTCGTATATGTCTTCAATACTGTATTCCCCGGCATTCGATGTGTCTTCGCTTTGGCAGGGGTTGAAATTTTCAGGAATATCGAATTTCTCTTCGGGATCGTATCCCAAGGCAGGGTTGGCAAACACCCGTTTCATATAGTATGCCCATATCGGCAACGCCATTGTTGCACCCTGGCCCATGGACATAGAGTCGAAATGAATGTCGCGGTCTTCACCGCCCACCCAGCATCCGCTGACAAGACTTGGGGTGAAGCCCATGAACCAGGCGTCGGAATTTCTGTTCGTCGTTCCTGTTTTTCCTCCCATAGGACATTCAAGATTGTATTTGTAGCGTATGCGTCCGCCAGTGCCGTGGTCAATAACGCTTTGCAGCATTTCAAGCATCTTGTATGCGCTCTCCTCGCTGATAACTTCGTTCATGCGTGGTTGGAACGTCGTTATGACATTGCCGTCGGAGTCTTCGATCTTTTCAACGAACATCGGACTTGTGTGTATTCCGTGGTTGGCAAACGTGGTGTATGCGCTGACCATCTCGCCAACGGAAACCTCGTTTGGCCCGAGGGAGAGCACTATTGACGGTTGTATGCCAGTGGTACAGATGCCGAAGTCCTGCAGTATGCGCAGGAAATCCTGAGGCGTCATGCGGTTGAGTATCTCTGCAGAAATCCAGTTGTTGGATGTTGTAAGAGCCCACTTGAGGGTTACGTTCTGTCCGTAGCGCGACCGTGAAGAGTTGCGCGGGGCCCAGTTCCCATAGTGGCGGGGAACGTTTTGGATAACGTCACAAGGCGACATGCCGTTTGACATTGCAAGCGAGTAGAGCAGCGGTTTTATGGTAGAACCCACTTGGCGACGTCCTTGCATCACCATGTCGTATTTGAAATTCTGGAAGTCAATGCCACCAACATAAGCCTTTACGTGTCCGTTGTGCGGGTCCATGCTCATGAAACCCGCCCGGAGGAACGACTTGACATAGCGTATAGAGTCCATTGGCGACATGACGGTATCTATATCACCGTGGTAAGTGAAGACAGTCATCTCCGTTTTCGTATTGAAAGCCTCACGTATGTCGCTCTCTGATGCACCCTGTGCACGCATCATGCGGTAGCGGTCGCTCTGCCGCATGGCACGGTCGAGAATGGCTCTCACTTCCTTTGGCTTTAGTTCCTCCGTAAAGGGAGCAGTCTTTTGGTGGCGTTTCTCCTTGTCAAACTCCGGTTGGAGGTATCCGCCCACATGTTTGCGCACCGCTTCTTCGGCGTATTGCTGCATGCGGGAGTCTATAGTAGTGAAAATCTTCAGTCCATCGGTGTAAACATTGTACGGTTCGCCGTTTTTCTTAGTGTTTTTGTTGCACCAGCCATATAGCGGATCGGTTTCCCATGCCAGAGAATCAATCGAATACTGTATGCGTTGCCATGACGGATACTTCGAGAGTTCAGGTTTTTTTGCCATCATGTATTGACGGAGAAACTCGCGGAAATATGTGGCAATGCCGTCTTTATGGTCGGAGCGGTGGAAATTAAGAGCCAGTTCTTTTGCGGAAGACTGTTCAAATTCCGTTTGGCTTATATATCCCGCTTTTGCCATCTGCTGAAGCACCACGTTACGCCTTTCCCGACAACGCTCAGGGTAACGCACGGGATTGAAGAACGACGGATTTTTGCAGAGCCCTATGAGTGTTGCAGCCTCTTCCAACGACAATTGGCTTGGGTCTTTGCTGAAATATACTTGGCTGGCGTTCTTTATTCCTACGGCGTTGTGGAGAAAGTCGAAGTAATTGAGATACATCGATATAATCTCTTCCTTAGTGTAGAAGCGTTCCAGTTTTATCGCAATGACCCATTCTATGGGTTTCTGAAGAAGACGCTGCGATGTACTTTCGGCATGGGCGGAATAAAGCTGCTTTGCCAACTGCTGCGTTATTGTTGAGCCACCGCCAGCACTGGTCTGCCCCATGATGCCGCGTTTTACTACGGCTCGGGCAAGGGCAATGAAATCAATGCCGGAATGGTCGTAAAAACGCTCGTCTTCAGTAGCAACGAGGGCTTTGACAAGATAGGGCGACAGACTGTTGTAATCGATATGAATACGGTTGTCCTTGTTCATGTTGTAGGTTCCGATAAGCTTGTTGTCTGCAGAATAAACCTGCGAGGCGTATCGGCTTATCGGATTTTCAAGGTCTTCAATGTCGGGCATGTAGCCAATCCATCCGTTCCATATTGCTGTAAATGCAGCAAAGGCGAGAATGACAACCGTGGCAAGAGACCACCAGAGGAAATGTATCGTAGCTTTTCTCATCGTGTTTCATTTGAATAATAACATGCAAAGATAGCTAAAAATAAGGTTACATGCAAAAGCGACAGTTGCTTTTGAGCAGACTTTAGCTTTAAACTATGCGCCAGGACTGAATATTTGCGGCATGGTAAATTTATTGTAGTAACGGGTATGTAATACCGAAAATATTGCTTAACTTCGCAGACGGAAACAATAACCAGAATCATTACACACTCAATACAGAAATGGAAAAACATGATTTTGTAACAATCGCCAATCTCTCGAAAGAGAAAATCCTGTATCTTATCGAAATGGCTGAGGAGTTTGAAAAACATCCAAACCGTGAAATCCTTAAAGGGCGCATAGTAGCGACTCTCTTCTTTGAGGCTTCTACGCGTACTAGACTGAGTTTTGAAACGGCTGCCAATAGATTGGGGGCTAAAGTTATCGGCTTCTCCGATGCCAAAGTAACAAGTGCAACGAAGGGCGAAACGCTGAAAGACACCATACTGATGGTTTCGAACTATGCCGATGTGATAGTTATGCGGCATTATGTAGAGGGAGCAGCGCAATATGCATCGGAAGTGGCTCCTGTGCCAATCATCAATGCCGGAGACGGTGCGCACCAGCATCCATCACAGTGCATGCTTGACCTCTATACCATATATAAAACGCAGGGGACGCTTGAGAATCTGAACATATATCTCGTGGGCGATTTGAAATACGGGCGTACTGTTCATTCGCTTATCATGGCTATGAGACATTTCAACCCGACATTCCATTTCGTTGCACCGAAAGAACTTGCAATGCCGGAAGAGTATAAGTTGTATTGCCGTCAGCATGGCATAAAGTATGTAGAACATACAGATTTCAATGAAGACATCATTGCTGACGCTGACATACTTTATATGACAAGAGTGCAGAAGGAGCGCTTCTCTGACCTTATGGAATATGAACGTGTGAAGAACGTTTATATTCTTAAGAATGAAATGCTCTCTAAAGCAAAGCCTAACATGAAAATTCTTCATCCGCTGCCACGTGTCAATGAAATTGACTATGATGTGGACACCAATCCCCATGCGCACTATATCCAGCAGGCCCGAAACGGCGTTTATGCACGTGAAGCAATAATCTGCGACGTCCTCGGAATAACGTTGGAGCAAGTGAAGAGTGATACACCGTTAGACTAATAACAAACATATAGAGAATTTCACTATGTCTAAAAAAGAACGTATAGTTGCCGCAATAGAGAACGGCACCGTCATTGACCATATACCCGCAGAGAAAGCTTATCAAGTGGCTAATCTTTTGGGGCTGGAAAAATTGGAAACGCCCGTGACAATCGGTTATAACTACCCTTCAAAGAAACTTGGAAGGAAAGGTATTATAAAGGTTGAAAACATCTTCTTCTCCGACGAACAGATTTCAAGACTGTCGGTTGTTGCACCAAATGTTGTGCTAAACGTTATCCGCGACTACGAGGTTGTGGAGAAGAAAAAGGTTGAAACGCCTGACATCCTTCGCGGACTTGTTTGCTGCAATAACCCGAAGTGTGTGACCAACAACGAACCAATGCCAACTGTTTTCAATGTGATTGACAAAAAGGCAGGCATCATAAAATGCCGCTATTGTGACAAAGAACAACATATCGATAAAGTGAAACTAATCTAACAGCAATACGTAGTATGAAAAAAGACCAAGAGATTTTCGATCTTATCGAAAAGGAACACCAGCGACAACTGAAGGGTATAGAACTCATAGCCAGCGAGAACTTCGTGAGCGACGAGGTTATGCAGGCAATGGGCTCGTGTCTCACGAACAAGTATGCAGAGGGTTATCCTGGCAAGCGCTATTATGGCGGTTGTGAAGTAGTAGACCAGGTTGAGACTATTGCAATTGAACGCGTGAAGAAGCTTTTCGGAGCAGAGTATGCTAATGTGCAGCCACACTCTGGAGCACAGGCAAACGCTGCTGTGTTGCTCACTGTGCTCAACCCTGGCGATACATTCATGGGACTAAACCTGGCACATGGCGGACACCTTTCGCATGGTTCGCTTGTGAACACTTCCGGTATCCTTTATCATCCTGTGGGATATAACCTTAACCCGGAGACAGGACGTGTGGATTATGATGAGATGGAGAAAATTGCGCTTGAATGCAAACCGAAACTCATTATCGGTGGAGGTTCGGCATACAGCCGTGAGTGGGATTACAAGCGTATGAGGGAAATTGCAGACAAGGTTGGCGCATTGCTTATGATAGACATGGCGCACCCTGCTGGACTGATCGCTGCTGGTCTGCTTGACAATCCTTTGCAGTATGCTCACATCGTTACATCCACAACCCACAAGACTTTGCGCGGTCCGAGAGGCGGTATTATTCTTATGGGCAAGGATTTCGAAAATCCGTGGGGCAAAAAGACTCCGAAGGGCGAGATAAAGATGATGAGTCAGCTGCTTAACAGTGCGGTCTTCCCCGGACAGCAGGGCGGACCATTGGAGCATGTCATTGCAGCAAAGGCTGTAGCTTTTGGAGAAGCACTTAAACCAGAGTTTAAGGAGTGGGCTTTGCAAGTGAAGAAAAACGCTGCTTGTTTGGCTGACGAACTGGTTAAACGTGGCTTTACTATAGTAAGCGGTGGAACGGATAACCATAGTATGCTTGTTGACTTGCGTTCCAAGTATCCAGAGCTTACGGGTAAAGTGGCAGAAAAGGCTCTTGTTGCTGCTGATATCACAGTGAACAAGAATATGGTTCCATTTGACACTCGCAGTGCGTTCCAGACATCAGGTATACGTTTGGGCACTCCTGCCATAACAACGCGTGGCGCAAAGGAAGACTTGATGGTCAAGATTGCAGAATTTATAGAGGAGGTGCTTAATGCACCTGAAGACGAAGCTGTAATAGCTTCCGTTCGTGAACGAGTTAACGCAATAATGAAGGATTATCCGTTGTTCGCTTACTAATTTAGACCTTAATATTTTTATTATAACAAGAAACGCAGGAATTCAAAATGATTTCCTGCGTTTCTTGTTTTCTTTATTTTGTGCAACTGAGTAAGTAATCCATAACGTTTCCGTTATGTGCCTTAGGCTGCACTCAGTCTATGTTACTTGATGTTTGGCTCCTCGAGGCCATATCCTCTCTTCTTGTCGAGGGCTTTAAGGTATATGGCAAAGAGAAGTGCCAAAACGCCGAAGGTGGCAAATACAATGAGAGGTACGGTATAGTCATAAGGTATGAAGTCCGAACCAGCATTCTTTGCGGCAATTACAGCAGGATTGTCGGCATTTGTTGATGCAAGAAGGTTGCCAATGAGCTTAGGAACGAAGCATAGTCCGATGTTCTGCACCCAGAATATAAGGCAATATGCAGAACCAAGAATCTTCTCATCGATAATCTTCGGAACGCTGGGCCACAGGGCTGCAGGAACAAGTGCGAACGAGATGCCAAGCAATACAATAGTAGAGTAAGCGATTACCGGGCTTTTTGTTGCAGGCAATACGAAGGCGAAAATAAGGTGGCAGCAGATAAGGAGCAGAGCTCCGCCCATGAGCATGGTAGCTCCCTTGCCACGACGGTCAAGGAAATTGCCAAGGAACGGAGTGATAACTGCCGCACCAATTGGGAACCAACGGAAGATGTTGGCTGCATCCTCAGGAGAAATTCCGTCAAGGTTGCACTGAAGCATGTTGGCTCCGTAGCGTTGGAATGGGAAGATGGCTGAATAATAGAGTACGCAAAGCAGAGCAACAATCCAGAATACCTGTGAGGAGAAAATCTTACCGAGGTCGCTGAACTTGAACTCTTCTTCAGAATTGCTAGCTTCTTCAGTAACACCCATTTGCTTGTCGAGAGTTTTGTCCATGAATGTAAACACGATGAATGTGATAAGACCGATAAGCAAAAGTACTGTGCAGAATGCTACTGGTGCTACAACCGTGCCGAAATGTTTAGCGATGATAGGGGAAATAGAGAAAATGGCGAACACTCCAACGCGTGCGATAGCCATTTCAAGACCCATAGCGAGAGCCATCTCCTTGCCTTTGAACCATTTTGCTATTGCTTTGGACACCGTTGTTCCTGCCATCTCGCATCCGCATCCGAAAAGCATGAAGCCGAAGCTTGCCATCTTTGCACTGGCAGGAAGTGATACCCACCAGGAATTTAGCCATTCTGAAAATGCTGTGGCAGCAAACCAGTCGGATATACCAATAAGCTTCACCAATGCTCCTATAAACATCATGGAAGCAGACAGAACACCAGTGAAGCGAACGCCCATCTTATCAAGGATGACACCGGCAATGATGAGGAATCCCATCACGTTTACTATGTATTCTGATGCGGCATAAGTACCGAATGTGTCGGGACCCCAGCCTTTTTCGCTCTCCATAAGAGCTTGAATAGGTGACATTACATCGACAAACATATAGCCGAAGAACATCATGGAGGCGATAAGCACAAGGGCTGTCCAACGTGCCCATGCCTTATCGTTCAAGAGTTGATTAACTTTCTGAACCATTTTTGTTTTCTAATTGTTTTGTTATTATTAGTTTTCTCTTTATTGACAGTTTCTTGTCTATGTCAATGCCGTTATTTCTTTAGCCACTTATCAAGCCAATTGAAATAAGTGCGCTGCCATAATATTCCGTTTTGTGGTTTGAGAACCCAATGGTTTTCGTCAGGGAATATAAGCAGTTCTGCTGGAATGCCACGCATTCTGGCGGCATTGAAAGCTCCGAAACCTTGGTTTGCGTTTATACGGTAGTCTTTTTCTCCGTGGATGCAAAGGATTGGGGTGTCCCATTTGTCAACAAAACGGTGAGGGGAATTCTCATATGTTTTCTTAGCGTTGGCTGTCATATCCTTGTTCCAAAAGGCATCATCATATTCCCAGTTGCTGAACCATGCTTCTTCGGTATCTGTATACATAGATTCAAGGTTGAAAGCTCCGTCATGTGCGATGAAACATTTGAAACGCCCTTCGTGATGACCTGCAAGATAGTATACGCTGAAACCCCCGAAGCTAGCTCCAACTGCTGCAAGGCGGTCTTTGTCAACGAAAGGAAGGTTTTGCGCAGCGTCATCTATGGCACTAAGATAATCGGACATGCACTGTCCTGTCCAGTCTCCGCTGATTTCCTCATTCCATTCTGTGCCAAACCCCGGTAATCCACGACGATTAGGAGCGACAATGACATAACCGTGAGCAGCCATTATCTGCATGTTCCAACGATAGCTCCAGAATTGTGATACAGGACTTTGCGGTCCGCCTTCGCAAAACAGAAGTGTTGGATATTTTTTTGCAGGGTCAAAGTCAGAAGGGAGCACGATCCATACAAGCATGCTCTTTCCGTCTGATGTAGTAACCCAGCGTTGCTGTACTTTGCCCAAAGATAGCTGGTCTAGAATCTCTTTATTTTCTTCTGTTAGCTGTTCAATCTTTGATGCTTTCGCCTTTTTTGCGGGCGAAACGACATAGATATCGTTGGGGGCAGACATGCTTTGACGTATAGCCAGAAGCTTGTTGCCACTATTTAGCGTAGAAATAGACACAAAGTCAGCACACTGGTCAGTTAGTTGTTCGTGTTGTCCGTTAAGATTTGTCTTATACATATTCACACAACCATGCCATACCCCGATAAAGGCAAGGCTCTTTGAGTCTGGCATCCAGCAGAAATCGTCAACATTTGAGTCAAAGTTTTCTGTTACATACTTCTTTTCTCCTGTCTGTAGGTTGTAGACGCACAAACGGTTGCGGTCACTTTCATATCCATTGCGCGGCATAGACTGCCAAGCAACATACTTACCGTCGGGTGAGAATTTAGGGTTTGTGTCATAACCAGGGTTATTTTTCAAATTCTCTGGAGCGTTTACCTTTTGATTCTTCATTGTTTTTGTAGGATCAATGGCAGGCTCTACATAGTCTTGTGGCTTGCAAAGGTTTGTTGTGCTTTTTGTTGCCACATTATAAAGGTAAATATCCGAGTCTGTGCTTACAGCATATGCAACACCTTTCTTCTTGCGGCATGTATATGCAATGCTTTTGGAATCTCTGCTCCAGTCAAGTTGCTCAACACCTCCGAACGGTTTCATAGGACATTCAAAGGGTTCACCCTCAAGAATATCTGTTCCCGCATCAATACCACTTTCCGTAACATTTGCAACGTAGGGGTGGGGGATAGTTTCAACGTATTCATCCCAATGCCTGTAGTTAAGATCTGTTACGAGCCGTCCCGTAGCCATAGGCAGATCGCTAGGGTTCTGCTTTATGCTTTCGTGGAATGGAATTTGTTTGATAAGAATTACCTTTGTTCCGTCAGGAGAAAACTTGAAGCCTTCAATGTCAGTCTTGTCATTAGTCAGTTGTTTGCGGTTCGTTCCGTCTGGATTCATTGTCCATAGTTGCCCACCGCTAAGATAGGCAATGCGTTTTCCGCCTTCAATCCATGCCGGGTCTGTTTCGTTTTTTGCCGATGTCGTTAACAGTTTGCTGTTTTTGCCATCTGCATCCATTATGCGCAAAACTTGATGACTCTTGTTCTTCTCTACGCTATAATAGCCAACTTGATAGACTATATTTTTGCCGTCAGGCGAAGCAACCGCTCCAGCAATTCTACCCATCGCCCAAAGAGCTTCGGGTGTCATTTGTCGGGACGTAAGCTTTATGTCGCTTTTTCCTATTGCATCCATGGTTGTCTGTGCTTTTACGCTGCAACACAATAATGCTAGTGCTGTAGCTAAGATAAATGTTCTTTTCATTGTCGGTATTGGTTTTAGCTCTTTTATTATTAAAAAGGTAGGGTGTAATGTAATTATGTATACTGGGTAAGCTGTTTATTCTGCATATACTATTTTACTGTATCTTTATATTATTGAAAAAAGCCTGTGAAGAACCTATTCTTTTTTTATAAGTTCTTTCACAGACTGTTTTCATTTGCAATTCAATTTACTCAGTTTCCTTTTTTTCTTCTTTTTTCCAATTCCTCACGTTGTTTCTGCATTTCCATTGCTTGCTTTTGCATTGCTTCAAGACGAGCGGCAAATCCTGATGTTTTCTTTGGATTGTTCTTGTTTTCCTTGTATCTTGCTTCAAGAATGGCAAGGAGTTTTTCGTCGTTTGTCGTTTTGCGCAGTGTCCACATTATAGCAGCACTGAAGAAAAGCGATATGAAGTAATAGAAGTTGAGGCCTGCAGAGTAGTCGTTGAACATGAAGAAGAACATTACAGGCATGAGATACATCATCCATTGCATTGCTTTCATCTGTTCTGCTTGCTGGCCAACCATCTGATCACGCTGCTGTCTCATTGTCATGAAAGAATAGAGTACGTTAGCAACGCAGAACAATATGCACGTTAGGCTTAAGTGGTCGCCGATAAGCCAAATGTTTGAATTCCACTCAATGATTGGATCGTATGTGGAAAGGTCTGAAATCCACAGGAAACTTTCTCCTCTCAATTGAATAGCGTTAGGCACGAAGTTGAACATGGCAATCCAGATAGGCATTTGTATCAGCATTGGCAGACAGCCGCTCAAGGGACTTACTCCGTATTTTGAGTATTCTGCCATCATTGCCTGTTGTTTCATCATCTGGTCTTCAGGCTTGTCGTATTGTTTTGTAGCTGCGTCAAGTTTTGGTTTTAGCACTCTCATCTTTGCTGACGACATGTAGCTCTTCTTGACAAGCGGGAAGGTGATGAACTTTAGGAGCATCGTGATGAGAATAAGTACGATACCCATGTTGATGTTCAGACTTGTAAGTCCGTCGAATACATATAGAGTGAACCAACGGTTGATAATGCGGAACAAAGGCCAGCCAAGATAAACGAGGCGTTCAAGCTGTAGGCTCTTTCCGAATGAGCTTTCCTTTTCAACTTTCTGCAGTAAGCGGAAATCGTTAGGACCGTAATAGAATTCCAACTCGGTAGGTTGTTTGCCTGTTGGGTCGAATTGCGTCTTCATTTTCGCTGCATACTGCTTCAGATAGCCAGAACCTTTTTCTTGTGGGATGCTTGTCATTTTTGCATCTTTGCCGAAGTCTTGCTTAGCTATCATAACGGTGGAGAAGAATTGGTTCTTGAATGCTACCCAATCAATGTTGTCCTCAACCGTTTCGTCAGTAATTTCCTTTCCTTCGTTCAAGTAATCTGTTCCGCCTTCTGTAATATGGTAAGTAAGCGAAGCGTACCGGTTTTCAAATGTGTAGCCCTTTTCTTGCTGACGGCACTTGTCTGTCCACTCTATATCCATGGTATTGCAGTTAGGAGCGAACATGCCAGCCATACCTTCTGCTTGGATTGAAGCATGCAGCAAGTAGTCTTTTCCTAGACAATAAGAGATAGACAGTTTTTTTCCGTTATCACCTTGGGCAGAAAAAACGACAGTGCTGTCGGTAATGCTTGATGCAGTGAAAAACATGTCGTTGGTAAGAAGGTTTGTTTCCTTTCCAGAGAGCATGAACTTCAGCTGTTGGTCGTTTCCGTCAAACAATGTAACGTCAGCATTGCCCTTGCGGTCTTTGAAATTTTTTATTACTGCTTTTTCAACAGTAGCCCCTTTCGTGTTGAACGTGAGTTCCAGCTTGCTGTTTTTCAGTACTACTTTTTCAGATGTTCCTTCCAATGCTTCATGGAAAGTAGCTGTTGTATCAGTTATAGCCTTTGTTTGCTCAGTTCTTTTTTTTGCTGCCAACATTTGTTCCGCTTTCTTTTTCTCCACATTAGCAATGGAGTCTTGAGTGCGTTGTTGTGCAATTTCTTCTTCCGACGGTTTATTCCACCAACTGAAGCCGATGAGCAATGCGGCTATGAGCACGAAGCCTGTTATGGTATTCTTGTCCATTTTATACTTTCTTGTACCTTATATAAATATATATATATGTAGTTTTTATTTTTTTGTAGCCCTATATTCTACTGCATGCTTTACGAAGTCAAGGAAAAGGGGGTGGGGATTAAGCACGGTACTTGAGTATTCAGGGTGGAACTGTGTTCCGATGTACCATCTTAATCCGGGAATTTCTACAATCTCCACAAGATCGCTTTCTGGATTTCGCCCTACGCATTTCATACCAGCCCGTTCATATTCCTGCTCGTAGTTGTTGTTGAATTCGTAGCGGTGACGATGACGTTCTTGTATATGCTCTTTGCTATAGATATTAAACACTTTAGAGCCCTGCTGAAGTACGCATTCGTATGCACCGAGGCGCATCGTTCCACCCATGTTAGTAATGTTCTTCTGATCTTCCATTATATCAATAACGTTGTGGGTGGTCTTTTCATCCAGTTCGCGACTGTTGGCATCTTCGTACCCCAACACGTTTCTTGCGAACTCAACAACAATCATCTGCATACCCAAGCATATTCCGAAAGTTGGAATATCGTGTGTTCTTGTATAGTGTGCAGCAACGATTTTTCCTTCGGTTCCGCGTTGACCGAATCCAGGGCAGATGACAATGCCGTCTAGTCCAGCCAATTTTTCTGCAACGTTGTCTTCTGTTAGCTTCTCGCTATTTACAAATGTAAGAACAGTCTTGCGGTCGTTATATGTTCCTGCTTGTGAAAGGCTTTCACGTATACTCTTGTAGGCATCTTGAAGGTCGTATTTTCCAACAAGGCCGATGTTGACTTCTTCTTTGGCATTAGCACGTCTCTCCAAGAATTTCTTCCATGGACCTAAACTTGGCTTTTCGCCTGGCTCGATGTTCATCTTTTTGAGGATGGCAGTGTCGAGTCCTTGATTCTGCATGTTAACAGGTACTTCGTATATAGAAGGTAAGTCTTCGCTTTGCACAACGCAATCGAAGTCAACATTACAGAAAGATGCAACTTTCTTAAGTATGCTTTCTCCAAGATGCTTTTCTGTTCGCAATACAAGAATATCCGGCTGTATTCCCACACTCTGTAATTCTTTCACCGAATGTTGTGTTGGCTTAGTCTTCAATTCACCAGCAGCCTTGAGGTAAGGAACGTATGTCAAGTGCACGCAGACAGCGTTCTTTCCCAGTTCCCATTTCATTTGTCTTATGGCTTCCAAATATGGTGCGCTTTCTATGTCGCCGATGGTGCCGCCGATTTCTGTAATGACAAAGTCGTAGTGGTTTCTTTCTCCAAGGAGTTTTACGTTTCGCTTTATTTCGTTTGTGATGTGCGGTACCACCTGTATTGTTTTACCAAGGTAGTCTCCACGGCGTTCTTTGTCGATAACAGCTTTGTATATGCGCCCTGTCGTTAGCGAATTGTTGCGTGTTGTCTGTATTCCGGTGAAGCGTTCGTAGTGGCCAAGGTCAAGGTCTGTTTCCATTCCGTCGACTGTTACGTAACATTCGCCGTGTTCGTATGGGTTCAGTGTACCGGGGTCAATGTTTATATAAGGATCAAACTTCTGTATTGTTATGTTGTATCCTCTTGCCTGTAGCAATTTGCCTATTGATGAAGAGATGATACCCTTTCCCAGCGATGAAACAACACCGCCTGTGACGAAGATATATTTTGTTTCTGCCACGGTTGAAAAATGTTTATAGCGTTAATATAATATTATATACGATAATGCAAAGGTAAGAAAATAAAATGAAGTATAAATGTAGTGTCGTGAAAAATTGCATTTTGCCCCCTTTGTGGTTAATGCTATTTGTTCAGTTTCTTTAGCAAGTATTTGTTGAGGCTTTGTATGTGTCGGCCTTGTCTGCTTATGTCATCGCCCACTGCATTTATGTCGTTCATCAGTTCTCGCAATGCATCTTGCATCATATTGGGCTTGCGCTTTGTTTTGTCTGCATATGGATTCACAACGATGTTTATTGCTTTGTGGTGCAGTGATATTTCAATGTCGCGACCAGACATTATTGGGTCTCCGTCATAGTGTATTACTCCTTCACGTTCGCGGTGGATTGTGAGATGGTCTGTGCGGAAAGTGTCAACTTTGGGATTTTTGTTCAGCGTTTTGTTCATAAGGTCGAAGCTGATCTGCGGGGCGGAAAGCACATCAAGAGGACGGATTACTGTTACATCTAGCAGACCGTCGCTCATTGATGCTTGAGGTGCAATATAGGCATTGTTGCCGTATTGCGAAGCGTTCGCACAAGAAATGAGGTATGCTTTTTGTGTTATGGTGCCTTGATCGCTTTCTATGACATACATTTCTGGTTCGTATTTCAAACCAAGCTGTAACACCTTTTCTATATATGTGATTGCTCCGCGCTTGCCTGCTTCAGCAAATTTTTGGCTAATGAAGGCGTCAAATCCCATTCCGCATGTGCAGAAAAACGGATGTCCGTTTATTTCTCCGTAGTCAAGTGCATGCACAACATCTTCATTTATAATAGCCATTGCCTTGCGGATATCCATAGGCAACATAAGGTGACGTGCCAATCCATTGCCAGATCCGCATGGTATTATGGCCATTGCGGTTGATGAATTTATTAAAGCTCGTCCCACTTCGTTTATTGTTCCATCGCCACCTACGGCTACAACAATGTCTATCCCGCGGTCTTTTGCCGCCGAAGCTATTTCGGTTGCATGCCCAGCATAGCGTGTTTCCGTTATAGTGCAGTCGAAGAAGTCCTTGTCAATGGTGTCTTCGATAATTTTCGGAATGCCGGCTTTTTTTACGGTACCCGATATCGGGTTCATTATGAATTCTATTTTCTTCTTAGACATGCTTGCAAAAATAATAATATTTCGTTTATACACGAATGCGTTTATTCTAATTTTTTGTGGCGTTTGTACTTTTTTTCCGTAAAAGTGCTTTTTTTCATGTAATATTACTAACTTTGCAGCATTATAAATTATTGTAGCTTAGCTACACCTATATTATATATAATGGGACTTTTACAAGACAAGTACAAGAATTATCGTGAGCCACAAAAATATAAGGCTGCGGGAGTTTATCCATATTTCCGAGAGATAACTGGAAAGCAAGGAACTGTTGTTCAGATGGATGGGCACGAAGTGCTGATGTTTGGCTCAAATGCATATACCGGTCTTACCGGTGACGAACGTGTAGAGGCTGCAGCAAAGGCAGCAATTGACCAGTATGGTACAGGTTGCGCTGGCAGTCGTTTCTTGAATGGTACGCTTGATTTGCATGTTAAGCTGGAGAAAGAGTTGGCGGAGTTTGAGCATAAAGATGATGCTCTCTGTTTCTCCACAGGTTTTTTTGTGAATTCAGGTGTGCTTTCTGTTGTTTGTGGTCGTGAGGACTACATAATTTGTGATGAGCGAGACCATGCAAGTATTGTAGATGGCCGTCGCCTTTCCTTTGCAACATGCTTGAAGTACAAGCACAACGACATGGAAGATCTAGAGAAGCAACTGAAGAAGTGTAAGCCTGAATCGGTTAAACTTATTGTTGTAGACGGTGTTTTTTCTATGGAAGGAGATTTGGCTAATTTGCCAGAGATTGTGCGTTTGAAGAAGAAGTACAATGCGTCAATAATGGTTGACGAAGCTCACGGACTTGGAGTGTTCGGAAAAGAAGGACGTGGCGTGTGCGATCATTTTGGTGTGATTGACGATGTTGATCTTATTATGGGCACATTCTCCAAGAGTCTTGCAAGTATTGGTGGTTTTATTGCGGGAGATAGCGACACAATAAACTATCTTCGTCATTCTTGTCGTACATATATTTTCAGTGCTTCCAATACTCCTGCTGCAACTGCCGCTGCAATGGAAGCTCTTCATATCATAAGGCGTGAACCTGAAAGAATGGAGAAACTTTGGGATGTAACCAATTATGCTCTTAAGCGTTTCCGTGAAGAAGGTTTTGAAATAGGTGAAACTGAAAGTCCTATTATTCCGCTTTATGTTCGTGATCCTTATAAGACTTTTGCGGTAACAAAGCTCGCTTTTGATGCAGGCGTTTTCATAAATCCTGTTATCCCTCCTGCTTGTGCACCACAAGATACATTAGTGCGTTTCGCACTAATGGCAACCCACACTAAAGAGCAGGTTGAGAAAGGTGTTGTCGCTTTGAAAAAGATATTTGTTGAGCAAGGTATAATTAAATAGATCTTCTCATAAAGAAATGAAATAAAGGCAGACATTGATTGATTGTTTCAGTCTATCGGTGTCTGCCTTATCCTTTTTCTGTAACGAAAACAAAGGCTTGATACTTTAATTGCTTCTTTAATAATGAGGAAGCCTATATGTTGGTATATGAAAGTCTTGGGCTTTTTAATCTAACCGTGTGTAGTTTTAAATGAAAGTCCGCGGGCATATTGAAGTGGGAGTTTGGCAATTCAGAAGCTCTCCTTCTGTTTATGTGTGATAAGCGAATGTAAATGGAGATTATCCGAGATTGAGTTCATTAACTTTGTGTGTAGTTTCAACAGAAGAACAGTAATTTAAACTAACTATGATATCAGTAAATTCACTGAAAGTTGAGTTCGGAACAAAGCCGTTGTTTCAGGATGCAAACTTCGTAATAAATGACCGCGATCGCATAGCGTTAGTCGGAAAGAACGGAGCAGGCAAATCTACTTTGCTAAAGATTCTTTGCGGTGAGCAACAGCCTACGGCAGGCACTGTTGCCGTGCCGACAGATGCAACGATAGGCTATTTGCCACAGGTTTTGAAACTTGTTGATGATACAACGGTAAGGGAAGAGTGTTACAAAGCTTTTCAAGGAGTCAAACATCTCGAAAAGAAAGTTGAGACATTGAACAGAGAGCTTTCCGAGCGTACAGATTATGAAAGCGACGATTATCTTAAGCTTGTAGACCGTTTTACCCAGGCACACGAACGTCTAATGATACTTGGGGCTGGGAATTGTGATGCTAGTATAGAACGAACGCTTGTAGGACTAGGGTTTACAAGGCGAGATTTTGACAGACCGACAAGTGAGTTCAGCGGTGGTTGGCGTATGAGAATAGAGCTAGCCAAGATACTGTTGCAGAGTCCAGATGTATTGCTTCTTGACGAGCCGACTAATCATCTTGATATAGAAAGTATACAGTGGCTAGAACAATTTCTTTCGCAAAACGGCAAGGCGGTAGTGCTTGTAAGTCATGACCGTGCCTTTATAAATAACGTTACGAACCGTACTCTTGAGATAAGTTGCGGCAAGATTGTTGACTACAAAGTGAAGTACGACCAGTATGTCACACTCCGTCAGGAGCGACGGGAGCAGCAGCTGCGTGCTTACGAAAACCAACAGAAGGAGATTGCTGATATAAAAGACTTCATAGAGCGGTTCCGTTATAAGCCGACAAAGGCGGTGCAGGTACAGAGCCGCATAAAGCAGTTGGAAAAAATTGTGCCTATAGAAGTTGATGATGTAGACAATTCTATGATGCACTTAAAGTTTCCGCCTTGTTTGCGAAGCGGTGATTATCCGATAATCTGCGATGAGGTGAAAAAAGACTATGGCGAGCACAACGTTTTCAGCAATGTCTGCCTGACAATAAAGCGTGGCGAGAAAGTTGCATTCGTCGGGAAAAACGGTGAAGGCAAATCTACTCTTGTGAAATGTATAATGGGAGAGATACCTTTTGGAGGTAAGCTGAAAATTGGGCATAACGTGCAGATCGGTTATTTCGCACAAAATCAGGCACAGCTTCTTGATGATCGTCAGACGGTTTTTCAGACAATTGATAATGTTGCGCGTGGCGAAATGCGTTTGAAGATAAACGATTTGCTTGGAGCATTCATGTTTGGAGGAGAAAAATCAGAGAAGAAAGTTTCCGTTCTGAGTGGTGGTGAACGTAGTCGTTTAGCAATGATACGTCTTTTACTTGAGCCTGTTAACTTGCTTATTTTAGACGAACCGACCAATCACCTTGACATGCGTTCAAAAGACGTGTTGAAAGAGGCAATAAAAGCCTTCGATGGCACTGCCGTAATAGTAAGTCACGACCGTGAGTTCCTTGATGGTCTTGTGGATAAAGTTTATGAGTTCGGTGGCGGAAAGGTTGTAGAACATCTTGGTGGCATATACGATTTTCTGCAAAATCACAACATTGACAGTCTTGACCAAATAGGACATACACAGCCTTTGTTGTCTAAACAAGACTCTACATCTAAAAGTGCAGACTCTATTGCTGAAGAATCCAGCGGAAAGCAAAGCTATGTAGAACGTAAGGAACTGCAGAAGCAAAAGAGTCGGGCAGAGAAAGCCGTGAAAGAGTGCGAGAAAGAAATATCAAAGTTGGAAGACAGGCTGAAAGAACTCGACGATATATTGATGCAGCCCGAAAATGCTTCCAACATGGAGTACGTTACAGAGTACACGACAACAAAGAAAACTCTCGATGATGCGGTGGAAAAATGGGAAAAACTATCGGAAGATCTTGAGAACATTCTGTTAAAAGACAAGTCCTTGTAGTTTTTGTATGTAGAAAAACAAGGAAAAGTAGGAAAAATAGCTACCTTCAATATAATAAATGATGCTCTTTAAAGTTAAAGAATAAAGAGTACTTAGATTTAAGTAAAACAACGAAAGAGAAACATCGTATGAAAATTAACAAGATTATCCCTATGGTTGCATTGGCTTCCATTTCGCTTTCTGCTTTCGGGCAGAGCAACGCACAGCCTTTGAAGTCGGGGCTTGATTTGACGAACCTTGACAACAGTGTCCGTCCGCAAGACGATTTCTTCCAGTATGCCTGCGGAGGTTGGATGAAGAAAAACCCCTTGCCTGCTGCTTATTCAAGATATGGCAGTTTTGATGTGCTTGGAGAAGAGAACAATAAGCGCATAAATGAAATCTTGAATGAACTTCGTACAAATACATATGCTAAAGGTTCAACAGAACAGAAACTTAGTGATTTGTATAAGCTCGCAATGGACGCAGAAAAGCGCAACGCAGACGGGTATAAGCCGCTTAAACCAATACTTGACAAATTGGAGAAAGCAAAAACCGTAAAAGAACTCTTTGATGTTCAGCTCAGCTTGATGCCATACGGGGACCATGAGTTTATTGGCATGATGCTCGGATCGGATGAGAAGAACGCTTCCCGTAATATATTGAACATCTCGCAAAGCGGTATAACTTTGGGACAGAAAGAATATTATCTTGATACAGATTCTGCAACAACAGCCATACGTGAAGCTTACAAGAAGCACATTGTGAGAATGTTCAAGATGTTCGGTTTCAGCGAAAAGGAAGCACAGAAAAAAATGAACAACGTGATGAAGCTGGAAACTGAGCTTGCGAAAGTTTCAAAATCGAACACGGAATTGCGAGACCCTGAGGCTAACTATCACAAAATGACACTCAAGGACTTCAACGCCAAATATCCAGCTTTGCAGCTTTCACGTCAGCTCACAGCTAGTGGACTAAAGCTTGATTACGCAAAGGAACTTGTTGTGGGGCAGCCAGAGTTTGTTGCTGGAGCGAATAAACTTGTTTCTTCAATGACAGCAGCAGAATACCGCGATTACATGGAGTGGGGACAGATAATGAGTGCAGCTGGATATTTGAGTGACGATATCGTTCAAGCTAATTTCGACTTCTTCGGGAAAACACTCAGTGGAAGGAAGGAAAACCATCCGTTGTGGAAGCGTGCCACTAGTCAAGTGGAAGGTCAGATGGGCGAAGCGCTGGGCAAGATATACGTATCAAAGTTCTTCCCAGCATCATCAAAAGAGAGAATGAAAACTTTGGTGGGTAATCTTCAGAAAGCATTGTCCAAACGTATAGAGACACAGGACTGGATGAGTGCTGAAACCAAGAAGAATGCTCTTGAAAAACTCAGTACATTTTATGTTAAGATAGGATATCCGGACAAATGGACAGATTTTTCAAAGTTGAACATTGATGCTTCAAAATCGTATTATGCAAATATCGAAGAATGTCGCCGCTTCTGGAATCAATGGACTATAGATACAAAGGCTGGAAAACCTGTTGATAAGGACGAATGGCAGATGTATCCACAAACGGTAAACGCTTATTACAATCCAACAACCAATGAGATTTGTTTCCCTGCAGGCATTCTGCAAGTACCATTCTTCGACCCGACGGCAGACGATGCATTTAATTATGGTGCAATTGGTGTTGTTATAGGTCATGAAATGACGCATGGCTTTGATGATCAAGGACGACATTATGATAAAGACGGAAATATGAAGGATTGGTGGACAGAAGCCGATGGCACCAATTTCAACAAGCGTGCAACACTATATGCCGATTTCTTCTCAAATATAAAGGTTTTGCCCGACCTTAATGCTAACGGAAAATTTACGCTTGGAGAGAATCTTGCTGATCATGGAGGTCTGCAGGTCGCATATGAAGCTTATAAGGAGGCAACAAAAGACGCACCGCTTCAGACCATTGACGGCTTGACACCAGACCAACGCTTCTTCATCGCCTATGCTCAGGTATGGGCTGCGAACATCACCGAGGCTGAAATTAGAAATCGCACTAAGAGTGATCCACACGCTTTGGGACGTTGGAGAGTTAATGGCGCTCTGCCTCATGTAGGAATGTGGTATGATGCATTTGGGGTAAGCGGAACAGACAAACTGTTCGTTCCTGCCAATCAGCGTTTGATGCTTTGGTAATGATCTTGAGCTTGCCAGCTTCTTGTTAGCAGGCCATAGATGAGGATATATATAAAGTATAATCAATAGTATAAGGTTGCAGAAAATGCATGGCAAATATAAATGCATTTTCTGCAATTTCTTTGTTTTAAAAGGATATTTCTACAGACAAATAGTAGTAACAACACAGCATGTCCTGCAGCAGATTAAAAGAAAATTAAAGAAATGCAAATGTTTCGTTTATTCATTCAAATAACT
>CAVAAS010000031.1:0-28480 GCA_963586715.1 Barnesiella intestinihominis
CCCCGTCGGCCAGGACTTTTAAGGGGGTCAATCAAAAAGATTTTAAGGGGTCAAAACAACTTTGCCATCGGGGGGCAAATGTGCGTGGCTTTTCCAGAACTCTCACGGTCGAGAAATATCCAATCTATGAAGTCTGTACAGAAAGCCACATCAAACTGATAAGCGTACTTAATGGGGGTGGTTTGCGAGGCAATGAACTCTCTTAGGATATTGACGCGCGAGTGATAACTCTGTCGTGTCTTCTTCCTGTCCATGCGGTCAACATGCTCTAGATAGCGTTCAAGGCAGTTGTCAAACAAGACATAGCCACGAGAGGTGTCGGCTGAAGCCCATGGATTCCAGCCCTCCATGAGTTGCTTGCTTATGACGTTGATGATTTCCGTGGCACGTCTTACCTTTTCCGAGATGCGAAGTTCTGAAGCAATCCAGTACTTCTTGCGTCTCATCTTGTTTGTGACAGGGTCTTTTGCATAGAAGTCAACATACCAATCCTTGCCTTTGTGTAACTTGGGATAGGTGTAGCCTACAAGTTCTGAAACATTGCCTGATAGAAAATTTGCGCACATTTTTTTAACATCTTTTATTGCACGTTTTTCAGCGCTCCTAAAGATGTTCGTCCGACATGTTGTCTAAAATCGTCCGTAATTCGTCCGATGTATAAAACGAAAATCAGCGTAACTTGTTGTTTTACAACTCGTTACGCTGACTCTAGCGGAGAGAGAGGGATTCGAACCCCCGGTACCTCTCGGTACGCCGGTTTTCAAGACCGGTGTAATCGACCACTCTACCATCTCTCCTTCGGTAAATAAGTCTTTCTCTTAAGGCGAGTGCAAAGGTATGAATAAACTTTTGTTCCTGCAAATTTTTAAAGAAAAAATTATCAAAAAGTTTTATAATGCATCTTGGGCCGCGTAAATGCAGGGCTATTCTTGTCAGTAAAGGTTGCTATTGAGGGGCTTTTTGTTTTTGTCATTCATGTTTGGAAAATGAAACAAATTCTGCATTTTTGCTTTAGACATTGCCTCATTTATAGGAAAGGAAACCAAATAATCATGCTATTTGTCTTTTGTGAAAGATAAAAAGAGTATTTTTGTAGGTAATTTAATTTATATAAGAAAAAAGTATGGCAGCAATCGCTCGTTTTGTCGTTTACAGATAAGACGTATGTCACTAAAGCAACAATCAATCGGTATGGCAAATGGCACATTAAACAATGCACGCATGGCCAAGAAAGACGAGTTCTATACCATGTTCTATGATATAGAGACGGAAATGGAGGCCTATCTCGACTACAATCCTGATGTGTTTCGCGGCAAGACGGTACTTCTGCCTTGCGACGACCCCGAGTGGAGCAATTTCACCAAGTATTTTGCCCAGAACTTCGAGACGCTGGGACTGAAGAAACTTATTTCCACCAGCTATGCGCAAGACAGCAAGCTTTACAAGGAAGGGATACAGCTGCAACTGTCTTTCCTTGAAACAGAATCCCCGAAGTTCGACAAGAGCAAGACGAATACCCACGGCAAGATATTCGTGTTGGAAAAGGACACTACAGGCGATGGCAAAATAGACCTTGATGATTTGCAGTGGGATTACCTTGAGGGAGACGGTGATTTTCGTAGCAGCGAGGTGAAGCGTCTAAGAGACGAGGCCGACATCATCGTTACCAATCCGCCGTTCTCTTTGTTCCGAGAGTTCCTGGCGTGGATAATGGAGGCAAGCAAGCAATTCATAATTATCGGTTCCCTAAATGCTGTCACATATAAAGAAGTGTTCCCATTGATAAAAGAAGGAAAAATGTGGAACGGGAATGGGTTTAGGGGAGGAAACGCTTTTTTCCGTTCAGCAGATACAAGAGATTACGCTGAAGGGGTTTACAACGAGCAAACGGGATTGGTAAAATTCCGCAATTGTTGTTGGTTTACCAATGTAGAGCACGGAAAAAGACACCTACCGCTACGCCTTATGACCATGTCAGACAACATCAAGTATAGCAAGCACAAGGAGATAAAGGGAAAGGGCTACTTGCATTACGATAACTTCGACGCGATAGAAGTTCCATATACCGACGCCATACCGAGTGACTACGAGGAATGGATGGGTGTTCCTATCTCCTTCTTAGACAAATATTGCCCCGAGCAATTTGAAATAATGGGTATTACTAAAACTTGGTTTGGAATAGCAAACAAAATATATCCGAAACAGATACAAGTAAGCAAAACTGGGCAGAAGTCGGTTGTAACAAAGCTAAACGATGGTCCTGTAATAGAATTAGAAGAACCATTGGAGGATAACGTGTATTATATTGTAGAAGATAAGTATTATACACAAACCTATGCCCGAATCTTAATCCGCAAGAAGCAATAACCATGGAGGCAACGTTACATACATATACAGTGAAGGAGTTGTGCGAGGGGTTCACCTATAGCGAACTTGACGGCAAGGGACTGTATGGCTTGGCTGGCAAGCTGACCATTCAGCCCGAATATCAGCGCAACTATCTTTATAGTGAGAACAAGAGCGAGAAAGAAATCGCCGTTATCGATTCCGTGCTGAAGAGATACCCTTTGGGGCTGCTTTACTTCAACAAACTGCCCGACGGTCGCCTGGAAGTTCTCGACGGTCAGCAACGCATCACCAGTCTCGGGCGCTACCTGATAGGCAAGTTCTCCGTTATGAAAGGCGACATCCCCTATAAATTCAATGCATTGAACGCTGAGGAACGAAAACTGATAGAGAACACAGAGATGCTCGCCTACATCTGCGAAGGCACAGAAACGGAGATAAAGGAGTGGTTCAAGATAATCAACATCGGCGGCATCGTCCTAAATGAGCAAGAGAAGTTGAACGCCATATATTCCGGTCCCTTTGTGAGTGCCGCGCGCAAGGAGTTCAGCAACAAAGAGGATGCCCGTGTGCAGAAGTGGAGCTGCTATATCTCGGGGTCAGCCAGCAGACAAGAATTTCTGCAGGAAGCCCTGAAATGGGCGAGCCGTGGCAACATAAAAGACTACATGCAAGAGCATCGGCACGACGAGAGCATCAACGAGCTGAAACTCTACTTCAACGATGTCATCACGTGGATAGAGCAAACCTTCGACGAAGTCTACCCCAAGATGAAGGGGCTGAACTGGGGTGAGCTGTACGAACGTTTCCACACCACGCCATACAACCACACAGAAGTTTCAGAAAAAGTCAAGGATCTCTACTACGATCCTTGCGTCAAAGACAAGAAGAATATTTTTGAATTTGTGCTTGGCGGCTGCAAAGATACCAAGCTATTGAACGTGCGCGTCTTTGACGAAAACACCAAGGGGCGCGTCTATCGCAAGCAGACGGAAGACGCCAAGAAGAAAGGCGTAAGCAACTGCCCCTTCTGTGCCTGTGGCCATGATGCCAACAAGAGTAAGATTTGGCCATTGAAAGATATGGATGCCGACCACGTGGAGGCGTGGAGCAAAGGTGGGGCAACCGACGAGAACAACTGCCAAATGCTCTGCAAAAGCCATAACAGGGCAAAGGGAAACAGATAGCCCGAAGTTCAGAACTTAGAAATTACATATATACAAACGATGAAACATTCACTTCTTATTCAGTTGTTTCTTTTGCTTCTTATCCAGCATGTGTGTGTGGCTTGCAGCAAAAGCGACGGAGACAGCAATCCGACAACCTCGCTGGATTGGGCAGACAAAAGCTTATGGTACGACGGAACGAATCGCTTGAACAACATTGACGCCACTCGCCCCGATGTAATATACTTCCTGCCAACCTGCTTGACGGCATGGACCGACGAAAGCGGAGCGGCTCGGTATAATGCCGACCCCACGCGTGCCGACCACTTGGAAGCATGGCGTTTGTCGGCAGAACTTGCCGACACCATTTTCGCCACACGCGCCAACCTGTTCCTCCCGTACTATCGTCAAGCTGTGTTTGAAGGCCTTGAAGGCGAACATTCCGAGGTGGCATGGCGCACCGCCACGGGCGATGCCACGGCAGCCTTCGACTATTACTTGAAGCATTACAACAATGGTCGTCCGTTTATTCTCGCCGGTTATAGCCAAGGAGGGCAGATGGTAAAGGAAGTTCTTAAGCATATCAGCGACGAGGCTTACTCGCGCCTTATAGCAGCCTATGTCGTAGGATATGGCGTGACAGCCACCGACACCGTTACGCAGCCCGGCCATAAAGAGTCCCACATAAAGCTGGCACAGGACAGCTTGTCGTGCGGCGTAACCGTAAATTTCAATAGCGTAACAACCACCGATGCCATAAGTTCGCTATTGTGCAAAGGCAACATCGGTTGTATAAACCCCGTTTCATGGACCACAGCATCCACTGCCGCCACACTTCTGAAAGCAGGCGAGAAAGGCAAAGCAGACGATGCCCGCTTCCCATACGGTACGGCAGTCGTTGCGCGCGACAGTCAGACGCCAGTCACGGTAAGCGTAGACCAACAGCAACATGTGCTCATAGTGAACGGCATAGATGCAGAGCGTTATTACCTGCCCGCCCTGCAGAGCTTCTTCTCAGAAGGTAATTTGCATCTTCAGGAGCTGTTCTTCTATGGCGACTACTTGCGCCGCAATGTGATTCTTCGCAGCGCGCATAAGACGGACGCCACGCTCCAGTCAACAACAGAGCGTTAACCCAGTGAACAAACAATAAAACGGAAAACAATAAAAGAATGGAAATCCTTAGAAAAATATCCAAAGCATTCAGCAAGTACATGGCGTTCATTGTCATAGCTATGGCACTGCTAGCACTCTTCGCCCCCAACACAGTCAGCTTCATAAAGACCAGCTACATCAATCCGCTTTTAGGCATTGTGATGTTCGGCATGGGGCTAACGCTGAAGCCACACGATTTCCGCGTTGTGTTCAGCCGCCCGAAAGATGTAGTAATCGGCACGGTGGCACAATTCACCATAATGCCCTTGCTGGCATATATCTTGGCAAAAGTGTTTGGTCTTTCGCCAGAACTGACAGTAGGCGTAATACTGGTAGGAACATGTCCCAGTGGCACATCCTCCAATGTCATGACCTATCTCTCCAAGGGCGACGTGGCGCTATCAGTCGGTATGACCGCCGTTTCAACCGTTCTCGCTCCAGTCATGACCCCGTTTCTCACTTATCTCTACGCCGGTCAAACGGTAGATGTAAACATGTTCTCCATGTTCCTCTCCATCATCCAGGTAGTTATCGTTCCAATTGTGTTCGGTTTCGTCGTAAACCATTTCTTTTCCAAATTTGCCGAGCGCGCCACCGATTTTCTGCCGCTCATCTCCACACTCGCCATCGTAGCCATTGTTGGAGCAGTGGTAAGCGTTAATTCAGCCAAGCTCATGGGTTGCGGACTGCTTGTGCTTTGCGTCGTAATTCTTCATAACATCCTAGGTTATGCGCTTGGCTACTGTTCAGCCCGTTTGCTGAAGATGTCTGCCACGAAATGCCGTGCGGTGTCAATAGAGGTAGGTATGCAAAACTCAGGCCTGGCTACGTCGCTAGCCACCGTACACTTTGCCCAATACCCGCTAGCCACAATCCCAGGCGCCGTGTTCAGCGTTTGGCATAATGTGTCTGGGGCAATACTAGCCAACATCTTCTTGCATCACTCAGAAAAAGAAGAGGCGAACGAAAAAAAATAAGGCTTGTTTTTACTCCGCTTCCCGTAGGCTTACGAGCATAACCCCACGGGCAAACGCCCCAAAGGGCGCATGCAAACATATAAGAAATCACCATGTCTATGTTCAGACATGGTGATTCCTTTTTCTGCACTCCGGGCATTCGCCCTTAACCACGAAAGAGAAGGAATGTGCCGAAAAGCCTTCGGGCAGATGAACATCGTGGATATGTATGTCTTCAAGACAGAAAGACTGCCGGCATGACTCACAATAGAAATGCACATGGTTGTCTTTCATATTGCAAGCCCCGCGACTTAAACACAGTTCGTAGTTAAGCACACCTCTGCCGTCCTCGAAAGAGTGAACGACATCGTGCTCCAAGAAAAGAGTGAGCACACGGAAAATGCTCGACTTGTCAAGCGACAAGTTCATGCGTTCCATGTCGTTCAGCGTCAGGGGGCGCTCGGCAGCAGCAAGAAGCTTGTAGACAACGATGCGGTTAGCCGTAGGCTTTACGCCCTTTTCCTCAAGGCGCGAAACGGTTTCGTCGCTATTCATAGGACTTAAAATATTCAGTCAACAACCTCAACAGTCATACTTACGTCAGTCAATGGCCGGTCGTTGCGGTTAGTTTCAACGTTCTGTATGCGTTCCACCACGTCAAGTCCCTCCTCAACCTCGCCGAATACGGTGTATTGGTTGTCGAGGAATGGCGTTCCGCCCACATTGATATAAGCCTGTTTCTGCTCTTCTGTAAATGCCGGCTTGCCTTGTTCCTTGCTTAGGGCTTTTGTCTGCGCAGCCAATTCGTCTTGCAGCTTCAGTATGCCTTCGCGGTCACGACTGCGGCGCAGACGCATGATTTTCTCGCGGTTGTCGTTTGCCAGACGGTTAAAGATAGCTTGTTCCTGCTGTATTTCAAGCTGCTTTTCCATATGTTTCAGCTCACTAGGCTTGTATGTCTTTCCCCAGACGATGTAGAACTGGCTTCCGCTACTCTGACGCTCAGGGTTAATCTCGTCGCTCATGCGGGCAGCGCTCAGCGCACCGCGCTTGTGGAAGAACTTAGGATATACAAATTCGGCAGGCACGGTGTATCCAGGACCTCCAGTGCCAAGCTGCTTGCCAGCCGGAGCGCCTTTACTGTCGGGGTCTCCGCCCTGGATCATAAAATCCTTTATAACACGATGGAACAATGTTCCGTTGAAAAATCCCTCGCGTGCCAGCTTCAGGAAGTTGTCGCGGTGTTGTGGCGTTTCATCATATAGCTTGACAAGGATGTCGCCTTCAGTGGTCTTAATTCTTACTCGAGTCATTGTCTTGTTTTTATAGTCGTTATGAAAGTCGTTTTTAGCAATATTCAAAAGGTATATTTCATGTGCGCTCATGCATTGAAGGCATGTCAGTCGCCAATCATTTCAGTCATGATTTTTGCAGCATTGTCGGCAGCGTTTTTCTCCCCCAACGCCGTCTTCAGCTCACCGTAGTGCCGCAACATGGCAGCGCGCGTTGGCGTATCGCCAGCCAAGAGAGAAAGCTCCTCGGCAATATTGGCTTCACTGAAGGTGTCAGCCACCAGTTCCTTCACCACTTCGTGCCCGGCGATGAGGTTAACCAGCGAGATGTATTTAACCTTGAGCAGATGTCGGCGCAGAAAGCTAATGAGTTTTGGCATCGGAGTCTTGTAGCAAACTACCTGAGGCACTTGGAATAGAGCCGTTTCAAGCGTTGCCGTGCCACTGGTTACGGCAGCGGCTTGCGAGTGCGAGAGTAGGGGATAGGTCTTACCGTAGACCACCTTTACCCCAGTTCCCTTCACGAAGTGAGAGTAGTAGGCGGGATCTATGCCCGGTGCCCCAGCCACGACGATCTGGAATCGTGTGCCAGCCACGCTTTTTGCAGCCCTCACCATGTATGGCAGATTGTCTTTAATCTCCTGCTTGCGGCTGCCGGCAAGAAGAGCTATAATAGGCTTCATGCCAAGATTGTTGGCGCGTTTGAATTCCGTTTCCGTTTCAGTGTATTGCCGTTTGAACTCCGCCACTTCGTCAGCCGTAGGGTTGCCCACATAGTGTATGGGGTAATGGTGCTTGTTTTCATAGAAATCCACTTCAAACGGCAGAATAGAGAACATCTCGTCAACATCCCGGCGAATGTTCTTTATGCGGTATTCTTTCCAAGCCCAAATCTTCGGCGAGATGTAGTAGTACACCGGTAACTGGGTATGCGAGTGCACAAACTTGGCAATGCTCAGGTTAAATCCGGGATAGTCAACAAGAATTAAAGCATCAGGCGCATACTCTATAATATCTTTCTTGCACAACGCCATGTTACGGAAGATGCTACGCAAATGCATAAGCACGGGTATGAACCCCATATATGCCATTTCCCGATAATGCTTAACTCGCGTTCCTCCGACTGCAGCCATCATATCCCCGCCAAAGAAGCGGAACTCAGCAGAGGTATCCCTCTCCTTTAGAGCCTGCATCAGGCGTGAGGCGTGCAGGTCGCCACTTGCCTCACCGGCAATCAGGTAGTATTTCATGCGGTCAGATTATCATTTTACTTATCTTTTTCATTGCCGCATAAGCGGTAACGTCCACAGTGGTAGGAGTCACGGCAACGTAGCCATGGTGAAGAGCCCACTCGTCGGTATCTTCAGCGTCAGGCTCCGGGTCCCGGAACTGCCCCACCATCCAGTAGTATTCATAGCCGCGAGGATGCTGCTCCTTAACGAGTTCGTTCTCCCACTGCCCGTTGTTCATGCGACAAACGCGTATGCCACGATAATTATCAGTATCGGGGAAGTTTACATTCAGACAGACATTATCCGGCAAACCCTCTTGCAAGACCTTCTCTGTTATTTTGCGAATTATGCCAGCCGTAGGGCTGAAATCAGCGTCGGCAGAATAGTTGCACAGAGAGAACGCCACCGATGGAATGTGCTTCATGCATCCCTCGCGCGTGACGCCCATTGTTCCGCTATAGTGAGTGTTCACGGACGCATTGTCACCATGGTTTATTCCGCTAAGCACTATGTCGGGAACACGCGGGCATAACTGGTCGAAGGCAATCTTAACGCAGTCAACCGGCGTTCCGTTGCATGCCCACACCTCTATGCCAGGAGCGCGCCTCACCATTTTCAGGCGTAGCGGCAGCTCGGAAGAGAAGGCACACGAAAAGCCGGAACGAGCCGACTCTGGAGCGCAGACAATAATGTCGCCCAAAGCACTCACATACTCTATAAGACTATTTATCCCTTTTGCGGCATATCCGTCGTCGTTAGAGATTAGTATCAATGGTCTTTTTTTGTTCATTTGTCGTTCTTTCGGAAAAATAAGGCCTGCCCAAAAGCAGTAAGCCATGCTGGCAAGCCGAACGGATGCAAATGTACGAAAAAAGGTTTAAAACTCTCTACCCTCGTTTTAACAATATGTAAATTAACGGGGGGAAACACCACTAACGGGGAAAAAAACAAATGTTTTGTTTCATACTCCAAGCGATTTGTTGTATCTTTGCAGAAATAATCTGCCCGCTTGTCCGGCTTTGTAACGTCGCCGGAAGGGTGTATTAACAAAAACAAGCAAACAAAATGGGAAAGATTGTAGCATTGGCTAACCAAAAAGGCGGCGTGGGCAAGACCACAACGACAATAAACCTTGCCGCTTCTTTGGCTACGCTTGAGAAAAAAGTCCTTGTAATCGATGCCGACCCACAAGCAAACGCGTCAAGCGGTTTGGGCGTCAATTCAAAAGACGTAGACAGTACGCTTTACGAATGCATCATTGACAACGTGGACGTGAGGGATGCCGTTTACACTACAGACATTGACGGCCTCGATATTATCCCCAGCCATATTGACCTCGTGGGAGCAGAAATCGAAATGCTAAACCTTGACCATAGGGAGCAGGTTATAAAGCACCTTCTTGAACCGATACGAGGTGATTATGATTATATCCTTATAGACTGCTCGCCGTCGCTTGGCCTGATAACAGTAAATGCGTTGACTGCTGCCGATTCGGTGATTATTCCTGTGCAATGTGAGTATTTCGCCCTTGAAGGAATAAGCAAATTGCTAAATACGATAAAGATTATAAAGAGCAAGCTGAACACACATTTGGAGATTGAAGGCTTCTTGCTCACGATGTATGACAGTCGTCTGCGTCTTGCCAACCAAATATATTACGAGGTGAAACGCCATTTTCAGGAACTAGTGTTCAAGACTGTTATCCAACGAAACGTGAAGCTAAGCGAGTCTCCGAGCCATGGATTGCCAGTAATACTATATGACGCCGACTCAACGGGAAGTAAAAACCACCTTGCATTGGCAAAGGAAATTATCAACAAGAACGAAAAGTAAAAAGATAGAAGCATAGCGACAATGGGAGTACACAAAAGATACAGCGCATTGGGCCGCGGACTTGACGCACTGATTTCAACAGACGACGTTAAGACACAAGGCAGTTCCACAATAAACGAAATCGCATTAGACAAGATTGAAGCGAACCCCAACCAGCCACGCCGTGAGTTCGACGAAGAGGCTCTGCAGGAACTTGCCAATAGCATACGCGAAATCGGCATCATCCAGCCGATAACATTGCGCCAAGTAGATGATGACAAATACCAGATTATCGCAGGCGAACGCCGATGGAGGGCTTCGCAGCTGGCAGGCCTGGAAGCCATACCGGCTTATATCCGTACAATAAAGGACGAAAACGTGATGGAGATGGCCCTCGTGGAGAATATCCAAAGAGAGGACCTGAACGCAATAGAAATAGCACTCGCTTACGAACACTTGCTTTCAAATACGGGAATGACACAGGAAAAAGTGTCGGAGCGCGTAGGGAAAAGTCGTACCGCAATAACAAACTACTTGCGTCTGCTGAAACTTCCTGCACAGGTACAGATGGCGTTGCAAAGAAAGGAAATAGATATGGGGCATGCCCGTGCGCTGCTTTCCATAGACTCTCCGTCTCTGCAGATAAAGGTTTTCAAAGAAATACAGAAGAATGGATATTCCGTACGCAAAGTGGAAGAGCTGGCAAAACAGCTGAATAGCGGACAGGACGTTCTTATCGGCAAGAAAACCATAACGGCAAAGAACCAACTGCCCGAGGAATTCAATATTCTGAAAGAACGCCTTTCTTCATTCTTCTCAGCAAAGGTTCAGATGACTTGCTCACCAAAAGGGAAGGGAAAAATCAGCATTCCGTTTGAGAACGCTGAGCAATTGGAACACATCATGGAAGTTCTTGACAAGAAGAACGACTAACCAAAAGAAGTGGAGTGCAAAGCAATATTCTCAAGATAGCAATAAGTGCGGCTATTGGGCTGGCTATGGAAACGGGGGCTTCTGCTTCTCCTGCCGAAACGGCTGCAGACAATATGGTGGTTACCATTGATGCTGATTCGGTTGAACAGCATGTTGATGTTGCGCAACTTACTTCTGCTGACTCCGCCTTATATATATATAATAAGGTGGACACCATAGAGACGGGGAAACGCGCGAAACGCGATTGGAGTACATGGGTTCCCAATCCGAAACGTGCCATGTGGCTGGCCGTAGTCTTGCCTGGAGCGGGTCAGATCTATAACCGGAAATACTGGAAACTGCCTATTGTGTATGGCGGATTCATGGGATGTATCTACGCATGGCGATGGAACAATCAAATGTACCGCGACTATTCGCAGGCGTATATGGACATTATGGACGATGACCCTACGACGCAAAGCTACAACCAATTTCTGCATTTAGGCGCGGAAGTAACCGATGCCAACAAGTCTCGATACCAGAATCTTTTCAAAAAAAGGAAAGACTATTATCGAAAATACAGAGATCTAAGCATCTTTTGCCTTATCGGTGTTTACGCCCTCTCTATCATTGATGCGTATGTTGACGCCTCGCTCTCGCAATTTGACATATCCAAAGACTTGAGTCTGAAGATTGAACCATCGGTAATCAACGGGAAAAGCGGAAGCAATCCTTTGAAATCGTCGGCCTTGGGACTTCAGTGTTCTCTCAATTTCTAAGACGCAGCCACTGACGGGCAAAAGGAACGGAAAACAAAGTCAAAGAATTTGCGACGGGAAAAATTGAACAATTTGAAAAAGAATACATAAAAGACAAATGAATTTGAAATTTAACATAAAGGCAACTGCTTTGGCAACGATACTGCTCTTTGGAGGAACATTATACGTTGCTGCGCAGACTGATGATGACAAGGAAATAACAATTACCGACAAAGAAGGCCATCGGGAAGTGATAGACGTCCCGGAATCGATGGACACGGAGTTTGACAACCTGCTTGAAGAATACTACACAAAACAATATCTCAAGCCCGACGACGACTGTAACTACCGGGACGAGAACAGAACATACGATACGGAGGTTTATATAGACCGCTTGAAACGTCTTCCAAATATTATGGAAATGCCTTACAATGAAATTGTGCGCAAATTCATTGACCGTTATACTGGAAGATTACGCCGCTCGGTGAGCTATATGCTGGGTGCTTCAAATTTCTATATGCCCATTTTTGAAGATGCTCTTGCCGCCTATGATGTTCCTCTCGAACTGAAATACCTTCCGGTTATAGAATCGGCACTCAATCCGAAAGCCACCTCGCGTGTGGGAGCTGCTGGGCTTTGGCAATTTATGCCCTCAACAGGAAAACAATACGGACTGGAGATAAACTCTCTCGTTGACGAACGTCGCGACCCGGTAAAAGCTTCTTACGCGGCGGCTCGCTATCTGCGCGATCTTTACAGAATATACGGAGACTGGAGCTTGGTTATTGCATCATACAATTGTGGTCCGGAAACCGTGAGGAAAGCCATACAACGTGCAAACGGCTCTACTGACTATTGGGCAATATATCCATATCTGCCTAGAGAAACAAAAGGATATGTACCGGCATTCATTGCAGCAAACTATGTAATGAATTACTATTGCGAGCATAATATCTGTCCCATGCGTACTACATTGCCTGCAAAAACAGACACGGTGCACGTAACAAAAGATGTGCATCTAAAGCAAATAGCCGACGTTTGTGGCGTTAACATCGAAGAGTTGCGGGCACTGAACCCACAATATCGTCGTGATATAGTGAACGGCAACTCTAAGCCATCGGCTATAAGACTTCCGCAATCGGTCGTTAACTCTTTTATCAGTAACGAAGACTCTATATACAACTATCAGGTAGACCAACTGTTTACAAGGCGCTCGCTTGTTGCCGTTGATGAGCAGGAACAGAGTTCATATAGCAGCTCTAAACGAAGTTCTAGCAGAAAGAATTATTCTTCGAAAAAGTCAAAAAAGTCTAAACGTAACAAGAAGAATAGGGGAAAGAACATAACTATCAAGAGTGGTGATACGCTATCGGAAATAGCCGAGCGTAACCATACAACAGTAAGCAAACTACGCAAGCTGAACGGAATAAAAGGAAATAACATCCGTGCCGGAAAGAAAATAAAGGTGAAATAACGTTGCTGCACAACACAATTTAAAGACCTTAAAGAATATTTCTAATTGGCATAAAACAGAAAAATGCCGCATATCTAAAACCGCAAGACTATGGGTGAGCAAAAACTTTCAGAAAAAGAGCGTGAGGCTGCCGATGCAAAAATGGTGGACGACGCTTTCCAATACCTGCTTGACTGCTATTTAGCATCACGCCACAGAAAGAAAGTGGACATCATAACAAAGGCTTTCAATTTTGCACGGCAAGCCCACAAAGGAGTTCGCCGTCTGTCTGGCGAGCCTTATATTATGCACCCTATCGCCGTGGCGCAAATTGCGTGTTCGGAAATGGGGCTTGGCTCAACAAGTATCAGCGCGGCACTTCTTCATGATGTCGTTGAAGATACGGACTATACAGTAGAGGACATCTCAAATATGTTCGGTCCGAAGATAGCACAAATCGTAGACGGACTGACAAAAATTTCTGGCGGAATATTCGGCGAACAAGCATCGGCACAGGCTGAAAACTTCAAGAAGTTATTGCTCATGATGAGCGATGACATCCGCGTAATTCTAATAAAAATATGTGACCGTCTGCATAACATGCGTACCCTAGACGGGCAACCGCCAAACAAACGCTATAAGATTGCGGGTGAAACTCTCTACATTTATGCTCCATTGGCCAACAGACTAGGGTTGAACAACATCAAGACGGAACTGGAAAACCTCAGTTTTAAATTTGAACATCCCGAACAATATGCCCAGATAGAAGAGAAGCTTGCCAATACGCAAGCCTCCAGAGATATTCTCTTTGACAACTTTACGGAGCCGATACGAGAGATGCTCGACAAAATGGGGCTGGAATATACGATAAAGGCACGTGTTAAAAGCCCATATTCCATTTGGAACAAGATGCAGCAAAAGCATGTGTCGTTTGACCAAATTTACGATATTTTGGCTGTGCGCATTATTTTCAAGCCGAAAGAAGCGGATGAAGAAGTTGATGACTGCTTCAAAATTTACGTTGCGCTCAACAAAATATACAAATCTCATCCAGACCGCTTACGCGATTGGGTTAGTCATCCAAAAGCAAACGGCTATCAGGCAATCCACGTTACGCTGATGAGCAACAAGGGCCGATGGATAGAAGTTCAGATTCGTTCGGAGCGCATGGACGAAATGGCTGAACAAGGCTTTGCAGCCCATTGGAAATATAAGGATGGCGTAGACTCTAACGGAAAAGCGGAAATTACCGAAGATGAAGGCGAACTGAACAATTGGCTTCGCACGATAAAGGAAATACTGGATGATCCGCAACCGGATGCGATGGATTTCCTTGACACTATCAAACTGAATCTGTTTGCATCGGAAATTTTCGTGTTTACTCCCAAAGGTGAGATAAAGACCATGCCGTCAGGATGCACAGCCTTGGATTTCGCTTTCCAAATACATACATTCTTGGGGAGTCACTGTATCGGAGCAAAAGTAAACCACAAGCTTGTGCCTCTGAGCCATAAGCTGAGCAGCGGAGACCAGGTAGAGATACTTACATCAAATGCCCAGCATGTTCAACAGTCGTGGATTAACTTTGTATCTACAGCAAAGGCTAAAACAAAGATCCAAGCCATACTGCGCCGTGAAGGCAGAGAATTGCAGAAAAAAGGAGAAAAGATTCTTGAAGAGTTCCTAAAGCGCAATTCTATGGAGATGACCTATTCTGCACAAGACAAGCTATGCGCACTACACGACATTGACAAGCATGAGAAGCTTCTGCAAGCTATCGGCGAAAAGAGCATTGTGCTAGGAGAACAGGATCTCAACGAGCTATGTGGAAAGAAGAAAAAAGAAGAAACGTCAAAAGGATGGCGTCGTCTCGTTCCTTTCCTCGGAAAGCAAAAGAAAGGCGACGACAAATTGAATGTTTCGCCTGAATATATCGTTGTAGGAAAAGATTTTAACAGGAAGAAACCTATATATATAACCGATGAGAATATACACCAGTATGTCTTCAAGCCATGCTGTCATCCGATACCTGGCGACGACGCTCTCGGCTTCATAGACGGGAAAAACCGTATTGAAATACACAAACGGTCATGCAAAGTAGCATCCAAACTAAAATCCAGCTATGGAAATCGTATCCTAGATGCGAAATGGGACATGCATCGCCACGTTCTTTTCGATGCGACAATAGCAATAAAAGGTATTGACCGTATCGGACTTCTCAACGAAGTTACTAAGGTTATCTCAAACCAGTTTGACGTAAACATCCATAAAGTAACAATAACTTGTGATGAAGGCATCTTTGACGGAGTTTTTGAACTGACCATCTACGACCGTAGCGATGTGCAGACTATTATGCAAGGATTAAAAACAATTAAAGGTATACAAGAAGTAAATCAAACAGTATGAAAAACATCTACATCATCATCTTACTTGCTTTTGCAAGCCTTGTCTCAGCTCATGCAGCCAATAAGTATGACAATCCCGACACTATCTTCGTGGCGCGCGACGGAACAACGGAGTTCCGCAATATTGATGACGCCCTCGAAGTTTGCCGAGCATTTATGTCTTACCACAAAGTAATTTATGTAAAGAAAGGTACTTATAAGGAGAAACTAATAATCCCTTCATGGCTTACAAATGTAGAAATTTGCGGAGAAGACAGAGATAACACTATCATTACATACGATGACCATGCCAATGTGTTTATAAAGGGAACAGACCGCAAGATGGGGACGTTCCGAAGCTACACGGTTCAGGTGAACGGTAATGATATAACCTTCAAGAACATAACCATAGAAAATAGTGCAGCACGCCTGGGACAAGCAGTGGCTCTTCATACACAAGGTGACAGACTAGTATTCATTAACTGCAATATACTGGGGAACCAAGACACTATTTACACTGGGGGAATAAACACTCGACTTTATTTTAAGGACTGTCATATAGAGGGAACTACGGACTTTATTTTCGGTCCGTCTACAGCATGGTTTGAAAATTGCAGTATTCTCAGCCGTATCAACTCATATATAACAGCCGCTTCAACGCCACAGGATGTAAAATACGGATATGTATTTAACAAATGCCGCATCCTTGCTGCAGAAGGCGTAGACAAAGTATATCTTGGCCGCCCGTGGCGCCCTTATGCCTATACAATATTCATGAATTGTGAACTGGGAAAACACATTCGTCCAGAGGGATGGTATAACTGGGGCAAAGAATCGAACGAAAAGACAGCGCGCTACCTTGAATATAATAATAGCGGTGAAGGTGCGTCGAAGAACAATCGTGTGACATGGAGCCGCCAACTCAACAAGAAAGAAGCAACACAGATTACCTTGGAAAACGTTTTCAAGCAAAATGACGGATGGGTACCGTCAGTGAAATAAAAAACTTTTAATATTGTTTTGCACATTAAATAATTCTATTTACATTTGCAAACAGATATCAAAACTAACCGTTCCCAATAAGGACACGGCACAGGGGTGCCAAGAGTGTATGTAAAAACTACTAAAACAGTGCGAACACAAGCACTTTGGGGCACTCTGTTTAACGATTGAGCTACTAACTAATAATCAAAACAAAACATTTATGCATTTACAAATCAGAAGAGCCTTGACGGCTTCCGTATTGCCTATGGTTTGTCTTACAGCCTTTGCTCAGAAGACAGTCACAGGTACAGTGAAGGATGCAAAAGGAGAACCGCTGATCGGTGTGACGGTGTTTGTCGATGGCAAGCCGGGTTCCATAACCGATATAGACGGTAATTTCTCTATTCCGAATGCCTCTCCTTCATCAAAGGTAAAAGTTTCCTATATCGGTTACAAGGATCAGACCATTACATTGGGAAACTCTTCAACTGTGAATATCACATTGCAGGAAGACAATGCGCAACTTGACGAAGTTGTTGTCGTTGGTTACGGTACGATGAAGAAAAGCGACCTTACCGGTTCGGTTTCTTCTGTAGGTACTGAAGCCCTCAATGCAAAGGGTGCACCATCACTGCTTGCCAACTTGCAAGGTTCAACTCCAGGTGTAAGTATTACGCAGTCTACAGCCCGTACAAACGGTGATTTCAATATTGAAATCCGTGGTAAATCATCTATCGAGTCTGATACAAAGCCTATGTACGTGGTTGATGGTGTAATTTGTTCGGACATCCAGTTCCTTAACCCACAGGATATTGAACGTATTGATGTTTTGAAAGACGCATCATCTACAGCAATCTATGGTTCTCGTGCCACTGCCGGTGTTATTATGGTGACAACAAAGAGCGGTGCAAACGTGAACAAAACAAAGCTTTCGAAACCGACTATTAGCTATGACGGATACTATGGTGTAACTAAGGTTGCACGTATGCCGGACTTCATGGACGCAAGTGAATTTATGAACTTCCGTTTTGCTAAGTTCCTAGGCTATGCAGGTACGAAAGGAGCTACTAACAATTTCTACATGTCTAACAATGCTTCCGGTGGTATCGGACAGGCTTTGTTAGCAAGAAAAGCCAACGATCCTAACACAACGTTCGCCCTTCAGGAAATGGTTGCAAACGGACAGTCATACGACTGGCCTGACCTTGTTACTCAAACTGGTCATAGCCAAAACCACTATGTAGCAGTAGCGGGCGCTTCTGATAAGATTAACTACCATTTTGGTGTTGGCTATGATGGCAATAAGGGTATCTATAAAGGTGATAATCAAGATAAGCTCAACTTTAAAGGATCTGTTGATGCTCGCATAAGCAAGGTTATAAGCGCAGGTTTCAGCATGAACATGGCTTATATTGACAACGAATATGCAAATGACGATGCCATCAAGTATGCATTCCGTATGACACCGTTCTCTGTTCCTTACGATTCTGAAGGCAATGTAAACCATCGTCCAGGAAACTATCAAGCGATCGGTACAGACCAAATGCAGTTCTCCGACAACATCAACCCGCTTGACTTGATGAAGAATACCTACAAGCAGCGTGAGACATGGCGTTTACTCGGTAATATATACTTGCAGTTGGACATTCTGAAGGGACTCAATTTCAAAACAACATTCTCACCTTCTTATACTTCTTACCGCCAAGGTTATGTTGAAGGTTACGAGAACCCCAATGACCCAGGAAAGACTTACGCAAGTGAAGATATAAATACATCAGCAACAACCGTAAACAATTATCGCTCACTTCAGTGGACTTGGGATAATATCATCAACTATAACACACGTATTGCCAAAGACCACAGCATTGGTGTTATGGGACTCATATCTGCTATGTACGGTAACTCTGAGTCATACGCTATGACTGCCAATGGTGTTAGATCAAAAACCGATTGGTATGCACTTGGAACTGGTACTCTTGACGCAAGCGGCACAAGTTCTTCATACGGAGAAAACAGCATGCTCTCATACGCACTACGTGTGAACTATGGTTACAAGGATAAATATCTTCTCACTGCAACAGCACGTTGGGATGGTTGTTCTAAATTTGATCCTGACTACAGATGGGGATGCTTCCCTTCAGTAGCTTTGGCATGGCGTGCATCTGAGGAAGAGTTCATAAAGAAAATTGATTGGATAAGCAACTTGAAGCTGCGTCTAAGCTATGGTGTAACCGGTAATAATCAAGGTGTAGGAAACTATCAGACGATACAATCTGTATCTACAAGCGGTGTTTATTATCCATTCGGCGGAACTTACTACACAGGATTTACCCCAGGTTCTATCGTTGACAAGAAAATTACATGGGAAACATCAAAGGAAATCAACTTTGGTATTGACTTCGGTTTCTTGAACAATAGAATTAATGGTGCAATTGATATTTATAGCAAGAAGTCACAGGACCTTCTCTATAATGTAGACCTGCCTTTGGTATCAGGTGGTGGTCAAATGAGAACAAATATCGGTAGCGTAAGAAATAACGGTGTTGAAATTTCTTTGCAGACCATTAACATTTTGAATAAAGACTGGAACTGGACAACGTCGTTTACATTTGCACACAACAAGAACAAGGTACTCGAAATCAATGGTACAGGTGAAGACCTCCCCGCAAGCCAGTTGTTCGTGGGAAAACCTACCAACAATGTTTATGACTACAACTGGATTGGCATTGTTACAGACAAGAACATGACTGTTCCTAATACAGAAATAGCAAAGGCAAAGGGCTTCACTCCTGGCGAAACTGTTAAGCAATATGACTACTATTACAAGTGCTATGGATGGACAGAAGGTCAGCCTATCATTGAAGACGTAAATGGTGACGGTTCTATCACACCTGATGAAGACAAGAGAATTTGGAGTGCAGAGCCTGTATGGACAGGAAGTTTGACTTCTAACCTTTCTTATAAGAATTGGGACTTCTCATTCTCTATCTATACGAAGCAGAACTTCAAGGTGTCTTCTGCATTTATGTCAGAGAACGTTGGCTATAGCCGCGCTAAACAGATGTTGAACGTGGATTACTATATCCCTGCAGGAACACTTATTATGTGTGATGGTGTGAATGATGATGGTACATACGTTAATCCAGTATATCAGGAGGAAACACATTATGGAGCTTGGCCAATGGCTGCCGTTTCAAATGGTTTCTCTGACACAGAGCAGTATTTCAATACTGCAAAGAAAGTTGTTGACGGTTCTTTCGTAAAGGTTAAGAACATAACTCTTGGTTACACATTCCCACAGAAATGGATCAACAAGTTCGGTTGCAAGTTCTTGCGTCTCTATGCTACTGTTACAAACCCATTCGTGTTCACAAAATACAAAGGATTTGATCCTGAGTGGGCTAACGCAGCAAACAAGAACGACGGTCCTAGCACTATCACATACCAGATTGGTGCAAGCATTAAATTCTAATTTACTAAAAGGATTACACAATGAATAAATATATTTATAAATCGTTTGCCGCATGTTTAGCTGTCGGAATGGCATTGTCTAGCTGCAGTGATTTCCTTGAAGCTGAAAACAAGTCGTCAGGCGGAAACGATGCAGACAAATATTTCAAAGCAGATGCAACAGAGTTGCTGACTGCATCATACAATGATTTGAAATCTCTCGTTACTGTTGTTGACATGAACGAGAACGGAACAGATATGTTTTTCAATACCCGTGGTCACCTCGCAGGAGATTTTGGTGACTATGCACTCGGTATTGAGAACTCAACTGTGCAGAGCTACTATAGTAACGCTTACAATGCAATAAACCATGCAAATGGTGTTATCTATTACTCTGCAGAGGATAGTCAAAATTCTTACGAGGCTCGTTTCATCCGTGATTATTGCTACTATCTGCTTACACAGCAGTTTGGTTCTGTTCCTTACATAACAAAATATATTCAGGATGCAGAACGTAGCTATCCTCGCACAGACCTTTCAGAGATATACACAGGTCTGATTACAGACCTTGAGAGTCTTTATACATCTTCAAGTCTTGACGCACAAAGCCATGTAGGTCGTGTAAGCAAGCAAGCTGTTGCTGCATTGCTTTCTAAAATTTATCTTGCAGCAGGTTGGGATTTGCAGACAACAGTAAACAGCCAAGAACAGGGAACATACACTGTTAACAACACAGAGTATTTCTCAAAAGCAGCAGAATATGCCGAGAAAGCCATCAACGGAGTATCCTTGACAATGTCGTTTGATGATAAATGGAGCCCCAACAATGAAGGAAATGCAGAGGAAATTTGGTCAGTTCAGTACGACCGCGCTTCTTATCCTGGTAATATAACAGATGGAGGCCATTCTTTGCAAAACAACTATGGTGGATATTTTGGTGATGTTGTAGGTTCTGGTATAAAGTATACAAGTTCAGATAACCAGCCAACGGCAAAAATGATTAAGCTTTTTGAGAAGGGTGATAAACGCTATGAAGCAACCTTCATGACTACTTACTACAACTCAACAAAGCAAGGTACAACTGCTGATTGGGGAACAAGCGGATATTTCGCTTACTATAATCTGTCTGCAGACAAATTGGCTTCGCAGCCTATCGCTTACAAATACTATCCTTGGTACACAACAGAGGCTGAAGTAGAAGCTGACCTCAAGGATCACAAAGACCAGTTCAAGAAGTATGACAACATGGCGAACGAGAATGCACAGGCAGCACGTCTTGATGATGCAAATGACGTTATCGTCTATACTTTTGACGCAGACGGCAATTTCACCAAGAAAACCCAAACATATGCTTTCTACATGGAGCAGACACAGGCTTTCGGAAGTGTAAAGAAGTTTGACGATCCACAATCAACAGCTGTAACAAAGAACAATGATTACCGTGACATCGTTGTTTTCCATGTCAGCGACGAATATCTTGTAGCTGCGGAAGCATATCTGATGGCAGGCAACAAAACTGCGTCATTGGCTAAATTGAACGCTGTTCGCAATCGTGCAGGTTTGGAAAATTTGTCTTCATTCGAAGCATATTCTCCTGAATACACAACAAGCTCAACATTCCAAATTAGGGATATTGATGTTATCCTCGACGAGCGCGCACGCGAGCTATATGCTGAACGTCAGCGTTGGGTTGACCTTCGCCGTACGAAACAGCTTATTCGCTACAATGTAGAATTTAATTCTTACATCACATCAGCGTCACAGATGGCAAACCTCAAGGGAGAATACAAGCTATATCGTCCAATCCCATCAAAGGAACTATCTACTAACACTGGTATAACCTCAGAGGATCAGAACCCAGGTTACTAACAATTAAAAGTAAAAAGAAAATGAAAAAGATAATATGCGGATTGTTGTTCATTCTGACTTGTGGCCTTTTCTTAGCTTCTTGCTCAGATGACGATAACAACGAGACAACACACTCCACCCTGCCAGAGGTAGCTTCCGCCGGAACCTACACTGGTACTTGGTCAAGAGCGCAAATTACAACTGATGGTTTAGGAGATGCCGAAACGACAACAGGTACATTAACTTTTGCTGTTCCTGAAAATACAGAGACAACAACAAAATATGTAACTTCAATAACTGCTAATGCTGCAGCTTTCAGTTTCAGTAAAACTAGCACAGCAAACATTACATGGAAGCAAAATGGGTTCCTTTTCAGCAACCAGTCTATTAAAAACGGATTTGGTGTTGTCTTCTCAGGTGCTATATCTGAAAGTGGTGTTGCAACGATATCTTTCACTATCACACAGAAATCTGGTAGAAAGACATATAATTACCAGTACACCTTTGAGGGAACAAAGAATTCTGCGCAGTAAGAGTTCATAAACAAAGAGTGAAATAAAGAGAAACTAAAAATCTTTCAAATGTGGTGGACAACCGGTCCACCACATTCAAAATTACTAACAACAATTATCAAAACAACAATTATGAAAAAAAGTCTACTTTTTGCTGCACTTTTTATGGGTGCAATGAGCATTAACGCTCAAGAGTATGTTCAGGTAAACGCTGAAGCTGCTGGTATTACAGGTGACGCTGCTGCTGTTGCTGCTGGTACAACACTTGGTTCAACAGATAACGTAACCATGAAGATTGCTTATGATGACAACTACAAGTCAACTCAGATCGCATTCAATGATTATGACCAGATTGAGGTAAACGGTACTACTTACGATTTGGTAACAGGTGTAACAGGTAGCACAAACCCATCAGGCCAGGCTCTTTCTGCTGATGGCTCTACCGCTCCAACAGCAGGATGCGTATTCCAGTTTGACGTAAAGAAGGACGGTTATCTCACAGTTTTCGGCAAGATGTCCTCAAACAAGGAATACTATGTATGGGAAGGTGATGCCGTTTCTGCTTCTCCTATGGCATACACATTTGCAATGGATTTCAGCGCTGCTGCTGACGATTCAAAGCCTAGCATAACCTACACGCTTCCTTCTACTGAACTTGGTTATGTAAATTTCGATGATGCAAACATCGCAACCTATTTGACAACAGGCAAGATCAAATGGCCTGAGCAGATTGCATTTGGTGATGACTCTGCAATCAAGAAGAATGGTGTAGGTGTTATCTCATTCCCAGTATTCGCAGAAGCTGGTACATATCTTGTACACGCTGCTGGTTCTAAGATGTCTACTTGTGGTGCTGTATTCACAACAGAGCCTGTATCATCCATTAAAGTTAAGTCTTCTTCTGCAGCAGCTGCAGACAAGACTATCTATGTTGGTGACGCTTCTGGCATATCAAGCACATCTGTAGAAAAGACAAATGCTAATGCTCCTATCTACAACCTCGCTGGTCAGCGCGTTTCAAATAGCTTCAAGGGTATAGCTATCCAGAACGGCAAAAAGTTCATCAAGTAATTTTTGCAATAGAAGCAACGCATTGCGCATAAAGTAGCGCAAAATAAATAGCCGGTCACTCCTTTATAGGCAGTTGGCCGGCTTTTCTTTGTCAAAGATTAAAAGCATGTAGGGTTTCCGCTTAAGCTTAACGCCCCTCCCATAAAAATATTTGGGACAATATTTATTTGCGAATTGTTGTTCTTAATAAAAAACACTATTTTTGCACTAGAAAAACAATGCAACAGACTATATTTTCATACAATAGTATATTGTGAGTTAATTAACCTTTGCCTGTTACACTTTAAATCGTAGATGAGATGAAAAAGAAAATCCAGTTCAGTCTTGTTTATAGAGACATGTGGCAATCTTCGGGCAAATTCCAACCACGCAAAGACCAGTTGGAACGGATCGCCCCAGTTATTATCAATATGGGATGTTTTTCTCGTGTGGAAACAAACGGAGGAGCATTTGAGCAGGTAAATTTGCTTGCTGGCGAGAATCCAAATGAGGCTGTTAGAGCTTTTTGTAAACCATTCAACGAAGCTGGGATAAAGACGCATATGCTTGACCGCGGCCTTAATGCTTTAAGAATGTATCCTGTTCCCGACGACGTGAGAGCTCTTCAATACAAGGTTAAACATGCCCAAGGCGTTGATATCACCCGTATATTCTGTGGTCTTAACGATGTAAGAAATATTATTCCAAGTATTAAATGGGCACTTGAAGCAGGAATGACTCCACAAGGCACCTTGTGTATAACAACATCTCCTGTGCACACGGTTGAATACTATAGCGACATAGCTGATCAACTTATTGCAGCTGGAGCTACAGAAATATGCTTGAAGGATATGGCTGGTATTGGTCAGCCTGCAATGCTAGGCAAACTTACAAAAGCCATTAAAACCAAACACCCTGATATCATTATACAATATCACGGACATTCAGGCCCTGGACTATCTATGGCTTCCATTCTCGAAGTATGCAATAACGGATGCGACGTGATTGATACTGCAATAGAGCCACTTTCTTGGGGTAAAGTTCATCCAGATATAATTTCAGTACTTAGCATGCTTAAGAATGAAGGCTTTGAAGTTCCTGAAATAAATATGGATGCATATATGCAAGCGCGTCACCTTACGCAAGAATTCATTAACGAATGGCTTGGATACTTTATCAATCCAGGAAACAAGATTATGAGTTCTTTGTTATTGGGATGTGGTCTTCCCGGTGGAATGATGGGGAGCATGATGGCAGATCTCGCAGGTATTCACCGTTCTATAAATACAATTCTACGTAAAAAGGGCGAAACGGAGTATACAACAGATGAGTTGCTCGTAAAACTCTTTGACGAAGTGGCTTATGTATGGCCCCGTGTTGGCTATCCACCATTAGTTACCCCATTCTCACAATATGTTAAGAATATCGCCTTACTTAACTTGCTTACGTTGGCACAAGGTAAGGGACGCTTTGTCATGATGGATGATTCTATGTGGGGTATGATCTTGGGTAAGAGTGGAAAGTTGCCAGGACAACTGGATCTTGAAATCGTTGCTTTGGCAAAGAAGCAGAATAGAGAATTTACAACTGCGGATCCCCATACTCTCATTCCCAACGCACTTGATGCTTTCAGAAAGGAAATGGATGATAATGGCTGGGATTATGGACAGGACGATGAGGAATTATTTGAATTGGCAATGCACCCAGAGCAATATCGCGACTACAAGAGCGGCATTGCAAAAAAGCGTTTCCTAGCCGATCTTCAGAAAGCGAAAGATGCAAAGCTCGGGGCATCTCTTAGCATAGAAGAACTTTCTGCGTTTAAACATGCCAAGGCTGATGCTGTAGTATCACCTGTAAAGGGACAAGTATTCTTCGAGTTCGGAGGTGGTAGTGAATGTACGAAGTGCATAGAGCCATTTATTGGGCAACATTATAAGGAAGGTGAACCTCTATGCTACGTACAAGCTCCATGGGGGCAGTTTGTTCCAGTTCCTGCAGCACTTGGTGGTAAATTGGTTGAAATCACAGTAAAACAAGGTGGCAAAGTGAATCGTGGTGATGTGATAGGATATTTAGAACGCGACCACGACTAATGATTCTTATAACACCAATATGGTTGATTGGGAAAAGATAATAAACAAATACTACGCAGAGAATGCAACATTGCGAAACATTCTCTGCGTTCACTCGCAACATGTTGCAGACAAAGCATTGGAGATAGCTGCAGTGCATCCAGAGTTAAATATAGATGTTGAATTTGTGAAAGAAGCTGCCATGCTACATGATATTGGTATTATAAAGACCAATGCTCCTGGCATAGAGTGTTTTGGTACAGAGCCTTACATCCTTCACGGACTACTTGGAGGACACATTCTTCGAGAAGAAGGACTTCCGCACCATGCACGGGTGTGCGAACGACATACAGGGGCAGGACTTACAGAAAAAGACATCGTGATGCAGAATCTCCCCTTACCACATCAAGATTTCTTACCTGAAACACTTGAAGAAAAACTCATATGCTATGCAGATAAATTCTTCTCTAAAACACATCCTGACAAAGAGAAACCATTGGATAAGGTTGAAAAAAGTATAGCCAAATTTGGATTGGATGGCCTTGTTCGCTTCAAGCAGTGGGAAGAGATATTCTCTTGAGAAAGCATAAAAACATGCCCCTATTTCCTTTTCAGACAAAAGGAAATAAAGGCATGTTGAGAATATAAGAAATCAATCCTAAAATTCAAAACCTCCTGTAATTGCTAAATTATGGATAAAGGAGCGTTTATACCCTGAGAAATCTTTTATTTCTTTATTGCTATAACCCATGTATATATCTTCTTTTCGATATTTATAGCCTTGGGCAGTATAGCCAAGTGAAACAAAAATCGCCATATTTTTGTGAAGCCCAAACCTTATGCCTGCTGCTGGTGCAAGATATACTCCTTTTGTGTGTTCAACAGAATATCCAACCTTTGCCTCAATGAATGGGCTTATTCTTTTCCTATTCAAGTTTGCTCTGAAATCAACAAAGACTGGAGTCGTCTTAACATCTGGGACATGCGCCAAGAAATGATACTGCCATGAAATACCCATACCAACAAAATAATTCGGATTAATTTGGTATCCATGTGTCGTAGAAATGGAACACCCTAAACTATTATTGCCATCTTTAAAAACCCCATCGTTGCCATAAAAGAAATTGGCTTCAACCATACCATGATAACGATTACCCTCAAGAGTCTGAGAATTCGCTTGAACAAAACACAGAAGCGAAAGAAGTGCTGCAAATAATTTTTTCATATAGCTTTAGTTTTTTATAATTAAAGAATTAGCTTTAGTTAAGATACAATATCTATTTATTTCGGTGCAAAGATAACAAAAAAAACAATAAAAAAAACGTTTGGAATACTTTTTATGCTAAAACAACAAAAGATCACTAAATAATTCATGATTGTTTTCATTATATCTGTTTTTTACCTTACCTTTGCCTTGTAATTGTGAGTATATAATAGTACGCATCAAAAATTATTTTCTTTGGCTCCGTAGCTTAGCTGAATAGAGCGTCAGATTCCGGTTCTGAAGGTCTTGGGTTTGAATCCCAACGGAGTCACAATATAGTTGCCTTAAAATTAAAAGATATGAGCAAATGCTCAAAGCATTACAAGGTTCTATATACCTCATGTTGATAGGAAACTCTTAGGGGTTTCCTATTATTTTTTATTGAATTTCATCTAACCATGCAATAATTGCCGCAAAATTGCCGCAAAATAAATTTAGATTATGGCAACGTTAGTATATGAACTTGGAAAGCCTAAAAAAGATGGCTCAAGAAGAATTGCAATTCTCCTCTCCCATAATGGAAGAAGAAAAAGATTTCCTACAAATATAATTGTAGGTAAAAATGACATATCCAGAAAAGGTAGGATAACGTCACTCTCTATACAAAAGGCTATAGATAATAAAATAACAGAGCTAAAGCGTAGGCTATATAATCTAGAGATAGAACTTCTTGATAAAGATGTTGATGTTGAGTGGATATACAACAGTATTCTCAAGAGAAGAGAGAATATAGACTTCTTTGAATTTTCCAGGCAATGGTTACAGTTGTCAAATATTAAAGGAAAGAAGAACTATGTCACAATGCTAAATGCTCTTGAGAAATATAACAACAAGAGTACTCTGTCTTTCAATAATATTGACTACAGTTTTCTTGAAGGTTTTTGCCTGTTTCTAGGAAACCATCCTAGGGCTAAGTCATTATATCTTGGAGGAATAAGACATCTTTATAATGAAGCTATAAAAAAGTATAATACCCAACAGCAAAAGATAATACCCTCTTCTCCATTTGAGTTCTTCAAAATACCCAAACATATTCCTCAAACCAATAATAGAGTAATCAGTGAAGAAACCTTAGTTAGGCTTTTTCATTTTCAAGGTACAAGAAGAACAGGTCTTGCAAGGGATTGCTATATACTGTCCTTCTGTTTAATTGGAATGAACTCTGTTGATTTATACCAATGCAGTTCCTATAATAATGGTATTCTATCCTACAATAGAGCCAAGACAATGGACAGAAGAACTGATAATGCTTATATAGAAATAGTTGTTCCAGACATTGTGAGACCTATATTTAAAAAGTATAAGGGAGATACAAGAGTGTTTGATTTCTATAAGAGATATTCCAATGCTTCTAGCTTTAACAAGAATATCAATATAGGATTGCATACTATAGCTGACACTCTAAATATTCCAAAGTTTGATTTCTACTCAGCTAGACATACTTGGGCTTCCATTGCAAGGAATAAACTTGGAATAGACAAATACACAATACATGAAGCTCTTAACCATGTTTCAGATTTGGATGTCACAGATATTTATATACAAAAAGACTATACCAATATAAATAAAGCAAATGCTATGGTTATGGAGTATGTTGCAAAGTTAATAGAGAAATTCTTATAAATAAAGCATTTCTCTTTACATATTAGTAAAAAATAAGCCACCCCATAGGAGTGGCGAGCCTTAGTTTTTTCCATCTAAGGGTGATATTTATATTGCAAAGGTATGCTTTTATTTTTATTCCAACAAGTATTTCATATAATTTCTATTATTAGATAGGGTGTAAAGTCGAGTTCTCGGATTTTCATCCTACTTTTCTCAACTTTTTACT
>CAVAAS010000032.1:0-28059 GCA_963586715.1 Barnesiella intestinihominis
CAAGAAAGGTGGGATAACTTTGCGGATGAAAACAAAAAGGTTCAACAATAATACATAAACAAAAATGAAAGAGACAAAGACTATTTCAAGTGCTGCAAACTATACTGCAGTGAATTTCGGCAAACTTAGTGAAATCAACGATTATGTCTTGCAGCTGGCTCCCGGAGTGAGCATCCCCGGCAAAGTGTTCGGTGGACAAAGTGTCAACGCTACGGCAGCAGAGTTCTCCTTCCAGTCACTGGCTCCTGGGCAGGAAGGACTTCTTCACACGCACAAGACACATGAAGAGCTTTACTTCTTTCTTTCCGGAAGCGGAGAGTTCCAGGTTGACAACGACGTATTTCCTATCAGCGAAGGCAGCGTGGTTAGAGTTGCCCCTGCAGCAAAGCGCACGCTTCGCAACAACTCTTCAGAACCGTTACTTATGCTGTGCGTACAATATCGCGCCAACACTTTCACGGCGGAAGACGCTACCGATGGCATAATCCTCTAACAACGCATAGCTGTTCTACGACTATTATGAAGCAAAGGGCAAGACACATGATACGTGTGTCTCGCCCCTTTCATTACAATAGCGTTCCCTTATGCCACTATTGCTTTTTCATTGCTTTCAGCACTTGTTGGGCAAAGCTTTTCATTCCTTTTACTGACGGATGCCCTTTCATCTTGTCTATATCCTTCAGCTTAACGAGTTGCACATTATAGTGACGGCAAATCTCCTCTACCGACGCGTTTATCTCGTCTTTAAGCTCTGAATTCAAGATGAAATATATATCAACATTGGGATAATGCTCCTGCATGTCGTTCAGCATTTTTGCCATTGCCGGACGAAACGAGTAGAGATCCGTCCCTGTCCAGTCGGCATACTTATAGTCTCCTATTGGCGAATTTGCCCAGCTGTCGTTTGTTGCTCCGCATATCAATATTATATCGGGGTTGCCTAGCTTCGTGGCACGGGTCAGAAAAGAACGGTCTGTATAGTCTACGCCCTTATAGCCGGTGTTGCATACCGTTGCACCGGAATAAGAATTCACCATACCCAGCTTGTAGCCGCCCTCCTTCACAACCTGCCACCACCACGTTTGTTCAACCTTGGTCACGTCGGTGCGATCCAAACTGGCGGGCTTCTTGTACCAAACGGCATGCCCCTCTGGCACGAAGCCTTCGAATGTAGAATAAGAATCGCCCAATATGGCTACGATTGGCTTCACCTGCGCTACTGCCGACAAGCATGCCATAAGAAGAATACCGGCAATAAATGTTTTAATTTTCATGGGGTAGTTTATTTTTAGTTCTTATATGTTTCTTTCGGACATACGGAATAATGTTGTATATGCGAAAGATTGCCTCTATTATTCTGCAAAGTTAACAAATAAATGTAGAAGCACAACACTACTTGCCACTTAAAAAAGACGAAGAAGTCGCACCAACCGCTTACGATGGCCGCGGGCAAAACTCTGCACCGCCGCGGGCTTTCAATTAAAACGCCGCGGGGCAATGCTATAAAGAAAGAACTGTATAAATTCCAACATAAGCAAGACTAAAGAAAAGTCCGGGACAAACAACCGTTTTGCATGGTTATTTGTTCCGGACATTCTGTTTATAGTTGCTACAGAATAGAGGACTATTCTATCGTAAGCTTGTCGAAAATCATTTTGTCTATACCCTCGCCTGTTACTTTAACCTTGTATGAACCGGCATTAGTTTGGCTGCCTGTGGTTATACTCGTGTTACGACGCTTTGTTTTCTTTTCAGGTGTCTTGACGAACGTTACGTCATCTTCCTTATAGACTACGCCGTTAAGGTCTGTTATCTTCACATGCAACATGCGCTCTTTTTCGGGATTATAATAGCGGAAACGCAGCGCATAAACCTTTGCCACACCCACATTGTACTCAAAGACTATAGAACCTTTGCCAGGAATGCCCTCTGCAGTTATGGCACTGCTCGTTTTCGGAGGCAATAAGCTGTCGGGGGTTGTAGTGTATTTTTCCTTTTCGAAATCAGCCCACATCGTCTTGCTGTCCTTTGAAGGCTTCAGCACTACTGGATTGACATTTGCGTCTTTTGTTGCCACGGCTATGGCAGAGATTATTGCCTGCCCTGCATTTACACGTGGGAAGTTTATACGAAGTTCACTACCTGTGTTATGAACATTTATAACCCGCTTGTAAGGCCGGCCGAAACGTGCCTGCCCCCAAAGGTCAAGGTTATGGATGTAAACGGAGTCACTTACGGCAACATCGAAGAGACGCAGGCCCTCGCAATCAGTAACGGCAGAAGCGCCACGCCCATACCATGGCTCTATGAAATATAACTCTACACGATAGTCGCCAGGAACAGCCGGTATCGAATACGACAGAAGGTGTCTGCCAAAACGCGACGTTTGGAACAATGGCGATGCAAAGAGCGTAGGATTATAAGTCTGACTGGTTTGATAAGGATTAGTCTCTTTCTTGAACTTGTCGCCCCATGACTTAGACCAATTAGTATTGTCCTGACTCCATGTCAGTCCGAAGCTATCAGTGTAGTCGTCTCCTCCACAATTGATACGGGCAATGTAATTGTATCCGTTCTCAGGCTTTAGTATCTGCTCATCCCAGGCATTATAGGAAGACAAGGCAAGAGAATCAGCCGTTACTACCTTTCCGCCATTCGAAGCCACAGCCTTAAGAGAATGTCCCTTTTCTAACGGAACGTTTCGGAACAGGAATAGTGTGCTGTTGCCCGCGGGCTTCTGTTGCGTTTGCGCCCAGTCACCACACGATAGTGTCACCTTTTCGCAATTGCTATATACACGGATGCTGTCAGAGTGAAGTCCCGGCACGATATATACCATGGGGTCAGTGGATGCGCTTACGTAGTGAGACTTATACATATAGTAAGCGTCCGTTGGTTGTTCCCACGCAGTGAAAAGACCTTTATGGTTGAATGGACCAACCTTGTCCACCAAGCGGTATCCCTCTTCAGGCTGGCGACGGCCAGGATTATCATGGCTTTGAAGAGTCCAAAGGAATTGTCCACAGACACTATCCTTTACACTTTCTGCCAATTGCACCTTGCGTTCCAATATATCACACTGCTTCTCCTCAGTATAGCGTTCACCGCTATGGTTGCCGAAAGTGCGCCATGCACCATACTCCCCGTTGAGAAGCTGGTCGGAACGGGAGAGTTCGCGAGCATAGTCTTCGAGTTTTCCTCCATAAGTTCCACTCCAGTTCTGAACAACATTCCAGTCTGTCCCCTCTCCGCCGTTGCAAGTTGTTACAAGGCGCTGGGTTCCACATGTGGGATCGAGACTACGGATTATCTCACTGCACTCCTGTGCAAATTCTGCAGGGATTGTGCTCTCATTCTGAAGGCCCCAAAGAATTATTGAAGGTGAGTTGCGACGCTCTTTCACCCATTGCACAAGATGACGCTTGAAGCTCTCTTTAAACTGCGGAGTGTCATACCAGATATGTGCGCTGAACTGTGGCCACCACAATAGGCCTTCTTTATCAATAAGCTGCTTATAATAGAGATTATGCGGCTGATGAGCATCGCGGAAGGCATTGAAACCAGCACTGCGCACCTCTTTTATTCGTGCCTCTATCTGCTGTTTGCTGAAAGCATGGCTTTGGCCAAAAAGATGCTCGTATTCACATACACCGTTGATATACTGTGGTTTGCCGTTAATAAAGAAGCGATTGTCGCCATTGTTGCGCGTAAGAGGCCATGAAATGGTGCGGAAGCCGAAAGGCGTAAGCAAGTCGTCTGTAGCTTTTCCCTCGCGCTTTATCATTGTATTCAGACTATATAGATATGGCTTTACTATTGACCATAGCTTTGGATTGGCAACAGCTGCCTGTTGGCGTATGGTCTTTGTTTCGCCCGGCTGCAGGGTTACATCATCTGTAAGGCGAACAACTTGTTTGCCTGTAGACTCGCTCAGTTTGTTTACGAGCGATACCGTCACTGGTTTGTTATCATAATTTTTTAATTCTGTGTCAACAAAAACACTGTCGGTCGCTTGGTTGCTCCACACATGCACGCCAAAAGGTTCTATTCGAACCTTGTCTGTAATTTCCAGTTCAACGGGTCTGAAAATGCCAAATGGCTGGGAGCCTTCACTAAATCCCCATTCTGAACTACATCCACCGCACACCCACGGCATGTCTGTTATGCCCTTGGGATGAGAAGCGCGCACTTCAAGTCTGTTTTCCTGCCCCTTAAGGACACTGGCGGTAATGTCTATCGTTTCTGTTGTTCTGCCAATATCATACGAACCTAGCTTCTTCCCGTTAAGTACTATGTCACAATATGTTCCTACTCCTTCAAAACGCAAGAAATACTCTTTCCCGTCGATGTCGGGAGCAACAAAAGATTTTCTGAAAACAGCCTTGCCGTGGAGATTACCGTGTTCCTTCTGTAACGCACCGTAATAATCATCAAGGTTAAATGGCACATCCTTAGTAAACGTTTCTCCGTTGAATGTAACTTGCCATTGCGAATCAAGGCTTTGTGTAAGGCGTTTGCCTACAGGCTCGGGAGTGGGGAAATTCACTTCACTCATGCCCATAGGAACACTAGTTGCAACGGCAATTCCACGCTGACCGCTATTGTTCACAGCGCAATAGAAATGATATACTACCCCATTGTGCTTTATTACATAGCTTTTATGAGCAAACATCTCATCGTATGGCTTTGAAGGAACTATCAGATCTGCTCCTTGCCAATCACTCCAATGTATCAAATCATAGCTGGCAGCAAAGGTGTTGTAGGCATAATACTCGCGCGTTGGGTTGAAAGCTGAGAAATAAAACATGACATACACGTTGCCCATTTTTACGATCTGAGCATCTCCCGTTATCGTCCCGTCGGTATCATGAGCAAAAATCGGATTTCCGCTGTAACGAGTCCATTTCTTCATGTCGTTAGAGAAGGCTACACCGATTCTTTCGCCCTTAGGATGGGTTGCATTCTTGCCGCCGGCGTTATAGTACATCATAAATTGATAACCGAATAGCTTTTTATCTATGCGGTAAACATTGCTTTTGTACTGCGTCATTTGCTCCCACCACTGAGAGTTTTTATCGTTATATGAGAGAACAGGCTTACTGAACGTTTCCCAAGGATGCGCTGTTGTCACATCACCGCGCGTGACAGCAAGTCCGATGCTCAAAGGAGCATTTACAGCCTCATAGCCTGTGCCTTCACCTCCTATGTATGTCATCCAATAGTGTCCCTTATACTTTTCTATATTGTAAGAGCCACCCCAGTTCCAATCTATAAGGGAAGGAAAACCGCCGCGTTGGTTTTTGTCCCAACCGTCATCGGCATATTCCAATATTCGTCCAAGTGTTGACCAGTGTAACAGGTCGTCACTCGTGGCAAGCCACGTTTCATAACCACGTCCGTCGGTGCCGCCTTTACCATTGTAGCACACATATGTCATGAACCATTTGCCATCTTTCGAGAAAACAGTAGGACAATCTATCTTGTGCCCATTGTCCTGAGGAGCTACGACAAGCCCGAATTTATAAGGAGTTTTGGCATTGTCGTAGATTTTCTGCATTTCCACTTGACTTACGAGCTTAGGCTTAACTGGAACAGACTTCCTGCGTGCTGCGGTTGTATTTAGTGTGAATGCGGCACAAATGGTCAACAAAAAATATAGTCTTTTCATTCTATACAAAATACTTTAATATTCAAACTATTGTGATATAGCGATACCATTACATGAAGAGCCAGTCTACTTCAGTGCCTGCACCATTTAACTTGGCATCACGTATTTTTATGTCGGACTCTGTAAAGCCTGCTACCATAATTATGCCTTTCGGAAGGTTTATGACGTGGTGACCTGCACTAAAATGATAGGCATGAATATTTGCTACTGGCATATTCGTCATTATCACGGCATTACTCAATATTGGTTCCGCCTGTCCGTATTCGTTTCCTGTAGCATCAACTTCAAGCTTTGGTGGGCGTGCGAACTTTGTTTGGTCATCTACGAAGAAACCAACAAGCATTTTTACTGGCCGTGCAGCATCAAACTCAACGGTTATCCCGCTTACTCGCGCTGTATCACGATTGAGCAAAAGTGCCTTCATGCCTACAATTTCCTGCGACACGGTGTCTATAGCCTCATCACGACCCTCAAAAAGACGTGCGCCTTTCACAAGGTTTACGGTTTTATAATTACCAAGAAGTTTTACGCAAGCCTTCTTCCCACTGAGTGCATCATCGGCTTTAGCGATTACTGAAACGGTTGCTCCGGTCTTGTCTTCTGTAGTCAGACTTTGTATATTCTTCTTCAAATTATCAAGTTCGTCCTGATAAACAGGCATCATTTCCTTCCAAGTCGAGAATTTTCCGCCATCACCTCCAACAGGAATGCGACGCTGGGAAGTTAGCATGCTGTTTGCATAATGGTATGTATCCTTTGTCTTTTCTACAAGTTGTGCATAATATTCATTGCTTTTCTCCAGCAATGGAACTGCACGTTCAAGGTAACTTGTTTGTTTGCTCCACTTGTAGTTTAACACCTGCTCTGCGGCAAGCACTTTATATTTGAACGAATAGGCGAAGTCGCGGTAGCAGCGGATATCGTTGACAAGCCGTTTGAATTCTTCACTGTTCTTGGTTATTTCAGAAGAAAGCCTTTCAATGGCAGCTACGGCTTTGTCGCCATGCATCACACACTGGTTTACTATATCCAGAGGCAACTCGCCAATATGCTTCTCATGCTTCCACTCTTTCTCAACATACTCTATTAGTTTCTCGCCTGTCGGCCCACAACTTTCATAGAAACCTGGATAAATTGTATATTTGTATGGGTTAACGAGCTGGCTTATCTTCATGCCGAGAAGCAGACATTGGCGGTTTCCTTCTGTTATGCCAAAGCGTCTGATAAGTTTTGGAGCTATTTCCCCACTCTCATCATAGGCTTCAAGAATACTTGCAGCCTTAAGAGTGTCTATGCCATAGTATTCGGCAATTGTTTTCTTCCAATAGGTTTGGTCTGCCCCTCTATGACAATTCCATGCGTAACGCCCCCATGCGGAATACCACATCCAGTCGCGGTCGATCTGCAACTCACGACTTCCGTCAGGTAATTTGTCGGCAGTATAGGGCCAGTCCCAATAGTTTGCCTGCGGATAGAGGTGAAGTCCATTGGCATGATGGACATTATGCATGGCTTGCACTGTTTTTTCAATAAACGCTGGTGAGCTCCATCGCCATGGTTCAAGGTTGGCAAGGATATGCACATTGCTTATGTGTATCGGTGCTGCTGCAGCCAACTGACGATGAGTTTCCGCCCAAGGCCCCTGCGGCTGATAGGTTGTAAGCGATTCCCCCGTATATTTACTCATCGTATAGATGTTTTTATAAAGAGGCAGCGCTTCATGGAGCACTCTCGGCCCATCGGTATCATGTGAGCGCAAAATGATTGGCGGTTCATCGGTGCGCCCAGACGCACGTAACCCATCCTTTATTCCAGGAATAATCGTTTCGTTCATCCATTTTATGTCGTTCTCAATGCCAGACATTGCCTCTCCAAGACATACAAGGAAACCGACATTTGGATAATTCTCAATGAATGCGGCTATACTTTTACGGGTATAGTCGGCAACAAGCGGTGTTATAGGACGGTTGCGGTCTTGTGTCTTTATGCCATAGTGGTCGGCAAAAGGCTTAGACACTATGATATTATAGAACATCTGTATAATTCTTATGCCGCGTTTAGCTGCCTCAGAAGTTAGGAACGAGAACATTTCTTGATTTTTCTTCATCGTAGCATCATCAACCTCTGGAGCGAAAGGATAGTCTTTGAGTTTCACCAACGAGGCAAAAGGATGACCATTCCATAAAAACACCGCATTCATATTGTCGGCAGCAAGCATATCCAGATACTTTACCCACAGTTCTTTGTCATAGAACCACGGGAAATTTTCCGGTGTATAAGGATATTCATATACTTTGTGACCGGGCAGGTAAACCGTTTTCTGCAATCCGACACAAGCTCCGCGAAGCTTCATCTCAGGAGCGTCTACTATTTTATAAGGTATCGCAAGCGTGTTGTTCTGACGAAAATACTCCACCAGTCTGTTTGCCCCATAGATTGCACCAGAAGCATCGTTTCCAACAATGCGTATTGCCTTGCCTTTACGATATATGGAAAAGCCCTCATGAGGTTTCCCGATGGTGTCTTCTGCCAATCCGATACTGATTTTATATCCTTTTGGCATCGAGGAAAGATTGGTGGATATAACTGAAGCTGCATATTCCGTCTGCGGAAGTTGTTGTAATGTTGATACTGTCGTAACCTTATTGCCGCCACATGCAGACAAGATTGCTACTGTACCTAAGGCAAATGTCGTTTGTCTTATATTCATGTCGTTGAGTTATGTTGTTTATCTATGGATGCTAATATTCTATTTTTACCTCTTGTCCGGCAGGAATGTCATAAGTGTGTTGCCCAATAACAAGTGTTCCCTTACCGCCATCGCTCTTCACGCAAATTGTTTTCTCGTCCATCTTCACCTTTACAAGTCCGAAAGGTGTAGGTACACTGCCTTCCATCCACTGCAATCCGCCCAAAACGGGTTTAACTTCATATTCTTCGTATCCAGGCTTAGTGGGTTTTATACCAAGAAAATATTTGCCTAGCAGATAAATGGGACTTGCTCCCCATGCGTGGCAAAGGCTCTTGCCATAAGGACGGCCATACATTGCAAGATGCTGAACGCCTCTGTCGCTTGGAACATACTTCTCCCAAAAAGATGTTGCGCCTAGCAAACACATTCCTCCCCAATAGGAAAGGATTTCAAGCAGCATTCTTTTCTGTTCACCAAGTTCGCCTAATGCTTCCAATTCATAGAAGCGCATGTATGGTGTTGTTATAGGTTGAACTTCAGAATTCTGCAAGACAGAATACAATAACGTCTGTTTGTCTTCATTACTTACCATGTCATATATGATAGCAAACATGTTCGGAAACATCGTTATATCCGTATTCATCTGCCCGTCTTCTATAGCGTGCATAAAAGCCTTTGCTTTATCATTCCAAAAAGTAGGCTTAAGTTTTGTGTGCAGTGCATCAGCAAGGGCAGAATACTTCTTCGAATCTTCAAAATACTCCTCTACGCTGAGACTTCCCTGTGGAGGATTTTCCAATGGATTATGGGCAAGAGTATCTGCGCAAAGAGCCATTGTTTGCAGTGCCTTGCAGAAGAGAATTTGTTCAAAGCAAAGTATGCCTCGCTTATGCATGGGAAAATCCACCCAATCAACAAAAATCCAATCATCAGGCTTGCCTTCTGCCATTCCTTCGGCATTGGTTCGTGAGATTACGTACTGCATCATCGTCTGCATTCTTGGATAAATTTCACGAACAAAGTCAAGGTCACCTGTATAAAGATAGAAATCATATACTGACTTAAACCAGTAGAAGGTATAGTCCATAATGGTATTCACATGAGCCGTCACGGGATCTTTTCCACGTAATTGCCGTATGGTGCGCTTAACACATTCGGTATCAAAACGCAAGTAGTAGTTCATAAGGTATGACTGTATTGCATCTCCAGACCAAGTCCAGCGGTCGCGCTTAATTCCATCAACAAAGAATTCGCGTGTGGTGAGGTCCATAGTGTATGCCCCTATGCGCCAAATATCATTTAGAAGTTGGTCGTTACATTTAAAGCTACCGCTATGCTTCGTGTCAAAAGAAGAAAATTCATAGAAAAAATCCAGCGTATCATATTCAACGCTTCCTGTAACTTCTACCAATATATAGCGGAAAGCCTTTGACCCCTTAACCATATAGTCAACTTTTGCCGCATAGTCAATGTTGATATGGTCAAGAGTTTCACAGAATTCTTTATCCATTGCCTCTTCTCTGCTCTCCCCGTAATATAAGCTTACCTTTCCTTTACCATGAAGTTCTGTAAGCAATGGATAACCAAATGTTTCACGGCCAAAATCATAAATACGGGTTCTCTTACCAAGAACCTCTACGTTGGTTGCATACGTCCTTACGCGTTTCAGTTCAAAAGCTGAAGGAGGGGTTGTTTTTTTATTGAAATTCCATGACGCAGCCGGTACATATACGCCAGAGCCATGAGCTTGACCATTTTCGTCAATCCATATCTTGTCTTCATATGTAGCCAGCCAAGAACTGTCTGTTTTTATAGTCTTTCCTTTTACAAAAAGGGCGGGTGGAGTCTTTTGGTTATGGACTTTAATATTAAGCGAATGTTTACCTGGCATCAATGTAAATCGATCAGGCATACCGAATTGCAACTTACCATCAACCATCAAATTGAAATCGCCTTCTGCGGCTATGATTAACGTTTCACGTTGCGCAAGTGTTACCGTTGTAGAGAACTCCACTGTCACATAATGACTGTCTTGTTTCCAAAAGGGTGGAAACATGGCACCGCGTTCTGTACGACGATTATTAAATTTGTTGCCTAGCCATATTTCAAAGTCGCCGGGATACCATATCCAAGTGGCCGTGCCCATATTTTTCTTATTTTCCATTTATGCACTCAATCATATTATAAATTAGCCATATTTACTTGCTTGTTCAGATAAGAGAAAATCGTTGATTTTTATCCTTAATTACCAAATTGCTGCCCAATACCAAAATACTTTTTTTGTAAAGGACAGCAATTTGTATATGAATTTTCAGTCAATATTTTCTCCGTATCTTTCCCTTGTAATTTGTTCTAACGATTTCCCACGTGTTTTCGGCGTCCATATTGCCCCTATAAGTAAAGAAACAATGAGCAACGCCATCATAAGATAAGCTGCAACTGTGAAGCCTTCACCCTGCTCCCCGTAAATATATACGAATACAATGCCCCATATAGCAGATAGACCACGAACCATAAAGAACATAATGCCCTGGGCTGCTGCTCTATATTTGGCGGGGAAGAGTTCTGATGCCCACAGAGCGTAAAATCCTTGTACTGAAATTCCACCTTGTATTCCCCAAAGAAGCGTAAAGAAAAGAAGACCACTCATACTGCCTATACCTATTGTTACTATCATAACCCACGCCAAGACTGCTGCACCTACGCCGACAATGTATAGCATACGTTGGTTAACCTTATCAACAAGCATAGAAAATACAAATGTCATGCCTATGATTATTACCCATTGGCCAGCGGATAACATGTTGGCCTCGCCATTTGAAAGACCACCTGCCGTTTCATAGATATGTTGTTGGAAAAAGCCCATAACAGAACTCACAAGGTTCCATGTGAGGTACATGCCTGCCAAAAAAAGCATTGTGCGCACATTGACTTTATTACGGAAAAGGGTTCCAAATGAAGAAAAAACGCCTTTCTTTTCACTTGACGTGCTTTCGCTCTGTGACTGTGCGGCTTTCCATTCTGCCGACTCGTCAAGTTGGCGCTGCAGTAGCCATGCAATAAGTGCCACAACAAATAGGGATGCAAACACGATACGGCTACTAAATACGTTGATTGCGGCTTCTGAAGCACCTGCTCCAAGTATTTCACTAGCAGACCGGCTTACAAAAGGAAACAAGAAACCTGCCTCTGCACCATTTGAAGGTGGTGCCAAGAACCACCCAAGCAACAGAATTATAAGCGGACCTATGCCCCATGCCATCTGAGAAATGCCGATATTGCGACCACGATTGCCTACCTCAGAACTTTCGGAAATATATGTCCACGATGCAGGCACGCCAACACCGACACTTATCCCCGTAATTAGAAATCCTGCCAAAAGCATTGGAAAATTCATTGTAAACACGATAAACAATACACCTAACATATATATAAGCATATTGTAAGTGTATATAGCCTTACGACCATATTTGTCAGCAAGGAAACCACCTATAATTGCTCCGATTGCCGCACCCAGGCAATTTGCACTTATTGCATTGAGAAATCCAAGATGAACCTCTGTCAAGCCCAAATATCCCTGCCATAGAGATAGTCCACTAGCACCGGCCACTATAGCACCAGCGTCAAGATAGTTTGTAAGCGACACTGCTATCGTGCTCTTTAAACTTCCTTTATTTGTTTCCATAATTTCGATTTAATTTTTAATTATCAAGTTGTAGGTTTTAGCGAAAGACGCAAAAGATGTTGTTTCCCGCTTATATTATAACGTATTCGCAAGTAATATGTAACTTATTTCAATATAAGATAAACATGCGAGTATTGTTCTTACAAAAGATATATACTCAAAAAAGACATTTCCAAAGAGTAACATATACATCTTTAGGAAATGTCCTTTTTTACCTTATATACACTTTGCAGAAAACGAGCTTGGCTATTTTCGTATTCCTGCGTTAGCCTTAATACTGTCAGCTACTGCTGGACCGTTGTTTTCCCAGTTGTTACATGGCCCATTTGCGTTTTTCAGATACTTCTCTGTTGGTGTCCAGTTGTTTTTTACCGTGATACATGAAGAACCCTCATCAGTATAAAGGTAAAACCAATGGTTGGGATCGTGTGCATAGCCAGGAGAATATATATCACGAACTACGTTACCTTCTATTAGCGAATGAGGTTGTGAACCTAGCGTATAAATTCCAGCCGTGTCATACATATGCTTTGCATAATGATGTATCAGATTACCTTGCACAAGATTATTGGACATTGAACAAACTTGCTGATTCCATCCCCAACCCATACTGATTCCCGTATAAGAAACCTCGCTTATCTCATTATGACAGATACGTATATCCCGCACAAATCCTGCCCCGATGCCGACACATCCCCAATCCTCATTGGTAACGTCGGTTATGAGGTTGTCTTCTATAGACAGGCCTGTACAGATTACACGACTGTCGGCTGGACTATAGGGTAGATGCGCCTCATGAGCTTCAGGGCCAAAGCTTCCTGCAAGGATTCCGTTACCACCAATATCACGAAGAGTGCAATTCGTTATGCTCCCACACTTAGTATATTGGTGAAACTCCACTCCTGTGGAGGCACAATGCTCAAAAGTACATGATTTGAAGTTAACATTCTCTGCAGAATTAACACTTACTGCTGCAGCAGGACGCCCTACCCAACCTTGGTTGTCAAGCTTGTGATCGCCATTGGGGCGAACCATTTTAGGGCGCAATTTATAAGCCTCTGTCATATACATCCCAGCCTGTAACGGAGCATGCCCACTTATTGAGGGACGCATCCATGTGGCATAACTAAAGGTTACCCCCGTAAAAGTAACATCACGAACAGGATTGTCTGGCGTGCCTTCAACACGTAACAAGGTTTCAACGGCTGGGACTTCGACATCCGCATTAGCCATATTTTCGCCTTGACGCGGCATATAATAAACCTTACGCTGAAGAGCATCAAGATACCACTCGCCCGGAGTGTCCAACAACTCGTATGCGTTTGTCAAATAGAATGCGGAATTATGCCCATCAGTTGTTACCATCGGTGATGGCCAAGGATGCATAAAATGAATATGGCTCTCTGGTTGGTGGAATGTTACTGCTGCGCTATCGCCCTGTATCTTTACACCCTTTATGCGCAAGTTTGCGATACACCACATCTCATGAAGCACCATCTCGGCATGTTTAGCATTTTGTATCTTTTTGACAGCCGCTGCTGGAACATAAAGAGTTTCGTTCTTTTTGTCAACACTGCGTATACGAAACATCTTTTCAAAATCTGCAACATCACGCGCACGGTCTGCCTTTCGCCCGTTTACCCACAATTGACGAAACTCCAGCGGACGTCCATTGAATTCCGGAACTTCTGCCACATACACTTTGCCCTGCTTCTTCCATCCCGTTATACGTACTCCACCACTTATCACGGCATTTCCGTCAGCAACAATACGCGTTCCGTTATCTTCAGGACGAACCACTATTGCTTGATGCAGCCTATAAGTTCCAGCCTTAAGTCGTATGGTTACTTCTTTTACAGAGTTTAGACGACGCTCTTCACGCGCCTGCTGCAAAGCCTGCTCTATTGAATAAGCACCAGGAGTCACCACTATGTCTGAAGCGAAAGTGCACGACATGGCCGCAGACATTATTAGCAATGATAAAAATCTTTTTGTTTTCATCTCTATTCTATACTTTTATAAAAAAAGAAGCCCAAACCATCCTTCAGATAAGGGCCGATTTGGGCTTTTGTTTATGTTTCAATAATAATATCGGCTACTGTCACATCGCTTACAATGCAACAGGTATCCATACCGTCATCTCACTCTTGCCACGGTTACCCCAAGCATAATATGGGATAAGTCGCACTTTTTGTCTGCTTTTCTTTGCCGTCGCTTCACGGTATAGCGTACCTTTCCACGAGGCTTCGCCACGGTTTATCACCTCACCTTCAAGAGCCATAACACGACTGCCGTCAACTGTCATCTCTACGGGTGTGAACTTAGCATCCAAAGGAATGGCAATATCGTCAATTGACGTTCCATTCAAGTCATTGCTTTCAAGACAATAAACAATAGGACCGCGTTGAACAGCAACCTGTCCGCGGCTCTCTTCAACGAGAGGGTTAGCTTCAACAAGACGAGTGCGCATAGGCATGCTGATGCTCACAACATCACCTTTTTTCCATAGACGGTTAACTACTGCATATGTTCCCGCCTTAGCTTCAATGTCAACCTCTTGTCCATTTACATATATTTTTGCACCCTCTGTGCACCACTCCGGCACACGCAATTTCAGATCAAACGCCTTCTTCCCTTTAAGCCGACTTACGGTTACACTTACGTTTCCGTCCCAAGGATAGTCTGTCTTCTGGCAAAGAGTTATGTCACCGATGCCATCTATTTTTGTTTCCAGCGTATTATCACCATAAAGGTTAACATACACAGCATTCTTACCTATGGAATAAGCATAGTCCTGAGCCTCGCATAACGTACGCAACGTGTTGGGCGGACAGCAAAAACAACTGATATATTCAGTTCTCTCCTTTGGCCAGCGCAATTTATATGGAAGATCTTTAGATATACGTAGCGGGTTCGTGTAGAAATACTTTTTTCCGTCAAGACTTATTCCTGAAAGGATGCTGTTATAGAGGCAGTTTTCCACTATATCCGTGTATTTTGCTTCACCTGTGGCTGTGAACATGCGCCAATTGAAGAAAAGGTTTCCAATGTTTGCACACGTTTCGTTATGGGCTGTTGAATGCGGGAGCTGATATGGACGTCCATAACTTTGATGAACTTTCTGCACATTGTCGGGAGTATAGTCCGTGCCATCTGGCGACGTTCCATCATATAAAGCCCCACAAGCGCCTGTTATATACATTTTACGAGTAACGATATCGTTCCAAATAGAATCAAGATTCTTCTTTAGTTGAGCCTCTCCACTCTCAAGATACAGATCGGCAACTCCAGCATAAAGGTAGTTAGCTCTAACGCTGTGTCCCATTGCGTTATACTGGCTGCGGAACGGCACGCGATCCTGATTGTCATCAGTCCCATTCTCTACTTTTCCACGTATATCTATAAGCTTTTGGGATAATTCAAGATACTTAGGGTCTTTCGTTTCACGATACATTTCGGCTATCGCCATATAGTGTGACGGACAAATGGCGTTTCGTGCCAATTCATCTGAAGCACGCTTATAGAAATCATAAAGGAAATCGGCTGCCTTTACCGCACATTGAAAAAGCGTGTTTTTCCCCGTGGCACGCTTATGCATAATGCCGGCAGTAATAAGGTGGCCCAAATTATAGGTCTCGAAGTTCAGACGGTTACCAAACGCTCCGTCCTTGCCTGTACCTACTTTTGTTCCTATTGTAGCATTTTCCTTGGCCTCATCTTTTGCATTTGCAGCACGGTTCATCTCTGCAATTATCACAGGTGTGTGCAGATAGCCGTCTGGACGTTGCGACTTTTGAATAAGTTCAACGAACCGATCCATTATCTTACCAATTTCAGGATCTTTGTTTACGGCGTAAACAGCGCATAAAGATTCAAGCCATTTATACATATCACCGTCATGAAAAGGAGGGCCATGACGTTTGCCTTGCTTCTCTCCTGCTGCTATCAAGAAATTGTTCCACCCATGTCCCTTGTCTGATTTCCATGTTTCCCACATGCTTTGCACAGAAGTTCCGCTGAATACGCCAAAACGTTCGCCCCAAAAGCCTCCAGTCCATTTAACTGAACTCAGAGGTGTTGACGATACAACGGCATATTTGCTGCTTCCCGTGTCAGTTATTCCATTCTTCTGTGCCGAAGCCGGCAAAGTTGAAAGAAGCATTCCACATAGGGCAATCCCCATTGGAATATTTTTATTATATTTCATATAGGTTATAGTTTTTATATATTCAACGATAGTTGTATGACCGAACATTCAAGTTACAATGTTCCGCCACGTGCCTTCACTCTCTTAGCCCATTCCTCACGCTCTTTTGTAAGGTTATAGCCTCGTTTGGAAAGCCAATTGTTTATCCGTCCTTTATATCTGCCGAACGTTTCGTGCTTTTTCTTTGAACTTTCGGCATCCATAGCGTATTCCCTACCTTCCTTAAGCCATGCAAGAATTTGCTTTTTTTCCTCATCTTTAAGGGAGGGTATCATGTCACATTGTGCATCATACGTCACTTTGACAACGTTGAATGTCATAACATCTTTCACTTTTTCTATCTCTTCGTCTGTAAGATAGAGAGACAATTCTGCAATGAAACCATAATGTGACTTGTAGAGTTTCTGGTCTTTCTGCATTTCGGCAAAATCAGCTTTCTGCTTCTTTGCATCGCCTGTTAGCGCCTTTGCTGCAGCCTTTAAGCTGTCACGCTCAGCATAGATGTCGTTTAGTTTAAAGTAACGGTTAGCTACTATGTGCAACACTTCATTGCCCTTATCGGTGCCAGTTATGCTCAGTGCGTCTGTAACCTTTGCGGAACGGGAGAGTATAGTTTGTACGTATTTTGTATCTCTTCCTATTGAATCCAAATCAGTGGCACGGCCTTCCGTAATGCATACCGAAAGCATAGCTGCCACAACTACCAATGTTTTCTTCATGTTGAGTTGATTGTTATTGATGATTGTAATGCTTATGGACTATATCAACGCCCGTTTTGAAAAACTTCTTTTAGATACTTCACGTTATCGCCGTAATTACGTTTCACATTGTGTACGTCACTGACATCACGACTACGCTCTACGAAAAGCCATCCTTCCCAGTTAAGTTTGTCAAGCATGGTCTTTATTTGTTGTAGATTTACGGCTTGGTCATTGCGTAAGAGCACCCCGTCAGTATTTGAAGCATGTATGGCGCAAATATTCTCTGCACCAAGTTTCTTTATATCTTTAGGAATATCACGCTTGTTCTCAACAGCTGTCTGTACCTTATAGAAGATTTTTATTCCCTGAGAGTTTATTTCCTTTAAGAGTTTCCTGTTTCCTTTTGCATCAAGCGGAGTATCTATACCTATAACTTTCCCGCGTCCGGATGCCATTTCCCCCGCCTCATGTAACCTTGCTACTATCTCCTTGCGCAACGGAATAGAGTCTGTCCAATTCTTTCCACAGCCCCCTAATGGTAGAAAAGCCACATTGGATTTCATAATATTCATAGTATTAAGACAGTCTTCAATAAGCCAACGCCAAGAGGCTTTATTGGCGAAGCTCTGTCCATAGAAGCCCGACATGGCTATTGCTCCTATTTTTATGCCAAGACTGTCTGCGGTATACTTGAATTTGCGAGCCATTTCAGGTTGACGCATCTTGTTGTCGAACGAATCACGCTTTCCCAATCCGCCCATATCCATTTCCACTCCGTCACATCCCAGTTCTTTGGCAAGTTTGAACTCTCCCAATTTCTGGCGTTTTAAAACCATCCAATCGCATACTCCTATGCGGTAACGCTGTTGCACAGCACATTCTTTATGCTGCATAACCTTATCCATCTGCTGTGCAGCTATGCCGGCAGGAAGCATCATTCCCACCGAGAAAATCAATAGAAATAGTTTTTTGCGCAAATTCATCATAGTATTATAAAGACGATTAGCAAACGTATTTGTAACGCTTTGCCACATTTATGCTACATTTTTCTTTGAAGCCAAACAGAAAAAAGGCATAACGCATCGTAAATAAAGGCTCAATTTTCATTACCTTTGCGTCTAAGTAGTAAAAATAAAGCGATGAATCCAGTAGCTCAAACCATCATATTATCTGCTTCAGCAATGAGAATGTTGCCACATATAGCTCTCTATCTGCTTCACAAAAAAGAGATAGATTTCGATTTGCTTAAGGTGCAGGATTGTAAGCCCACTATTCTCAATTTTGTAAAGGTTTGCACAAGGGAGCGAACATTTCGCAATCTCTTCTATTACCGTATTGGCGAATATCGCTCTGCCCTCATTAGTTGGATGTTACCCCCGGAGCATACGATGAACATTTGGTGTCCTAATATCGGGAAAGGAGCCCATTTTGAACACAGCTATGCCACCTATCTCAATGCAGAGTCAATAGGAGACAATTTCTATTGCCTTCAGATGGTGACACTTGGCAACGGGAAGGGGGGCAGACCCACCATAGGCAATGACGTAAAGATATATACTGGCGCCACCATCTTTGGAGGTATCCATATCGGAAACAATGTTACTATTGGGGCTGGAGCTGTTGTTTTTCAAGATATTCCTGACGGGAGTACCGTTGTTGGCACCCCAGCAAGAATCATAAGCAAGCAATAACTATTGATTAGAATAAAGGCTACCCTCTTTTTTATCATGCATATATGAATACAATCGCCACACTTCCGATGCAGAAATGTGGCGATTTTATTATTTGCTTATCATTATTTTTCTATCAGAAGGTAAACTCATAATGCCCGCTTCCTATAGTTTTGGTAAAACCATTAAGAAGTTTTATCTGCGCATCACAGCCAACTGGTACATCAACAGCGATTGAAGAACGCGAGCAGTTTACCGCTACTTTCCCATAGAGCGTTGTTGTGGAAGCCTTTACCCAGTCAATTCCTTCTGGCAACTGTGGCGCGATGAGCAGATGGCGCATGCCGAAGGTACCAGGAAGGTTTTGTATTCCTGCCAAATACTTGAAGAACCATTCATCTATCTGCCCCATCATGAAATGATTCCATGAAGACCCTTGACGCGGATCCCATTGCTCTGTCAGTGTGGTTGCACCTTGTTTTATCTGGAAGCCATAGCCTGGGGTGTCGTTGTGGTTGAGCATTTTGAAGAGCAAGTCGCCCATTCCGTTCTGTGCAAGCGTCATAAAGAGGTAACGATTCCCTACGTCACCTGTAGTAAGCCTATTGCCGCGCTTCTCTATGTCGGCAATCAAAGAACGCAACACCCCATCCTTGTTTCTTCCCGTTATACCGAGGAATAGCGGTATAGCGTTCGACGCTTGACTGTTTGTGCCATAGCAGCAGGAGTCGGGCTTGTAGAATTGTTTGTTGAAAGCCTCAACGGCCGATGTGCAGAGCTTTCCATATTTATCTTCATCTTCATGATTACCTACCATTTTTGCTGCCCTTGTCAGCAATTGCAGGTCAAAGATATAATGTGCTGTGGCAACAAGTGGTATGGGCGTATTGCGGCAGAAGCCTGCCTTTCCCTCAACATAATCATACCAATCGCCAAGCCCATGACTTACGATACCGTTTTCAGAGCGCGAAGTCAGATAGTCTACATATTGACGCATGGCAGAATAGTTGTGCGTAATCAACGTGCTGTCGCCATACTGCTCGTAATACATAAACGGCATTATTACCAAAGTACTGCCCCATTCGGGCGAATCGTCAAACAGATTTCCGAAAGAAACGAACTGCGGGGCCGTTGTTGGCACCATGCCATTGGACTTCTGCGTGTCGGTAATGTCGCGTATTATCTTCGGAGCATAGGCAGTCATGTCGTAGTTATAAAAGAAACTTGGCCCTACAAGATGGTCTTGCTCTAACCATCCAAGCTTCTCGCGGTGTGGGCAGTCGGTCATTACACTTTGCATATTGCTCCTTTCGGCACGTTCTATCAGACGATGTGTCTGCGTAAAGAGCGGAGATGAACATTCAAAAGTTGAACCTTCTTCTGCAGAATTGTAAACAAAGCTGCTGCTAAGACGCGAGATTACGGGAAGACACGCAGGGTTCGGCTCTCCTTCCAGAACGGCGTCTTCCACCTGTATATAGCGGTAGCCGTAGTATGAAAAGCGCGGATGCCAAGTTTCCACACTGTCGCTACCTATCGTATATTCATAGAAATGCTGCCGACCCGTTTGGCGTTGGTCGCATACCCCTTGAGAATTGAGATTCTCCGAAACGAGCATCGTAATTTTTTGGCCTGGCTTTCCCTTCACGCTGATAGTTGGAAAACCGGAAAGGTTCTGCCCCATGTCGGCAACGAAAGTATGGGAAGAGACTGTGCGCTTGGTCTTCTGCGAAGCAGAGGCTACAGAGTCTGCAGGAAGATAGCTCCACGATTTTACACAATATTCCTCCATTATCTTCACGGGTTGGGCTGTCTGCGGCTCCAATATGGCTCCAGTACCTTCAACAACGACGGCTTGTTTCCATGCCGCATCGTTGAAGCCATAAGTGTCATATCCCTTCTGCACGAGACGCGCATCGTATGACTCACCGCCATAAATACTGTTGAACGTTATCGGACTGAGCGCGTATTTCCACGAAGAATCACTCACTATTGTCTGGCTTGTCCCATCGGTATAGTTTATTTCCATGCGCATTATCATCTGCGGCGCACCGAAACTCGTTTGCAGTTTACTGTATCTTTCGCCTCTCTGAACATTGAAAAAGCCATTGCCCAGCAACACGCTGACGGCATTACCGCCCTTGGCTATAAGTGAAGTAACATCGTATGTGTTGTAATAAATAGTCTTGCCGTATTCACTCCACAACGGGGAGAACTCACTGCTGCCCACTTTCTTTCCGTTAATGAGCATTTCGTAATGCCCCATACCGCTCACATATACAACGGCATCGGCAACGGTTTTAGTGCCAGTAGTAAACTCTTTGCGCAGCAGAATGCTTTTGGAAGAGAGCGTGTCTACGGGATTCCACTTCCCTTTGAAATAGTCTTTCTTGAATTCTGCATTGGAGAACCTGCCTTCAGGCAAACGGGCATCCTTCTTCGTTATAGCACCTATCCACTTCGGAGAGATGCCGTTGCCGCTTAAATCAGAGGAAGAATAGACCACTCGCAACTCCTGCGGCTGGCTCCATGCCGAGGGTTTGCCTTTCATATCCCATACCCTAACCTTCCACATATATCCGTGACGGTTGGGATTGAGAACGGGAATCTGAACTTGCTGGCATTCCTGAGACTTGCATTTCCCCGAGTCATAGATTTTTTTCCCCGTAACATTCTCTGTTACGAGTATCTGATAAGCAGTCTGCTTATCACCATTTATGTCTGATGACATTTGCCATCCGAGCCTCACATCGCCCTTGCTCACAGCAAGCTGCTGCTGATAGTTGCATGTCGTGTGCGTTATGTTAATCTTAGCTCCTGCCGACATTGAGGCGAAGGCAAGGAGCATTAGTGGTACGTAGTTCATTGTATGTCGTTTTTATCTTTTTTGTTTCTTCTGAATGGCTGCAATATCTGCATAAAAAGCCCGCGGGGATATTATGCGTTGCGTGCGGGGATAATTCTGTTTGCCCGCGGCTTTTACTTTACAGTTACGCTATATGTTATATTGCCGTCTTTGATTTCGGCATTGACGGTGCGGTTGCCCGTTGCCTTAAGCCGGAATTTGGCATCAATGTCCTTAGGCCATGCAGGGAAGAGCAACAGCTCTCCGTTTGGCTTTTCCTGCAGAAGCATCTCCTGCAAGCCAATCATCGAAGCGCCACCCTTGTTGCAGTCTGGTGCCCAATCAAAGCCTGGACTCCAGAAAGCGGGGAAACGATAAGGCCCATCGGCAAGTTTTTCTTTATTCAGTCTCATCGCTTCATCAGCAAGTCCAAGGCAAGCCGCCCATATATTGTCCTGTTTCCATCCCGTAGTGGAACGCATCTTCAAGGCATGCGGGTCTTTGAGATACGTGTTCCGGGCGATGTTGAGCCCTTCGCGCCCCATTCCGTATATCCGCCAAGGAAAAACGGGATAGAGTTGAGGCGTTTCCACATTCTGAATCCTGCCCCACACGATGGCTGGAGCAATACATGTGTCACCGTCAATGGTGCACAATGGTATTTCCGGGATGCGTTTTGCCATGCTGCATTCCTCGCCTTTGTATTCCGACCACTGCCGTGCCACGGTCTGAAGGGCTGCAATGACATTAGCTGGGTTATAGGCCATTTTGTAAGTCTCGCAGCCTGAAGACGGATAGAGAACAAGTTTACCTTCACCATTAAGCGGCTTAACACCTTGTTTTTTTGCCAAATACTGATAATGCTCATCGAAAAAGAGAAGCGACTGTTCTATTAACGGTTCGTAACGGCTTATGTTCATACCGCAATATTTATTGGCTTGCAAAGCCATTGAGCAGAATTCGAGTGACGTGTCCCAAAGATATTCCAACCAGGCGTTACGCTCCGTCCCCATATCATCCCCGCTCTTGTGCTTTCCGTATTCGGCTGGATTGGGAAGCCCGAAGTTCTCTATCTGCTCCGTAAAGGAAGCTCCATCATGTCCCCAGTAGAAGTGGGTGCGCAACATGGCATTGCCTAACATTCTAAGATAGGTATCGAACTGCGATTTCATAAGATCCGTATCACCACTTTTGAGCATTGGCCAATATACAAGGCGCTGGTTTTGGGCAGTCATCGTGCCTCCTCCCCAACGACGGTAGTCTGGCGTAAAAGGACACTTGGCGTCTGCATATACTGGGTCAAAGGTAAACAAGCTACCATTGAACTTCGTAGGATAAGCGCCATAGGCATTGCATCCAAGCATATAACGGAACAGTTCATAATTGCGCGCCATATTCTCGGCATCACCTGCGGCTATGATATAGCTACGCTGCCAGTATGCATGCCACCACTTGGCACTACGTGACCTTGACTGAGACGCAGAAAGAGGCTTGGACTCATCCGAACCGGTATAAAGGTCAATGCTTATGGTTGTCTGCCGCAAGGATGAAGTAGTATAATTCCATGCCATATAATCTGTTGAAGCATAGATGCCTGTTGACGTTCCTGCGAATCTGAATCCTGGCACACTTATCTTTCCGCCTAATAATAGCCCGCCTATGGGGTTGTCAAGCTGCGGTTTGATACTGTCGAGCCCCTCGCGACTTACGGTATAGTCGAAAACTGTGTACTTTCTGTTGGCGTGTTGGAACAGCAACTCGGTTTCCAAAGGCTTTATGGAGTCGGCAAAAGTTTTGCAATCCTTTGGTATAAGCCATTTATACGAGCATTGCTGGCACTCTTCTTTAGTGACTGGGCGGTCTTTATAGCGCCATGACTCGTAACTAAGCGTTGCCACACCAGTTTTTTTCTTTGACTTGATTTCCATAAAGACCTTTGGTTGCAGAACATCTGCCCAAAGGCGAATTTCCATTCCAGCATCTTTTATATATACGGCACCATCGTCAAGACAAAGACGCTGTTCGAATGAATCCCCACCAAATGGACTGCCGTCTATATGCAAGCGGATTCTACCGGCTTTAAGCAGCGTGTTGTTCTCGTCGAACATTCCACTTTTTGAAAGATAGAAAAGCATATCGCCATCTTCAACCCACACGTTCATACCTATATCCCCTCCACCACATGGCATTGAACCGGCAGAGTTTTTGCTTGGAGTTTTCCATATGTAATCGTTGGGCACGTAGTCCGTTACTGTTCCCCTCGCCGCGATATTCATAACTATGAACACAGAGAAAAGAAGTTGGCTTAGTAACAATTGCGTTTTTCTTGATTTTAAAAGCATATCGTCATGTTGAAAGTGAAGTGCCTCTGCCATATAATGGCTCTTTACACTATATATTTATATAGTGACGCATTGAGATACGTTATGTAACGAATAGCATAGCCAATAAGAAAAGGTTGCATCACAAGCCATTAGCCTGTGATACAACCTTTAAAAGCCTTGCGGAATTGTCATTCCGATTATTTGTTTTCGGCGTCTATTGCCTTAATCTTCTGATTTACAAGCTCCAAGTCATCCTTTAACTTTTGGACTTTGCGATTCATTTCGTCAATAAGTCCGTTACCTTTCTTGCTTGCTGCATTAAGGAAGCCGAGGTTGTTTTCATAAGTCTGTATCTCTTGCTTCATCTGATCATAACGGCGTTGCAGTCTTCCGCGCTCGTTATCCAAAGCCCCTTCCCCACGCTTAGCAACATTTTTAAGGTTTGTCTTGAAATTGTTCAGACGACGGCGTGCTGTACTTACATTGAGTTGCTTGAAAATCTTGTCAAGCGTTTCATGATATTCGCCATAAAGTTTGTCCTTTTCCTTAAATGGCACATGTCCGATAGCGTTATATTCGTCTGTCAACTTACGGACTTCTGCCTGAGCATCTTCTCCTGCATTTTCAAGTAGTGACTTCAGCTTCTCAATGACACTGCGTTTCTTTTCAAGATTGGCCTGTTCCTCACTGCGTGTTCCTGCGTGCGCTGCATTGCGGGCCTCAAAGAAATAGTTGCATGCTGCAAGAAAATCATTCCATAACTGATCGCCATACTTTTTGGATACTGCACCGATAGTTTTCCATTCCTTCTGCAAGGCAATAAGCTTATCACCAGTAGCTTTCCAGTCTGTGCTGTTTTTCAATTCCTGCGCCTGAGCGACAAGAGCCTTTTTCTTCTCTGTATTAGCAGCAAGTTCCTTTTTCATCTCCACAAAATAGTTGGACTTGCGGCTAAAGAAGTCATCACATGCTGCACGGAAGCGCTCGAAGATCTTTACATTCATCTTTTGTGGAGCGAAACCAACGCTTTTCCACTCTGTCTGAATTTCAATAATCTGCTTTGTATGCTCTTCCCATTGTGCGGCATTCCTGTTTTCCTCCTTTGCTATTGCCTCAACCTTTTCGCAAAGCTCGGTCTTTTTTGCAAGATTCTCTTCCTCTTTTGCTCGTATGTCTTCAAAATGCTGCTGATGACGCTTGTTTACAATCGATGAAGCCTGCTTGAAGCGCAGCCAAATACTCTCGCGCAATTCTTTTGCCACCGGACCACTTTCACGATACTGCTGGTGAAGTTCCTGCAACTGGTGGAAAGCACTTATAACATCGCTCTCTTCGCCTAATTTTTCTGCCGCTTCGCAGATTTTTGTCTTTATTTCAAGATTTTTCTTAAAGTCATATTCACGCGCCTCACTGTTTAATTTAAGCATATCGTAGAACTGCTCAACGTAAAGCTGATAGTTTCGCCATAGTTCGTTGGCATTTTCAGCTGGAACAGGAGTTATTTCCTTCCATTCATGCTGCAGTTGCTTGAACTCTTGATATGACTTGTTTGCCTCTTCCGGCGAGGTCACCATTGTTTTAATGCGCTCCAGTATATCAAGCTTCTTTTTCAAGTTTTCCTGTTTCAGCCTTTCCTGCTCTTCAAACTGCTTTGCCCTTCTTTCCTTTACTATAGACATTTCTGCCTTGAAGGTTTCTTCATCAAGGTCTGGCTTCACCTGATATGTCGCCGGGTCGCCGCCCGCATCAAGGAAAGCTTTCATTTCAGCTTCTCTTTCAGCAAAGTGAAGCTTGTAGAACACGGTCTTTAGATAGTCAACTTCATCCTTCTGCGGCACTGCATCGGCACTGGCGATTTCCTTTATACGCTCAACTACCTCTGCCTTTGAAGCGTAAACCTTCTTCACTTCAGCTGCAGGCGTTGCTGCCGTTGGCTTAAGCTCAGCAGTTTCCGTTGCCACATTCTCCTTCTCCGCAGCGCTTTCATTGCTTTCAGCCGCTGGAGTTACTTCTACATTCTTCTCGCTTTCAATTTGCTCGAGAGATTTTTCTTGAGAGTCCATTACTTCACGTTTTAAATTTGTGATTTGGTTCGGTTATTAAGGTGCGCCATAAAGCGACACGCAATTGCGGTATTGGACTTGGAACACTTGCAACAAGCGTTTTGCCCATCCCTAAAGATACCGGAGACAAGGCTTTAGAGACCTATTTCCGTTCCGGCATTATGAATTGCAAACTTACGTAAAATGTTTGTAAAATCCTAATTTATATTACCGTTTTTGATTTTTGACTATTAAATAAGGCGTTTGTGACGGAATATCCACCAAGAAACTGCTGAAATGACGACAGACACCACAAGTGCTATCACGAAGCCATATTTACTTGTTTCCATTCCGTTTATAACGTTCATGCCAAGCAAACTTGATATAAGTGTCGGGAACATAAGAATAATTGACACGGAGGTAAGCGTACGCATCACCGTATTCATATTGTTGTTAATAATACTTGAATACGTATCCATGGTAGATTCAAGAATATCCGAATAGATACTCGTTGTTTCGCGCGCCTGGCTCATCTCGATATTCACGTCTTCTATCAAGTCTGCGTCAAGTTCGTCAACCTGTAACTTGAATTTCAGCTTTGCCAAAAGGTTCTCGTTGCCACGTATCGACGTAACAAAATATGTAAGCGAGTCCTGCAAACGGGAAAGACCTATTAGGGATTCATTGTTCACCTCACGGTCAAGGTTACGTTTTGCCTTTTCTATAAGACTGTTTATCTGTTTAAGCCTTTTCAGATACCATACAGCCGAAGAAAGGAACAAGCGGAAAATCATGTCTACATAATCGGTAAAGCCCTCATTACGCTTCTGTTGATAGCTCACAAAGTCTATCATCATGTTCGTCTCATAAAAGCAAACGGTAATTGTAACGTCACGTTTGTGAATAATTCCCAAAGGTACAGTTGTATACGGCGTGCGTGAACGAATTTCTTTCACATAGGGAATACGAAGAATGATTAGCATCCAGCCATCGTCATACTCATAACGAGCACGCTCATCCGTATCACTTATATCAGAAAGGAAGTAATCGGGAATATGATATTCATCGATTAGCATTTGTTGGTCTGCCTCACTAGGACACGTAACCTGTATCCAGCAGTTTGGCTCCCACGCGTTTATGGCCTTTAAGCCATCGGTATAATTCCAGTATGTTCTCATTTGATAAATCCTCCACTTGGCAAACATTCAAGCACAGGATTTCCTTGCTGAGAAAGCTTGGCATCCCTGCGCTTACAAGTCAGTATTTTCCGCGTGATAATCGTCCATATTTTTTAATCTATTTAGTAAAGCATTGCCAAACAAAAGGCGATGCGAATTTGCTTTCTTAAGACAAAAGCATTGTATTTTTGTATGCTCCTTCTGCAAAAAGCGTTGCAAAGGTAGTATTTTTTTTCAAAAAACAACCTACCCTTGCCGCATTTTATCCGTTTTGTAATGCCCATACAAATCTAGGGGCACAGTGTTCTAAGCTAGCTTGCGCATTTCAGAATTCGTCAGCCGCATAAATGCTTGAAAAACAGCTCTGCTTCCAATCAAATATCTCTTCGTCACGGAAAAAACGTTTCAGTTCAATAGCGGCAGTTTCAGGAGAATCACTCGTGTGCACCACGTTCTCTTGAAAGCTCATGCTATAGTTTCCGCGTATTGTTCCCGGAGCGGCTTTACGTCCATTGGTTGAGCCTGCCATTGCATGCACCGTAGCTATGGCGTCAACACCATTCAAGCACAATGCCACGACGGGGGCAGCCATCATAGAATCCTTTAATTGTCGGAAAAAGCCTTTACCAGAAAGGTGTGCATAGTGCTCATCTAGAATTTCATCGTCAAGCTGCATCATCTTCATTCCGCAAATCTGCAGTCCTTTTTTCTCAAAGATACTGATAATTTCTCCAGCCAAACCACGCTGCAAAATACAAGGTTTTAGCAATACTAAAGTTTTTTCTAATGCCATAGATTTAAAGTGTTATGTTTAGGCACGCATCCAGAGGGCGACCTTTCAGCGTGTAAAGTTAGTTATTTTTATTTTCAAAACAGTTATACCACCGAAAAAAAACGTTTTTACAGTATAAAGAAAAAGACAACGAAGGGATTTCGCCCCACGTTGTCTTACATTAAACGGAAAAAGCAACAGGCACATGCCTGCACAATATCTTATTATTTTATGACTTTTATTGCCTTGCCATCTACAGTTCTTACCACATTTAC
>CAVAAS010000033.1:0-28005 GCA_963586715.1 Barnesiella intestinihominis
ACCCGTGACCTCCTGCGTGACAGGCAGGCATTCTAACCAGCTGAACTAACGCACCAACGGTGCTAATGTTTGAGGCGGTGCGTACGGGACTCGAACCCGTGACCTCCTGCGTGACAGGCAGGCATTCTAACCAGCTGAACTAACGCACCAAAACTCATATCTTTCGTTTTGCGGTTGCAAAGGTACGAATTATTTTATTATCTCCAAAAGTTTAGACGATTTTTTTAGAAAAAATATTGGATAAACACTGCATCACGGTAGTTTTCGCCATCAAAGAACCAGTCAAAAAGCACTGTTTCACGTTGAAAACCGCTCTTGCGGAAAACAGAAAGTGACTGTTCGTTACGGCTGTCCACATAGACATAAAGTTGGTGCAGGTGGAGAATATCGCGCGAATAATCCTTTGCATGAAGTATTGCAGCGGCTGCATACCCCTTTCCACGAAAGTCTCGGCGAATGACTATGCCTAGCTCCGCACGGCGGTGGCGCGGATCAAACGACGTTATGTCGAGTATGCCTACACACTGACCGGAAAGATCTTCTACCATCAAGCGCACTTGTCTGTCGGCATATATGTCGCCAGTCGTATTCGCGATATAATCATGTAGCAAGTAGCGGGAATATGGCACATTGGTTACGCCTACTCCCCAAAGTTCCGTGTCGTTCTCTATGGAATAGAGCACTTCAAGGTCTTCCGGCTCCATGGCGCGGAAGCGTACACTTGGCAGTTTGTCTTTTGTCATCTCACTACCTCCTGGTCTGTTATAAGCGTCCTGTTGCGCGGGTTATACGTACCTATCAAAACATTCTTGCGTGAATTTTCTTCCAACAGACGCAGCATGTCTGAATAACTGAAGAGTGATGTATCAAACACAACATAGGTCGTTAGTGTTGGCAACAATCTGTCTAGCAATTCTGCGTGCCCCTTCATGGCATTGTCGGCTGTGCGTTCAACAAAACTTGCTGTTAGTCCACGACTATCTGCGAGCATTCTGCACGATTTCATATTTTCTGCAGAACAGATAAACAGATATTCCGGTTCTTTCTTCCGCACTGAAAAGAAACCCATGGAATGAAGCGATCGCCCAAGGAGCATCTGCACGAGTGCCACCGTGGCCTTAATATATATAGCGAGTTTTACAGGCAGTGTTATCCAGAAACTAGCATGCCGATAGTGCTTGCGGAAGAATATCAACATTGCTTCATAGAAGACATGAACATAGCGGAATGATGACTTATGCGTGCTTTCTCCCTTATAGTGAAGTATGGACACTGGCAGATACCAATTCTCATATCCGCCCTTCAGCAAGCGGTAAGACAGATCTATGTCTTCGCCATACATAAAGAAGTCTTCGTCGAGCATGCCCACTTTGTCTATCGCCGTGCGACGCATAAGGCAGTAAGCTCCGCTTATAACCTCAATTTGAGCCGGTTTGTCCCAGTCGAGATAACTCATATAGTATTTCCCGAAACGTCGACTCTTGGGATATTTATTGCAAAGTCCGCACATCTTATAGAAGGCGGTAAGCGGTGAGGGCAATCCACGGCGGCTCTCCATGGCCTTTCCACCGTCGCTCTTGAGCATCTTCACGCCTAATCCTCCAGCACCTGGATGGGCATCCATAAAGACAAGGCTCTCGCGAATGGACTCCTCGCCCACTATTGTATCGGGATTAAGCAAAAGGACATACTCTCCTTTTGCCTTCTTTATTGCAAAATTGTTGGCACGGGCAAAGCCGAGGTTGTGGGTTCCGGCAATGAACTTCACGTCACGGAAACGACGACGCAGATACTCTACCGACCCGTCGCGTGAGTGATTGTCTACGACATACACCTCGGAAGGAATGCCTTCCAAGGCTTTGCGCACGCTCAAGAGACACTGTTCGAGATAGTACTTTACGTTATAGCTGACTATTATTACAGATATTTTCATCATTCTTCGGGGGCGATTTCATTAAGACATCGGCTCTCGCTGGGATAGACAAAAGCCAGACACAAAGCTCCTAATATGGCAAGATAGCCGAAGGCTGCCGACAATGAAAGATAATAAAGCAGAGCATTGACAACAATTGGCGCTCCAAGCATCGCTAGCCGGAGCGTTCCGAAGAGCATTAGTGGAGAATTTCCGCCTGCGACTAATCGTCTCTTCACGCTTTTCATAGAGAAAAGTTTGAGTGCTAGCGGTATGCAAACTACTGTTAGAAGCTCCATTAGCATGAGCAGCACATACTGCATTGTTTGGTCACTGGCTATAATTCCCGGCAAAATGATGTCTGCTTCAAAAAGCAGCACAATCAACAGTGCCAATACTATATATATAAGGAATTGGGCGAGCAGTACACACTGCACATGCTTTACATTGGATTCGCCATTCTGGATATTGTTTTCTTTTCCCATTGGGTTCTGTTTGGTATGCTGTGGGGTTTCGTTTCTATTCAAACGGGGTTCTGTTTAAAATCGAGCGGCCAAGCGTTACTTCATCAGTATATTCAAGTTCGTTGCCAACGGATATGCCTCGCGCTATGACGCTCACTTTCCTGCCAAAGGGTTGAAGTCGGCGCGAAATGAAGAAGTTTGTGGTGTCGCCTTCCATCGTGGGACTCAAGGCAAGTATTATCTCTTGTATTCCTTCATCGGCGGCAACACGCTCTTCTAGCGAGGATATCTCTATGTCGCCGGGGCCTATGCCATCCATCGGAGAAATCACTCCGCCGAGAACATGGTAAAGTCCGTTGTACTGCTGCGTGTTCTCTACCGCCATAACGTCCTGTATATTTTCAACGACGCAGACTAACGATGTGTCACGCCGTGGACTGGCACATATTGGGCAGACATCGCTGTCGCTGATATTGTGGCACACACGACAATGCTTAACGTTGTGTCTTAGGTCTGTCAGCGCTGCGGCAAAAGTGTCCGTTTCGTCTGTCTCCCGTCTAAGCAGATGAAGCACAAGGCGCAACGCCGTCTTACGCCCTACCCCGGGAAGTTTGGCGAACTCAGAAACAGCTTTTTCCAGCAGTTTTGAAGGATATTGTTGGTTTATCATCGCTCCACTTTTCAGTTCAACCTGCAAAGATAGTGCAAGTCGGGCACAATACAAAGCGAAAGACTAAAAGACTTTTTCGTAAATAGAATGTATAAAGCCTGTTTTTCATCAAATAGTGAAGCTTCTGCACTTGTTTGTTTAACAGCGTCTACATGGTGTCTGTTTGGATATATAAGAAAAGGTGCTTACCTTTGCAGGCAAAAAAGACAAGTTTTAATGGGAAGAAACAAGTTTTCGCAGAACGAAATCAATGAAATAAGTAAGTTGCTACGGCTCAAGAACGCATCAAACCGAGCAAAACAAAAATTGGTGCGCCATACGTTGCGCACAGACTTTGAGTTCAACATCTCCGACTTCAACGAGCCAGGAAAAGCTTTTGGCGAAGTTGAACTGCAGGAAGCCATTAAACGAGGCGCCATTCGCCTTGTTGATGAAGCAACAGCAGCCGACATGAAGGCGAAGCGTTTACGCGACAAGTTGCGCGACCAGGCTGACGAAGAGCAGCGGGCAATAGATTCCGGTGAGCAAACGGACTGGCAACAAGCCATGAAAGAATGGAACGAATGGGAAGAAACCGAAAAGAAAACGGAGCGGACGCAGAACTAACACGAATGAGGAGAAAAAACATTCGGGATAAAAACAAAAAGACACAAAGAGCAATTCGTCTAAAATACTAATTGAATAGTGCGTGGAATTTATAGAACACGCCATACATAAAAAGGAGCAGATTCAACGAAAACAAGGCAATTTTCTATTGCGAATGTTTCGGAAATCTGCTCCTTAACGTTTTACTTATTCTATATTATTCAGCTTTCTTAGTTTCAGCCTTAGGCTTTGCCGCAGTCTTTTTCTTTGTTGTGGTTTTGGTTGCGGCTGTCTTCTTTTCTGAAAGACGCTCAACCTTTTTGTTCAACTTATCATTGTCTTCAAAAGCTTTTGCAAGACGAGTCTTCAAACGGATTATTTCATTGTCCTTCATTTCTATCTCATCCCCTTGATTCTTGATAGCCGTGAGCAATGAATCGAGCTGATCATTATCAATATCTTCTGGATAGAGTGAGTTAACGCGGCTGATAAAATCACCAAGGATATTCATATAATTGGTGAAGGCATCAAAAGGCGAACTGTATATTCCGCGGTCAAGACCGACATTAGATGGCTTGGTTGTCATGAAGCGGAAGTTATTGCTAGCCTGCAGATAGTCCCAATCTTGGTTGATACGCGGGTCATTGGCTATGCGCACGCGGTCTGCCACACTATAAAGCTTGTCGAAAGCCTCACGTTGCATGGGGTTTCCTAACCAGCAGCTAACGTCACGTTCTTCGTCAACCCAAGAAAGAGTGTCCGGAACATACAGGTTATCAACACTCTTCATCTTGGAGCATATTTCAGACGGAGTGGAGAATGTTATACCACGCTGCTTTGCACACTGTGGAAGAGCCTTAATGAACTCAAGTATGTTTGAAGAAAGCGGTTGGGAAATGCCTAGAGCCAAAAGCTCCATGAAGATATTTATAACCTGTTCCTCTTCCGGCAGTGTTGCAATCTTGTTGATATAGTTGTCGGCAAAGAGTGGATACCCCTCCCATTCACTATTGTTGAAACGCAGACTGATGTCGTCGCTCAGTTCAACGTCACGCAAAAGCAACTTCAGATTGGGCGCCATGCAACAATTATACAGGTAATGTGGCGATTTCCATCCCAACGCCTGCTTTGCGCCCTCGGTGAGCATTCCCTTGAATCCCATGGACGCTGCAACACTTCCTATCTCATCACTATAGATAAGCGAGGAGTTGCGCAAAACGGTTGGGCGTTTTCCAAAATATTCTTCCATCTTTGCCATTTGCTTCTTCACATCGGCCATAAAGCATTCTTCATTTGCCAATGAAGAAAGACCGTGGGAATATGGCTCAGCAAGGAACTCTACACATCCAGTTTCATTAAGTTCCTGAAGTTTGGCCAGCACTTGTGGAGCGTGCATCTCAAGTTGTTCGATACCTACGCCGGAGAGAGAAAAGGCAACCTTGAAGTAGTCACCATGCTCCTTTATCATTTCAAGGAATGTGTTGAGCGCTGGCATGTATGAACGCTCTGCGATATCGCTGATGCTACGGTCGTTTTCATAGTCATCATAATAGTAATGATCTGTACCGATGTCAAAGAAACGGTATCTTTTCAGATGTATTATCTGGTGTATCTCGAAGTACAAGCAAATTGTTTTCATCTCGTATTTTTTTTTGAATTGTTTGAATTGTTTTGGACTACTCTCGTCCTTGTTATACTGGACAACGGAATACATTAAAACTATGAAAGGAGTTGGTCATAGAGTTTGCGTATTCTCACTCCCACTCTCTCCCATGTAATTTGGTCTACTTCCCGTTTTCCTTCTTCCTGTAGATAGTGGAAAAGACTATCGTTGTGGCATATCGAATATATGGCATCAGCCAACGCATGAATATCCCAATAGTCTACCTTTATGCAGTTGGAGAGAATTTCCCCACACCCACTCTGCTTTGATATGATGGTTGGCGTTCCACACTGCATGGCTTCAAGTGGCGAGATGCCGAACGGCTCACTTACGGACGGCATGACGTACACATCGGAATCCTTCAAACATTCGTAAACTTGCTTTCCTCGCATAAAACCTGGGAAGTGGAAACGGTCTGCAATGCCACGTTCTGCGGCGAGATAAATCATTTGGTCCATCATGTCACCACTACCTGCCATACAGAAGCGCACATTCTTTGTGCGATGAAGCACCATATTGGCGGCCTCGACAAAGTATTCTGGACCTTTCTGCATTGTTATTCGTCCGAGGAAAGTTACAACCTTGTCCTTACCCGTGTGGTCGGGACGTGGTATGTCCTGCAATTCTTGACGCAAAGGATATACGGCGTTGTGCATTGCAAAACACTTGCGCGGATCTTGATGATATTGGTGTATGACGGTCTGACGCGTAAGCTCTGATACACACATGATACAGTCGGCATTGTCCATTCCATCTTTCTCAATAGAGTAAACGGTGGGGTTTACCTTTCCGCGACTTCTGTCAAAATCTGTGGCATGGACATGTATACACAATGGCTTACCACTCACCCTTTTGGCATGGATGCCGGCAGGATATGTTAGCCAGTCATGGGCATGTATGATGTCATATTCTTCAGTGCGTGCAACAACACCGGCGATAATTGAGTAGTTGTTAATCTCGTCGTGAAGGTTCTGCGGATATCCACCGGCAAACTCCATACATCCCAAATCGTTAACGTGCATATAATTGAAATCTGCATAAAGATGATCACGCAAACGATAGTAGTAATCTGGATCCATTACATTGCCTATACGATTTTTCACATAGTCATAGTCAACATTACGCCACGCAATAGGCACGCAATTCATGGCAACTATTTTTGCTGCCGTGCGATCTTCATCACCAAAAGGTTTTGGCAGACATAATGTAATATCTACGTCACCCAAAGCATGCAGACCTTGTGTTATTCCGAAATTGGCCGTTGCAAGTCCGCCGAACACATGAGGAGGATACTCCCAGCCAAACATTAAAACTTTCATACTGTTTCCCTCCTATTTTAAATATGTGTATTTTCCCAAAAGACTCAGCGTGCGCAACGTTTCGCCTACGTTCATGGCAAAAGATATCGCACCGCGTGCCTTGAACGGCGGATTGCCGTCGAACATCTCCGGCAGAGTGCCAAGACAGTTTGTCTGCATCTCATCTTCATAACCCACCATTTGGCGTTCTACGAAGCTAAGGCGTGTACGACGGTATATCTTAAGGCATGCCTCCATATAGAAGCTTCCGAGCCATGGCCATGCCGTCCCCTGATGGTATGCCAAGTCGCGTTGCATCTGCGAGCCACCGCATATCGGATTATAACCGCCACTCTTTGGCGATAATGTACGCAGGCCTTTGGGGGTTAGGAGTTCCCTTGTGCAAACATCCAAAACGGACTTGCGCTGTTCGGGAGCAAGGGGAGAATAGTCTAGAGCTATTGCAAATATCATATTGGGGCGCACGCTCCAATCCATCATATTGCCGTCTACATAATCGAAGAGATAGCCACAATCGTTAAGAAACGTCTCAACAAAAGACGTTCTGCAAGCTTCCTGTCTTTTCTCTATACGCGCCGTGAAATCATCGTCGCCTGAGAAGCGGTTTAGCTTGGCTGCAAAGCCGAGTGCATTATACCACAATGAGTTCACCTCTACGATATAACCGCTACGCGGAACAACAGGTTTGCCATTTACAGTTGAGTTCATCCATGTCATTACTTTGCCTTTGCCGTTAACGTAAAGCAAGCTATTTGCATCAAGACGCACATGAGGATGGCGACCAGAGTAAATGTATTCGAGCATATCAAACACAAACTTTCCGTAGCGCGCATAGCACTTCTCTTCACCTACGACCTTAGCATATTGTTGTATTGCCCAAACTGCCCAAAGCGGAACGTCGGGCTGGTCTATTTCACTCAGCTCCACTGTTACGGGCTTCCCTTCCATAAATTCACGATACCCCTTTTCTGCTGTATCCATTACTTTTTCGAAATACTCTGTTTCATCGATAGATAAAGTAAGACCTGGCAAAGAAACAAAAGTATCTCTAGCACGGCTCTTGAACCAAGGATAACCTGAAAGCAAATAGCAACCAGAGCCTTTCTTTGTATTATGGAATTGGTGCGCTGCATTTACAAGGCAGTGGAAAAAATTGTCGCGCGGCTTGCGATCTGCCACTTCATCGCAGAACAGTTTGTCGAGACCGTCTGTCTTTGTTTCCGAAGTAGAGGCTGAGAACACTACGCTCTCGCCCTTCTTTATGTCCATCTCAAAATATCCAGGTACATAAAGGTCTTCATATGCATCGTATCCTCGTTCCTGCTCCTTTGGATATTCTATCCCTCTATACCAATCTGGATGGAATACGAATTCGTTTTCCTTACTGAACTGCATATAAAGGTAGGGATATCCCTGATACATCTGAGTTTTTATACCATTGTCTACCAATTGGTAGTCGCGATTGGCAGTAGCGTTCTCGTGAGTGAACTGCCTTACACTGCGGAATGCCAAAAATGGGCGTAGACGCAGAGTTGTGACACTGTGGGCATCAAGCAAAGTGTAGCGCAAAAGAATTCGGTCTTCGTAGTGTTGGAAAACCACTTCTTTCTTCAATACTACTCCACCGACACGATAGATTGTTGTGGGAACACTGTCGCAATTGAATTCACGGATATACTTGTGACCGTTAGGACTGTAATTGTTTCCACGGTACTTGTGAAGTCCAAGATTAAACTCTGCACCGTGCTGTACGACCGTCACATCAAGCGACGAGAGAAGCACGTGGTTGGCATCATCGAGTTCTGGCACAGGAACTACAAGCAAACCGTGGTACTTGCGCGTATTACAGTCTACAATTGTAGAACATGCATATGCTCCCGAACGGTTTGTGCGTAGCACTTCCCTAGGCAACGACTCTTCCAGATTGGTCATCAGACTTCTTTCAAATCGAAGATAGCTCATAATATTCTATTAAGGTGTTTATACTATTCAGATAATTGCCATGCGGATGGTGTTTTCATTTAATGCAACCGTTTGGCAGTTCAAAAATAGCAATAATTGGCCACACTGCAAAAGAATGAGTGTCTTTTTTTGTACACACGCCTGATTTATATGTTGTAAAACATAAAAAGCAACAGACTAAACGGTTTTTACGGATTATAATTAGTAAATTTGCAAAAATAAGATTTCATCTAAACGAATTAAGGCAGAAAGGTTGGCACTGAGAAAAACAACGTTTGCTGGCTGCACCTACTACAAACACATAAAATGACTGTATCCACAAAATACACCAAGGAAGACATAGAAGAGAAAATTTTCAGCCAATGGCAACCACTCACACCACAACAACAAGCTCTGCTTTCAGAGAATATCACCGTGGAAGAGTTCGGGAAGAACGAATATATTTATAAGGAACTGGAAATTCCCAAAAGCATAAAATGCCTGATAGAGGGGAAAGTAAAAATCTGCAAAAGCGGTATTTCCGGCAGAGACCAAATACTGCGCACTATTCGTCCCTCTGAGTTATTTGCATTTAGGGCATATCTTGCAGAAGACGACTATCTGACATCGGCTATCGCCTTTGAACGGTCGATTGTCGCTTCTATACCAATGGAACTTATTGTTAAGCTCATGCACGAAAACAATGCCGTATGCATGCAACTCGTAAAGCAACTAGCGACAGAGCTGGGCAAATCAGATATAAGAACCATAAACCTAACTCAAAAGCATATTCGTGGGCGATTAGCTGAAAGTCTGCTCACACTTAAAGAGCATTATGGCCTTGAGCCTGATGGCTACACTCTAGGAATATACCTAAGCCGTGAAGAATTAGCCAACATGTCGAATATGACAACTAGTAACGCCATCCGCACACTATCAGCCTTTGCGCAAGAAAAACTTATTGTTATAGATGGTCGAAAAATAAAAATCATTGCAGAAGAAGAACTATACAAAATTTCTGAAAACGGATAGTGCCACTTCAGCTACACTGCAAAACAATTATTCGGGAATAAGAAAGTTTATGACTTCTTTTTCAACCGTTAAGGAATATCCCCCTACTGGTATTTTCATCAAACGTCCATCTACAGACACCATTGCATGGGGAGCTTCTATAACATCAATACGCTTTGTGCGATAGGGATGGACACTCTTGTGATTGAGAAATTTCCCCGTTATAAGAAGATAGAATCCATCAAGCAATTGCATAATTTCCGGATGATACACGACTGACACATCAAGCAATCCGTTATATGGCACAGCGTTTGGCGTCTGCCCATATCCCTCAGCATTACCAACACACACCGTCATTACACGACGTTTTAGTGTCTCGTCGTTTATCTTAATATGCATTTTATATTCGAGTCGCTGAAATATCATAAGAAGCATTGAGAATATGAAAGACAATGTACGCGAACCAAAAATACGACGCGTTTGGTTTCTCAAGTTCATAATAGCAGACAACAGACCAATGTTTACGCAGTTGAGAAAATAACGGTGGCATTTTTCTCCATTGGCATTAGTATATCTCATGCACCCGAGATCAACTTTCCTTACTCTTCCTTCCTTAAGCCATTTTACAATCTGCTCTATATCTGATTCATTCATACCCCAATAACGTGCAAAGTCATTCATCACACCATTGGGTATTACGCCTAAAGATATGCTTTCTCTCACATCTTTGTCTGCCTCCATCAAACAGTTAACGGCATCGTTCAGGGCTGAATCCCCTCCCACTACGATAATTTTCTTGTAACCATTGTTTATGAACATCGTTATCAGACGCACTACACTCTTGCTATTTTCGCTTTGCACAAAATCGTAGTCCACGCCATTGGCTTTTAGCGCTTTCTCTATTTTAGCCTTGCGACGTGAATGACCTTTCAAACTTTTTCTTGGGCAATAAAGTACGCCCCATCTTGTAGATTCTGTCATAATAATGGTTACGTTTTTCTATATTTCTTCTATTTTTATTAGAGTAATCGCTCTATTGCTGAGAATTTTGCATCGATAGACAATGTTGCATCAATCCAATTTATTTTAAAACCACGGCGTTCCATTCCTCGAAACCAAGTCATCTGTCGTTTGGCAAACTGATGTATTGCGGTCTCTAGACGTGAAAACATTTCATCGTAAGTTGTTTTGCCTAGGATATAATCCGTAACGAACTTGTACTCCAAACCATAATAAATAAGATTTTCCGCTGAGATTCCTTCATCTAGCAAGGAACGCACCTCATCAACCATCCCTTCCTCAAGGCGTTGTTTCAAACGCCGGGTGATTTTTTCTCGCCTCACATCACGGTCTACATATAACCCTACGATTACCGACTCTATCTTCGGGAATTCTCGTTCTGTGACAGGAGTTTCGGCATAAGCGGTTTCTATTTCTATTGCACGGATAGCGCGTTTTGCAGTATCAATATCTGTTTTGTTGTGCATATTTGAACCATTGCGAGCCTTCAGATTCTCAAGTATGGCAGTCAACTCGTCCATTGATTTCCCCTCAAGACTATGACGAAGTTTTGGATTCTCTGGAACTGGTATCAAACGATACCCCTTCAACACGGATTCTACATAAAGTCCTGTTCCACCACTGAGTATGGTTCTCTTACCACGCGCAGTAACATCTTCGTAAGCTCTAAGGAAGTCACGTTGATATTCAAAAAGGTTATATTTTGTTCCTGGTTCCGCAATATCAATAAGATGGAAAGGAATTTGCGTATCATTAACAACATAGTCTGCAAGATCCTTGCCTGTACCAATATCCATGCGGCGATAAACCTGCCTGCTGTCAGCCGATATAATCTCTGCATCCAACTTTTCAGCAAGATGAGCAGCAAGTGTTGTCTTCCCACTTGCCGTTGGCCCGACTATGGTCACCATGGGATTCATTAGTATTCGTTTTGACGGGTTACGCATTATATAGAAGACATAAAATCTATGCCTTATTGTTTTTCCAATGACAAAAGTAATAAAAAAAGGTCGCCCAGCAATGCTGAACGACCCGTTTTTTTATTACTTGGCAAATAAGCCTAAGTTATTAGCCATTGTACTTCTTCATGATCTTGATAAGCTCAACTACCTTGTGAGAGTAGCCAATTTCGTTGTCATACCAAGAAACAACCTTTACGAAATTATCTGTAAGGTAAACACCTGCATTAGCATCAAAAATTGATGTAAGAGGACAACCGAGGAAGTCTGATGAAACTACTGCATCTTCTGTGTAACCAAGGATACCCTTAAGTTCACCCTCAGAAGCAGCCTTCATTGCTGCGCAGATAGCTTCCTTAGAAGCTGCCTTCTTCAAGTTAACTGTCAAGTCAACAACAGATACATCCAAAGTAGGAACACGCATAGAGATACCTGTAAGTTTTCCATTGAGTTCAGGTATTACCTTACCTACAGCCTTAGCTGCACCTGTAGATGAAGGAATAATATTACCAGCTGCGGCACGACCACCACGCCAATCCTTCATAGAAGGACCATCAACTGTCTTCTGTGTAGCTGTAGTAGAGTGAACAGTTGTCATAAGACCTGTTTCAATACCAAAGTTATCATTCAATACCTTTGCGATAGGTGCAAGACAGTTTGTTGTGCAAGATGCGTTAGAAACGATTGTCTGACCTGCATACTTGTCTGTATTTACACCGCAAACAAACATATCAGCCTGACGTCCGTCTTCACCTGCCTTAGAAGGAGCAGAAAGAACAACATATTTTGCGCCTGCCTTGAGATGCTTTTCAGCCTTATCCATAGCAAGGAACAAACCTGTAGATTCAACTACATACTCTGCACCTACTTCATCCCACTTCAAGTTCTCGGGATCACGCTCTGCAGTTACGCGGATGTGGTTTCCGTTAACGATCAGTTCGCTCTTCTCAACGTCAGCCTCGATTGTTCCATCAAACTGTCCGTGCATAGTGTCGTACTTAAGCATGTATGCCATGTAGTCAACTGGGCAAAGGTCATTGATAGCTACAACCTGAACATCCTTAGCGTTCTCAGCCTCTACAGTTGAGCGGAAAACGAAACGGCCGATACGGCCAAAACCGTTAATACCAATCTTAATCATTGTAATGTTTATATTTTAAGTTGAAAATAATAGATTATCTATATTTTTAATTACATGCTCACTTGCAATACCTATTGTCAATATACAAGGCAAAAGGATTTAATAGCACAAACATGCTTTTTCCCTCTTTTACGGGGGCAAAGTTACAAAAAAATCTCTACATTTGCATAAAATTTTTCTATTAAATATTTTAAAAAATAAAAATCACGCCAATGGGTAAATTTATCAATGAGTTCAAGGAGTTTGCTGTAAAAGGTAACGCTGTAGACATGGCTGTCGGTGTTATCATCGGCGGCGCATTCGGAAAAATAATTTCGTCAATAGTCGATGATCTTATAATGCCGCCAATAGGCTGGCTCATCGGTGGTGTAAATTTCACAGACTTGAAATTCACGCTGCCTTCTGTCGACGTTGGATTGGAAAAGTTACAACCTGCAACTATCAATTATGGAAACTTTCTTCAGACGGCATTCGACTTCATCATTATTGCATTATGCGTGTTTATGCTAGTTAAAGTGATCAACAAGGTTGCGCGCAAGAAGAATGAGGAGATTAAGAAAGAAGAACCTTCTGCACCAGAGCCAACAAAAGAAGAAATATTACTTACTGAAATACGGGATCTTTTAAAAGAAAAGAAATCATGAAGACGTAGTATGCGCATAAAAGCGTGCAAATTCGTTACGGAACATGATATTTTTCAAAATCATAAAAGCATACGCTCCACTGTAAAGTAACAGAAAAGCCCTAGGATAACGTTTGTCCTAGGGCTTTTCTGTAAATATTGTGCAAAGTTACGAACTACATTCCTGCTGCTTGAGCGAGCCAATCGTATACACAACTGCATATACCAAAGAGCAAGATGCCGATAGTGCAAAGTGCCATAGCGAAACGCGTGCTATTGTCACTCTTAAAAGTAGGCAACGGCGTTTCTGTTTGGTTTATATACATGCATTTCACAATCTTTAGATAATAGTAAAGACTTGGCACTGTGTTTATCAATGCTATAAATACTACTATATATGCCAAAACCGAGCCCTGCTCTGCAGCTGCCATGAACACGAAAAATTTACAGAACATTCCTGCAAACGGTGGTATTCCTGCCAATGAGAACAATGCGAGAGTCATCAAGAAAGACAACTTTGGATTGGTCGTATAAAAGCCATCGTAACAACTCATCATTGTAGAACCATTACCTTTATGCTCAACTACATTGATAACAGTAAATACAGCCATATTGGCTGCCACATATATCAGCACATAATACATTAGTGCCGTAAGCCCCATCGCACTGTTTCCTACAACAGCTAGCATTATATATCCTGCTTGAGATATGGAACTAAACGCCATAAATCTCTTGAGTTCCTTCTGACGAAGAGCAAATAAGTTAGCTACAGTTATCGTAAGCACGATCACAATATACATAAGGTATTCCCAATATTCGACGATTGGAGCAAAAACCTTCATAAGAATTGTCATGAGGGCAAAAGCAGCTGCGCCCTTTGAAACGACACTTAGGTATCCTGTTACAGGCGTTGGCGCACCCTGATATGTATCTGCTGTCCAAAAATGGAAAGGAACAAGTGAGATTTTAAATCCCAATCCACTAAAGAAGAATACAAGTCCTAGTATTGTCAATGGCGAAACTGCAATTTTAGAAGCAACATCGTCAAAATACAAGGTTCCTGCAGCTCCATATATGAATGAAATACCATAAAGCATTACGCCACTTGAGAATGTTGCCGTAAGTATAAACTTCGCAGCACCTTCAGCCGAATTCTTCTTTAGTTTGTCAAAAGCAACAAGACATGCCATTGGCACTGAAGCCATCTCCAATCCAAGGAAGAACATAAGGAAATGCCCTGAAGAAATCATCATATACATTCCAAGAAGGGTAGAAATAAGAAGTTCATAGAACTCGCCTTCCTTATTTTTGACACTACCTTGTTCAACCCATGCTTGAGACATTACAAAAACTACAAAAGTTCCTGCTGTAAGTATGATTTTCATTACAGTGGCTGCAGCCGTTGCTACGTAAAGTCCACCAAATGCTTCTGCTGGCTTAGCTGTAAAACACAGCGCAACTTGACAAACGAGCAATGCTCCTGTAAGCAGGCTCAACACAGAATGTTTCTTCTCGCCTTTTAAAATCAGATCAGCGAGAAATACTATTACCAAGACAGCTATAAGTCCTGCCTCAGGTATCATATTGAAAAACTGACTATAATCCATTTTGTCCTACTTTTATCATTAGAAGTTTACAACGCTTAGAATAGGGCCTACAGCATCACTGATAGCATTACTTGCCCAGAATGGGAATGAACCTAAACCAGCTACACAGAAAATGAGGCAACACACAGCAAATCGTTCGTCCCATGTCGCATCTGTCAAGGTTAGATAATGTTCATCCTTTACCTTTTCAAAGAGTATGAAGCCTACAGTTCTAAGAATATAGACTGCTGTCACAACAATAGACGTGATAGCTATTATCGTACAACAACGATGGAATGTATCTGCGTTCTCAAACGATCCTGTAAAAATTGTCATTTCAGCAATGAAACCAGAGAAACCAGGGAGACCAAGATTTGCCAAACCTGCAATGACATAGCCCACTGAAAGGAAAGGCATTATCTTCATAAGTCCGCCAAGCTTACGTATATCACGCGTGTGAGTGCGTCCATAAATCATACCTATGAGTGCAAAGAATAGTGCTGTCATCAATCCATGTGAGAGCATCTGTAGTATTGCACCTGTGCAAGATACCTTTGTCATCATGAGGAGAGCAAAAAGCACAAGTCCACAGTGCGAAACAGATGAATATGCATTGATGAACTTTAAGTCCGTTTGGACGCATGCTGAGAATGCTCCATAGACTACGGAAATTGTAGTAAGAATTAGGAATATCCATGACAAGTCCTGAGCTGCATGTGGCAATAGGAACATTGCTATACGGAAACAACCATAACCACCTAGTTTCATAAGCACACCTGCATGAAGCATTGACACTGAAGTCGGAGCGCAACCATGACCGATAGGAGACCATGTATGGAATGGGAACAATGCACCAAGAACACCGAAACCGATGAAGACAAATGGGAAGAGAATGTTCTGGATGGCAGTAGGAATGTTATTGTTATGCGCAATCTCCAAAATGTTCATTGTTGTTCCACCATTGAAGAAATATATTCCAACAAGACCGAGGATTATCAGAGCAGAACCTCCCATAAGCATAAGAGTAAGCTTCATTGCCGCATATTCCTTACGACCAGACCCCCAATATCCGATAAGCAAATACATAGGGATGAGAGCGACCTCATAGAACATAAACATTGTGAAAAGATCTATGCTTATGAAAAAGCCGTAAACACCCGTAGACAAGAGCGTAAACCACATGAAGAACTCTTTTGTCAAAGGTTGCAATTTCCATGAGGCAAATGTTCCTGTAAATACAATAATACTTGATAGGAGCAACATAACAACGGATATACCGTCAACACCTACCGCATAACTAATGTGAAGCGGCTTAAACCATACCGTTGATGACTGCAAAAGCATTTCATCGGCATTTCCACCTGCACGCTGGTTTATGAAATAGAAAGTGAGCCATATTGACAAAGCCAAGAGACATGTCGAGCCGGCTACCATCACGCCACGAACCTGATTGATGCTACGAGCAAGCCAAAGGCCAAGCAACATCAATGCAGGGATTAGTACGAATACACTTAATATACTCATTTTGTTACAATATGCTTATTAATACTAATGTTAATGCTACTGCTCCTGTAAGGAACCATACGGCATATTGGCGAACATCGCCACTCTGCCATGGACGAAGTGATTCACCGGCCTCATTTGCGCCCCAAGCTGTGAAGTCAATAAGACCATTTATTATGTGTTCATCAATCCACTGAACCGGACGTGAAACGAAACGGAACAGAATCTTATGGGTAACAAACATATAAACCTCATCCATGTAGAAACGCTTGTAAGCCCAACGATGCAAGCGTGGGAACGTTGCATACAACTTGTCGGCAACTGGCTGCTTCTCACCTTTATATATATAGGTGGCAAGGGCTATGGCAAGGATGGCAATAACCGTGGAAGTTGCTGCAACCTGTGGGTCGAAATGTACGGTATAGGCAGTACCTGTTGCAGAGATAATCTCACCGAAACTCGTCCAGTTCCAATCGAGAAAACCGCCAAGAGTGGTGAAAACACCTACTCCAACGGTGATGACGCTCAGGAAGATGAGAGGGAATGTCATCGTAAGAGGTGCCTCGTGAGGAGTGTGCTCAGCATGAAGCTCCTTGTTCTCCGTACCCCAAAAGATGCCGTAGTAAAGACGGAACATATAGAACGCCGTCATTGCAGCAACGCCTGTCATCCACCAGCCTATGAACGTTGAGTGTTCAAAGCAAGCAGTGATTATCTCGTCCTTTGAGCTGAAGCCAGAGAAGAACGGTATACCCGCAATGGCAAGGCATGAGATGAGGAACGTAGCGTGAGTGATTGGCATATACTTCTTCAGACCACCCATTGCCGACATCTCATTCGAGTGAACAGCATGTATAATACATCCAGCACCAAGGAACAAACATGCCTTGAACATGGCGTGTGTAAAGAGGTGGAACAATGAAGCCATATAGCCAAGCTGTGCGTGGTTATCAAGCACCGCACCATGATGTCCTGGCATACATACGCCGAGGGCCACCATCATAAAGGCAATCTGTGAAATTGTGGAGAAAGCAAGTACACGCTTGATATCGCTCTGCGCACAAGCAACGGCTGCTGCATAGAAAGCTGTGAAAGCTCCTACGTACACCACTATCTCCATTGCCTGAGGTGCATACTCTATCCATATCGGGAACAAACGTGCTATCTGAACTACTCCGGCTACGACCATCGTAGCTGCATGGATGAGGGCTGATACTGGAGTAGGACCTTCCATGGCATCCGGCAACCATATATGAAGAGGGAACATTGCAGACTTACCGGCACCACCGATGAACATCAAGACAAGAGCTGTTGGCAGAATACAACCTCCAGCAGCAACGGCACGTGAAGCATCTACGGTTGAGAACTGTTGCATGCCTTCTGCTATAATAACCTCAGAACCTGTAAATGAGAAGTTAAATGAACCTGTATAGTAACCAAAGATAAGAATGCCGATGAGGAAAAACATGTCGGCAAAACGAGTTACAATAAATGCTTTCTTACTTGCATGTACTGCTGCATGTAAACCATAATAAAAGCCAATGAGCAGATAAGAACTAACACCAACAAGCTCCCAAAACATATACATTTGAAATATGTTTGTAGCAAGAACAAGTCCAAGCATTGACATAGTGAATAGAGAGAGGAACGCGTAGTAACGCTGGAAGCCTTTCTCACCATGCATATACCCAAATGAGTAAATGTGAACCATAAAGCTGACAGTAGAAATTACGATCAGCATCATTACCGAGATTGGGTCAAGAAGGATACCCAAATCGAAATGTAAGTTGCCAAGCGGTAGCCACGTATAGTTGAATGGAACGTAAGTTGCGAATGTGCCATCAGCCAGGCGTGGAGCAGTAAAATACTGGAAAGCAGTGATATAACTCAGCACCGTAACTAGACCCAAGGAACAAGTTCCAATAAGACCAGCTGCTTTATGTGACCAAGCGTATTTATTCCCCGCAAAATCTGGCAAGCCAATGACTAAAAAACTCAGCAATGGCAAGAGAAGTATCAACAATGTGTATGTAAAATCCATAACTTATTAATATTTCATATTTTCAATACTGTTCACCTGATCGCTCTTGAAGTTACGGTAAACGTTTATAATTATTGCGATAGCCACGGCACTTTCAGCTGCACTCACTCCGATGGAGAAGAGCGTCATAAAAAAGCCTTCTAACTCACCGGGAAAAAGTAATCTGTTGAAAGCTGCGAAATTTATATCAACAGCGTTGAGTACTAACTCCACAGAAATGAGCATGGCTATAAGATTTCGGCGAGTAGCAAAGCCGAAAACGCCGATAAAGAACAGAAGTGCACTAAGCACGAAATAATATTCTACTGGTACCATAATCACTTTTCCTCCTTTTCTTCTTTTCGTGCAACAACAATACCACCGATGATGCATGCCAACAAGAACACAGATATGAACTCAAACGGGAGCACATACTGAAATTTATCACTGCCGACAAGAGCTTCTCCGATTACATTCATAGGAACCTCTTTGTCTGCTATCTGACAAGCATTGAAAAGAAATTCATTCTTTAGAAGCACGATTGTTACGGTTAAAAAACCAGCCAATGCCACGAGTGCTGCCCCGATAGCCTTTCCACCTTTAACACGCTCTACAAGACCTTGAAGAGTGCGACGATTGACAAGCTGAATTGCAAAGATATACATCATCGTTATACCCCCAGCATAAACGCTAAGCTGCGCAGCACCGAGAAAAGTGTAATCAAGGATGAAGTAAAGTCCAGCCACTCCGAAGAGAACGAATAGCAGGAAGGTTGCGGCACGCATTATGCGTTTGGTTACGACACACATAACCGCAGAACCGAGTATGACTACGGCAAGTATACCGAACATAATAGTATTAGCCATTTGTATTGTGTCCTCCTTATTTTATCTTGGTGTTAAATTTTCCGATTTCAAGCGGTGCGCCTCCGTCAATAAGATTTGGTAAACTACCACCCTCATAAACCTCCTTGTCAAGATGGAAAATGAGTTTATCGCGGTCGAACACAGCATTTTCAAAATCGTTTGTAAACTCTATTGCATCGAAGTTACATGCGTTGACGCAAAGCTCGCAAAACATGCAATCGCCTAAATCGTACCTATAGTCGGTAAGCTGGCGCTTCTTCTTTCCAGTTTCGGGATTCTCAACCATTTCAGAGAGAATCTTAATCGTGCCGTTAGGACAAGCCTTCTCACACATAGTACAAGCTACACATTTATAACTTTTGTCTTCGTTGCGTTTGAATACAAGCCTTCCACGATGGCGCTTCGACACATGAAGTGTTGTTTTTCGGTTTTCTGGATATTGCTCTGTGCTTTTAGCAGTGAAGTACTCTTTAAAAGTAGTCTTCATACCAATGGCCAAAGTTTTTACCGCAGAACCGATTTCGCCAAAATATGATTTTTTATTGTCTTCCATTTCTTATTTATCTCCTTCATTTAAAAATGCCATCCAAATGCTACGACAATAGTCATGAGCACGAGATTGATAAGACAAAGCGGCATAAGATATTTCCATTCAAGCTTCAATATCTGGTCTATACGCAGACGTGGGAATGTCCAACGCACCCACATAAGCAACCATACTACAGCGAATGTCTTGCCTAGGAACCACACTATACCAGGTATCATGTCCATCAAAGAGTCAAAACCAGCGATGCCAATGTTTAATGGTGCCCAGCCACCAAGGAACACAGTGGTTGCCACTCCTGAAACAACAAACAGGTTGAGGTACTCTGCCAAATAGTAAAAGCCAAAGCCCATACCGGAATATTCTGTATGATATCCAGCAGTCAACTCACTCTCTGCCTCAGCTAAGTCAAACGGTCCACGATTAGCCTCAGCATTGCCCGCGACGAGAAATACAAGGAAAGCAATGATTGCAGGAATATGCCCCCTAATGATAAGCCAATTCCAAGGACCAGTCTGTTGACCAACGATCTCACTCACTTGCATTGAGCCAAATAAGATTACTGCCGTTATAAGACAAAGGCCGAGTGACATCTCGTAGGATATGAGTTGGACAGCACCACGCATTGCCGAAACGACACTGTACTTATTGTTACTAGCCCAACCTGCCATGAAGATACCAAGCACTCCAATACTAGATACGGCTGTAAGCAAGAATACGCCCACATTAAAGTCGAGCACACCTGCACCCTTGTTCCATGGCAAGAAAGAGAATGTTCCGACCGAAGCAATAATTACGAGAAAAGGGGCAGTGTAATAAAGAAATTTATCAGCTTTGTCTACTGTAAAGATTTCCTTGATGAGCATTTTGAGCACATCGGCAAAAACCTGTAGAACGCCCCAAGGCCCTACACGCATGGGGCCTAAACGACACTGAAAGTAAGCGCACACCTTACGCTCCATGAAGATAAGGATTATGGCCAACACGGCATATCCCACCAGCAATAGAACGCCAACAAGTACACACTCTATAAGGATCGACAAAAAGCTTCCCAGACCGAGTGTATCACGGAGGAGTGCGTCGAACCATGTTGTCACTAATGAAAAATCAAACATTCTTGATTGTTTTAACGTTTAATGCATGTTGTGTTAATTATCTGTCGATGTCTGGTATGACAAAGTCTATGGCCGCACCTGTTGTTATAAGGTCGGCTATTTTCTGTCCGCTTAACATCTTGTCAAGTGCACCTGTGAGTGTAAGTCCCATAGGACGCATTTTCATACGATATGGACTCTTATCACCTCTTGAGTCTAGGTAAACGCCAAACTCACCACTAGCACCCTCAACAGAAAAGTACCATTGACCTTCAGGAACCTTTATAATAGGCTTCTGTTTGATGTAGAACTCTCCCTCTGGTATGTTATCAATAAGTTGTTCTATTATATTAAGGCTTTGATATAGTTCCTTAATATGAACATAATAACGATCCATGGAGTCACATCCTGTCATGGTAATTTCCTGCCATTCGACTTTATCATAACAGTCATAAGGATGACGCTTGCGCGTGTCATTCTTCCATCCGGCAGCTCGTCCTGCAGGGCCTGTCACGGCATAATTTATGCAATCATCGTAGCCCATCGGACCTACTCCTACTAAACGGTTATGCGTAATTACATTATCACCGAAAACATCAAGGTACTCCTGAATCATAGGACGAAGATACTTACACAATTTCTTTACATTGACTACAAAATTTGGGTCAATGTCAGCCTGTAGACCACCAATACGATAGTAATTCATTATTAGTCGTCCGCCCGTTGTCTCTTCCATCACATTAAGTACGTGTTCGCGGTCACGCATACAATAGAGGAAAGCTGTTAACGCTCCAAGGTCTTGCGCTGTACAACCAAGGTACAGAAGATGGCTGTCTATACGCTGTAACTCATCCATTATGGTACGAATATAATGAATGCGGTCAGATAACTCTATACCCATACCTTCTTCTATTACACCGACCAAAGCGTGGCGGTGCATCATGGCCGAAAGATAGTTAAGGCGATCAGTCAATGCAAGAGTTTGGGGATATGTCATACCTTCCCACATTTTCTCTATACCACGATGTATATATCCCAAATGGGGATAAATTCGCTTAACCGTTTCACCATTGATTACGGTTTGCAAACGGAGCACTCCATGAGTAGAGGGGTGGTTTGGCCCGATATTCACTACATAGTCATCTTCATCAAAGAGACGATGTTTCGTTTCTTTAAGATGTCCGTCTTCCGTTAAGGAATATTCAACGGTATAGTCGCTTTCGGGTTCGTCTGTTAGAGGGAAACGATTTGCTTCCGGACTCATATCAAAACTTTTGCGCAATGGATGTCCTATAAAATCTGTACGCAAGAAAATGCGTCTCATATCAGGATGTCCAAGAAATTTTATACCGACAAAGTCGTAAACTTCGCGCTCAAGCAAATCAGCAGCTTTCCACAAGTTAACTACGCTCGGTATAACATCGCTTCCATCTATTTTTTTTGCAATGGTCTTTACCGAACAACGATCATTATTTTCTGTGTTTTCTAAAATGTATACACATCCATATCCTTCTTCACCGAAGTCTTCGCCTATAATAGTAACAAGGTAGTCGAAATGCTTCGCGTTCTTAAGCTTGGCCATCTCCCGGCCGAAGTCATCGAATGAGAATTCAATATTGTTAAGTTTCATGTCTTATACCTTATTATATATTTATACGTTTTCAGCTTTACCGCAGCCTTCGGTGTCAAACTTTGTCTGATTAAAGTCTTCGGGAACGTTACTCACAATGATCGGCTCCTTATGTCCAAGCAATTTTGCATCTGCAAGATTCTCATTGCTAAGGCCACGAAGCCCACCTTTTGACATAGAGAGTTCTTTCTCCTCTTTAGTCATTTTATGATTTGCTCCTCCAAAGAATTTCTCAATTTTAACTTTACGCTGTAACTGCATCATTCCGTAAAGTATTGCCTCTGGACGTGGGGGACAACCTGGCACGTATACATCAACTGGAACCAATTCGCTTATACCGCGAACTACATTGTAGCTGTTTTTAAACGGCCCGCCACTTATTGTGCATCCGCCCACGGCGACTACATATTTTGGCTCGGCCATTTCATCGTAAAGGCGCTTGAATACAGGTGCCATCTTGTTGGTTATTGTTCCTGCGCACATTATAAGATCAGCTTGGCGTGGAGAGTTTCTTGTAACCTCAAAGCCAAAGCGTGAAAAGTCGTAGCGAGCACAACCTACAGACATAAACTCAATACCACAACAACTCGTACCGAAAGTAAGAGACCACAAAGAATTACTACGTCCCCAGTTCACAAGCTGATCAAGTGAACCAAGCACAACGTTGCATCCACCTTCGTGAAGTTGTTCTACAATTTTTTCAAGCGTTTCGTTATCCTTGAACTCATCGTAAGGAATGCTCTTGATTGTCGGCTTTCTTACTTCCATTCCAACGCTCCTTTCCGCCACGCATAAGCGAGGCCAAACACTAATACTAACAAGAAGAAGCCGATACTACAAAGTGCCATCGGCCCGAATTGCTTGACTGCTACAGCCCAAGGGTAGAGAAAAACAGTCTCAATGTCGAACATCAGGAAAAGGATAGCAAAGAGATAGTATCCCACATGCATCGGCAACCACGAGGTACCGCGGGTGGGTATACCGCACTCAAAGGGCTCACCTTTTACTGGGTTGTACGAACGGGGACCAACGAGTTTCGCAACTACGTATGCTCCTACTACCAATACAACTGCCGTCAAGATAACGGTAATAAATAGGATAAAATACATAAATATTTTATTTGAATAAAAAATTTGACTGTCAAAATCCTTTGCAAAGGTAAGCAAAATTTATTTCTTCATGTAAAAGAATTTTAAGAAATACGGAATAAGAGAAGAAGAAAATTATATTTTCATCTATTAGTAACAACTTATATAAACACATTGGAAACCGGAATTTACAAAACCTCACTACATTTATTTACGAAGTTGGTAATTGCAATAAAGTTACATCATATTTATAAATGTAATAGCATACCCTCCATAGGGGTTTTCACAACGTTCCGAATCCTAAGTTTACACATTGCGGCCGCTTCCTCCAATTCTTCCCGAAAATAAAAAGCAATGCTTCCCACTGCACCTAAAGGGAGATCTAAGCGTTCGTAACGACAAACATTCTTATTGAAGAAATCTTTGAAATTATCAACAACGAGAGAACGAACACCTGGGCACTCTACATGTTCCTTAATAAAAGGAGAAAACGAAGCCAAATAACGATTGGGCAATGGTTCACGATAAGTACGACGTATAATGTCTTCTAGAGTCTGTCCTGAAACAGAAAGGAATTCGTTGCGCAAGTCTTTAGACAAGCTTCCTTTGAATAAAGCGTTAAGAAAAAGACGTCCAAGAACAGCTCCACTACCTTCATCACCAAGAACATAACCCATCGGAGGAATATTGGCCACTACTTTAGTGCCATTCCAAAGACAGGAATTTGACCCTGTACCCAAGATACATGCAATCCCTTCTTGATTTCCGCATACAGCAATTGCAGCAGCATCAATATCGCTAGCCACAGTTATGCTACCACATGCTTTAGGAAAGAAACGATTTAACAATAAAACAAGATTTTCAGCCGCTTGCGGACGACATCCAGCTCCGTAGAAACGTATTTTGCTAATCCGACTCACCAATATACCGATCTGCGGTAAAAATTCATCTGTTATTATTTTTTCCATCACAGAAAAGTTCTGATGAAAGGGATTTATACCTTGGGTATAACAACGCAAAAGTTGCTTATCATTTTCCACAATGCACCAATCAGTCTTAGTACTTCCACTATCAGCGAGCAACAGAAGTTCATCTGTCATATATGTCCTATTATGCATGAGAATATCAATTAAGAAAAATCGTGGCAAAAATAGCAACAATCTTGAAAAGTTGTAGTATTTTTGCAAATGAAATTAACTTTACAGGATGAAAAAAAGACTCTTTGCAATTTGTCTCCTTGTTATGGTATTCTGCCTTGATAGTAGTGCAGTACTAAAGGAGAAAGATCTAAACAACACACTATCCATTCTGCGTAGTGAGCTAACAACCAGCTATCGTGAACAAAAGTCAACCCAGTTGAAATTCAAAGACGGCAGCGATCGCGTAAAAAAGGACCTCTTCGCAATACTCTCGAAGAGCAACCAAAACGCTCTGATGCTCTACTCACAAAAGCCTGACTATGTTTTTGACCTTACATACGCATGTCATGAGGCAACAGACCAATTTCACAATTTCCGTCAAAGTGCTCTACCCTTCCGCTCATACATATCGCAATTAGACACAGAGATTTCTCGTTATGATAGCCTTGTCAATGCCCTTCAAATAATGCCAGTACTGACACTCAACGACAGGGCAAGAACAGATCGTAACGTTTGTCTAACGCTTGCCGTCTGCATTCGCAACAATATGCAAGAGAGCAAAGCCATGTTACAGGATTACATCCATTACTATGACATGACAGAAACTCACCTAAAAAGCCTAAACGACTATGCAAACAATCGCTATGCAGAAATTCAAAGTTCTATATTTAAAAATGGTGGAGACAGCTATTTCAGCATACTTGCTAACCTTGGGCAGCAAGTGAGCAAAACGGCAGAAACCGTTAGCGACAAATACCACTCCTCGAAAAAGGTTCAGTCGCAATGGGATCCACGTATGATATTTGGTCTATTCTTAAGCATTCTCTTCTATGGAGTAATTGCCATAGTGCTCAATCAGCTAGCCATTAGATTTCTTATGCCAAAACGTTTTCAAACGGAGCAATTTTGGCTAAAACGCCCATGTATAATGATGGCAACGACAACGGTTACTTTTGCTGTGCTATTAGGTATTATACGTGGAACCGTAAACCAGAATTTCATCATGATGGCTAGTAACCTGCTTGTAGAATACGCATGGCTGCTTGGCGTAATACTCATATCCTTACTATTAAGAGTTGATGGCAAGCAAATAAAAAGTGCATTCCGCATATACTCGCCACTTGTTGTTGTGGGGTTCATAGTCATAACATTCCGAATAATACTTGTACCAAACGACCTTGTAAACCTTGTATTTCCACCAGTTCTTCTGTTTTGCACACTATGGCAATGGAACGTTATTAGGAGACACAATGAAAAGATACCACGCTCAGACATGTTCTACACATACCTTTCTCTGACGATCTTTATAGCAAGCGTAGTGTGTTCGTGGATAGGCTACACCCTGCTGAGCGTACAAATGCTTATATGGTGGATAATGCAGTTAACATGCATTCTTACCATTAGTTGCATCTCCGGTTGGTTGGCAGAATATGCCGCAAAGCACAAAATTGAAGAGAAGCCTGTAAACCAAACATGGAACTACTATTTTGTATTGAAGGTGATATTGCCTCTTATGTCTATTGGTTCTGTTTTGTTGTCAATATACTGGGCAGCCGACGTGTTCAACTTAAGCGACATGACAATGAGAATTTTCACTGCCCGCTTCATTGATGTGAGCAATTTCCAAGTTAGCATGTCAGCCATTGTTACAGTAATTGGTTTATGGTTTGTATTTGCATACATAAGCAAGATGACAATCGCATTTATGCAAATGCACTTTGAGAGAATTGATTCTCGTACAGCAGCGAGCCGTAATGTGATGGGGAAAAACGTAGTACAGGTTATTGTATGGGGTATCTGGTTGTTAATCAGTCTATCAATACTCCATGTGAGCAACACTTGGCTCGTTGTCGTTTCTGGAGGTTTGTCAACAGGTGTCGGTTTTGCTTCAAAAGACATATTGGAAAACATTTACTACGGCATATCGCTAATGGCTGGCCGCATAAATATTGGCGACTGGATTGAATGTGACGGCACTCGCGGTAAGGTGAGCAGCATAAGCTATACAAGCACAATGATTGAAGCAACCGATGGCTCTGTGATAGCATTCCAAAATTCTCAGTTATTTACGAAAAATTATAAAAACCTTACACGCAATCATGGATATGAATTGTCGGTTGTAAAGTTCGGTGTAGGCTATGGTACAGATGTCAAATTTATGAGGAAAGTTGTGATAAGCGCAGTAGAAGCTCTAAACATACCATATGTCGACCCTGAGAAAGCAATGAGTGTGCTTTTTACCGAATTTGGAGATAACAGCATAAACTTCAAATTTATATGTTGGGTTGACGTAACAAAACAGGTGGCAACAGAGAGTCAGATTACGGAATGTATATACAATGCACTCAACGACAACGGCATAGAGATGCCTTTCCCAAAGAGAGACGTTTATATAAAAGAAATGGTTCAGGGATAAAATTCAGATAATGCAGTCACTTTATTGATTTCTAGGAACAAGACACGCAACAAAGAAAGATAACAAAAGCAACCGACTCGTTTGCATATATTTATTGATGCATGAATCGGTTGCTTTACTCTTTTATTTCACATCGATATTTTACTATATAACGCCAAAATGTTGAAGGGCTTTCACTATGCCATCATCGTCTACAGAAGATGTTGTATAGTCTGCAGCCTGTTTTACCTCATCGCAGGCATTGCCCATTGCAATTCCAATGCCTGCAGCACGCAATATGGGTATGTCATTTCCACCGTCACCAAACGCAATAGTCTGTTCTAAATCTATACCCAATGCTTCAACCATTGCTAGCAAGCCATTACCTTTATCGGCTGCAATAGAAGTTATATCTGTAAAGGATGGATGCCAACGCCCAAAAACGCATCCTGAAATTTGAGACATAAGTGCCTTCTCATGTTCCGAGCTGAAAAATGGACTAAGTTGGAAAATATCTTCACTGCAAATTATCTCCTCAGCAGAAAGGCTCTTGTCTATGTTTGTCACACAGAGTCCTTTTACGAATACCTCATCAAAAATTGGCTTAGGATTAAGCAATCTTACACCGCTTTGCCCTACCACAATACAACAATAGTCGTTATCACGCACGTCATCCAATATTCTTTCCAAAGAACATTTATCTATCGGCACGCGATTTACTATTCTGCTACCAATAAAACACAAAGCTCCATTTGTTGTCATGTAGCCATCAATATACTGCTCTATTGCTTTTAAATTGGTTATAAGTTGTAATGGACGGCCTGTTGATATGT
>CAVAAS010000034.1:0-25453 GCA_963586715.1 Barnesiella intestinihominis
TTGAGGGGGTAGTGTCAATTGCGACGTGGGAGTTCGAGTCTCCTCCTCTTCACTTATTTTGCGGAAATAGCTCAGTTGGTAGAGCACAACCTTGCCAAGGTTGGGGTCGCGGGTCCGAGTCCCGTTTTCCGCTCTTTTTTTGAAAAACATCCAAATGAATTTATACTTACGCTATTTTGATTCCGAAACGCTTGTTCACAATATAGAAGATGCACTTGATTTTTTGTATTCTATTCAAGAAATAGGTATGAATCCTGCACTTGAAGCGGATATTCGTGACTATGTTGCAAGTGATGTCTACTATCCTAAGCGTTATAAGATAAGGCCTCGCGTATATTTTATTATAATAAAGACCGAAGCAGCGACTATGCTTGATTTCAAGCAAAAGAAGGCTTTACGCTCTAATGTGCAGATGGGACACAGTGAAAACGGTTATGCGGATAGCACTTCTAGTGCACTCACCCGACTCTCTGTAGAAAAGCATGGTTGGTATCAAGGTGCGTTGGATTTCAAACGTGTGGTGCAAATACCATCTACAGGAAAATTTGAATATCGTGACACTCACTTTGTTGCAGCATGTAAGGCACATTCAGGCATTGATTGCTACAATCGGATAGTTGATTATTTGCGTGAACGTGTAGATCCTAGGAGTCAGTTCCCTTCTGCCAAAGGCAAGAATTTCAAATTTAGTTTTCTTGGTCTTTGGAAAAGTTGATATTCTATGTAATGTTCTAAGAAAAAGGAGAATAGTTTATGAACAAGGCAATGCTTATTGGGAACGTCGGTAAGGAGCCCGATGTTAGGTATTATGATAGAGATCAAGCTGTTGCGGCATTTCCTCTAGCCACAACGGAACGTGGCTACACGCTTCAGAATGGTACACAAGTGCCCGATCGTACGGAATGGCATAACATCGTCTTGTATCATGGCTTGGCAAAGGTTGCTGAAAAGTATGTTCATAAGGGAGACAAGCTTTATATAGAAGGAAAAATACGTTCGCGTACCTACGATGACTCTAAGGGTATGAAGAAATATCTTGTGGAGATTGTTGCCGAGAGTATGGAGATGCTTTCACCTAAATCGGTGGCACAATCACAACAAGGAGCACAAACAGAATAACAAATCTTTAAAAACCATTTTGGACATTTCTTTTTTACAAGAATCTCTTAACGAGATATCTTTCCAAACACCTTCAATAGGGTGTATAGTGGCGGCCGCTATTGCAGTTGCCTTGCTTGGTGTTTCTGCATTTGCTAGCGGTTCTGAAATAGCGTTCTTCAGCTTGTCGCCTTCTGATCTTGATGAAATGGATGTTGAGCGCAATTCCAGTGATGAGGCAATTCAAAAGTTGCGTGATGATAGTGAGCGAACGCTTGCCACTATTCTTATAACCAACAACTTTGTCAATGTGACGATAATCATGCTTCTAAATTATGTCTTTGCCGGAATTGTGGACTTCGGCAATGCATACTTGCTTCAGTTCTTTTTTATCACCGTTTTACTTACTTTTCTCTTGCTCCTTTTTGGTGAGATTATGCCAAAGGTTTTCGCACGCCAAAACCCTCTTTCGTTTTGTAGACGATGTGTTGGAGGCATCATGTTTGCGCGGCGTCTCTTTTGGCCATTGGAGAATGTGTTGCTGAAAAGTGGTGTTCTGGCAGAACGGTTGATGCGCTCCGACAATCATGTCCTGAGTGTTGACGAACTAGGGCAGGCTCTTGAACTTACAGACAAGGATGATATTAAAGACGAGAAGAGCATGTTGCAAGGCATTATACGTTTCGGGGATGAAACGGTGAAGGATATAATGACAAGCCGTAATGATATCGTTGACATTGATATAAAGGCAAGTTTCACAGAAGTTATAGATTGCGTGGTTGATAGCAACTATAGCCGTGTTCCTGTTTATCAAGACAATTCCGACAACATACGTGGTGTTCTCTATATAAAGGACCTTCTCCCTCATATAGGAAAATCACGCACTTTTAGATGGCAAAGCTTGATTCGCCCACCATATTTTGTGCCGGAAACAAAGAAGATAGATGATTTGCTACGTGAGTTCCAAAACAACCGTATTCATATAGCCATTGTGGTAGACGAGTTTGGAGGAACCAGTGGCTTGGTGACACTCGAGGACGTTCTTGAAGAAATTGTTGGTGATATACAGGATGAGTATGACGATGAGGACAAAAACTATCGTCGCTTAAATAGCAATACCTATGTTTTCGATGGCAAGACTCTTCTCAGCGATTTTTGTCGCATACTTTCTCTAGACAACGATACCTTCGCAGAAGTAGAGGGTGAGGCAGACACTGTTGCTGGCTTGATGCTTGAAATGAAAGGTGATTTCCTTAAAGTTAACGAGAAAATCAAATACCGCAATTTCACGTTTGAGGTACTTGCAGTTTCAGAACGTAGAATATCAAGTGTCAAGGTAACAGTGGGTGCAGCTCAATCAGACGGCAATAATACTGCAGACAATGCCTAAACTGATAATACCAGGTTTACGGCTTCCCGAAACTGTAAAAGTTGGAATATGGGAAATGAGCGAAAGTGAAGAGGAACTCTACGCTGAAAATCCTGCATTGCTGCAATTCCAAGAGCAAGTGTCGGGTATAAAGTCGCCTGTACGACGTTTGGAATATTTGTCTGTCAGACATATTATGTTTAATGTGTTGGGAGAAATACAGGAAGTCTACCATAATTCCGACGGAAAGCCTTATTTGCTTGAAGGTCCAAACATCAGTATCAGTCACACAAAGGGATATGCAGCAGTGGTGTTGTCTGAAAATCTTAATGTTGCCCTAGACATGGAGTATCGAAGCGAACGAGTTTGCCGTATAGCCCCACGTTTTCTTCGTGAAGACGAAACGCCAACCTCAACAGAGGGGAAGTTGTTGTGCTGGTGCGCAAAGGAAACTCTTTATAAACTGCATAGTTCAGATAAACTAACTTTTCATGAAATGCGTATTTCGTCGCTTCCAGAAAAAGATGGACTTCAAAGCGGAAAAATAATTGCCCAAAACTTACGTCGCAACGTTGCCGTAGAAGTAAGTTTCGTTACAACACGTGATTTCGTCTTGACTTACGCCTTTGAAAACGGAGAAAAAATGTAAAAACGTATAAAAGCTTGTGTGTGTGAAATAAAAATTTGTAACTTTGCATTATTGATTAAATATAATGCAATATGAAAATTTCACACATTGAACATTTGGGAATTGCAGTTCCCAGTATAGAGGAAGTGCTTCCTTATTTCAAAAATGTCTTGGGTCTTGAATGTTATGCCGTTGAAGAGGTGGCAGACCAAAAGGTTAAGACCGCTTTCCTAAAGTGCGGCGAAGTAAAACTGGAACTTCTTGAACCGACATCTCCCGACAGTACGATACAGAAGTGGCTTGACAAAGGAAACCATGGTGTGCATCATGTAGCGTTCTGTATAGAGGATGGAGTAGCAAACGCCCTTGCTGAGTGTGACGAAAAGGGCATACGCTTGATAGACAAGGCTCCACGTAAAGGTGCTGAAAACTTGAACATCGCATTTTTGCACCCGAAATCAACCTGTGGTATACTTACGGAACTTTGCGAACACTAACGGTTGAATATTCAAAAGCCTTTCTTTAGGAAAATCATAACTCGCGTGCGAATAGAGTAACACGCAAATAATCATAAACAAAATTATGAGTAAGCAATTAGAAAAAATCAAACAGTTGATTGAAAAGCGTGAGCAAGCTCGTATCGGTGGTGGCGAAAAGGCTATCGAGAAGCAGCATGCACGCGGTAAATACACTGCGCGTGAGCGCATAGACATGCTGCTGGATGCTGGTAGCTTTGAAGAATACGATATGTTCAAGCTCCATCGTTGCACAAACTTCGGAATGGAGAAGAAGCAATATCTTGGTGATGGTGTCGTAGCCGGTAGCGGTACGATTGACGGCCGCCTTGTTTACATCTTTGCTCAGGACTTCACCGTAAATGGTGGCTCCCTTTCTGAGACGATGTCGCAGAAGATATGCAAAGTGATGGATATGGCTATGAAGATGGGCGCACCGGTTATTGGCATAAACGACTCTGGTGGCGCACGTATTCAAGAGGGTATCAATGCATTGGCAGGTTTCGCTGAAATCTTCGAACGTAACATTCTCGCATCTGGCGTTGTTCCGCAAATCAGCGGTATCTTTGGTCCTTGTGCAGGAGGCTCTGTTTATTCACCCGCACTGACAGACTTTACGCTCATGATGGAGAATACATCTTATATGTTCCTTACCGGTCCGAAAGTTGTGAAGACGGTGACAGGCGAAGATATCGATCAGGAGCATTTGGGTGGCGCTAGCGTACATTCAACAAAGAGTGGTGTTACCCATTTTACCGCCAAGACTGAAGAAGAGGCTCTTGAAATGATAAAGACACTTCTCAGCTACATTCCTCAGAACAATATGGAAGAAACTCCTCGTAAGGAGTGCAATGACCCAGTAAACCGTATGGAGGATTCCCTCAATGAGATTATTCCTGAGGATCCAAACATGGCTTACGACATGTATAAAGTAATCAGCGCTGTAGTAGACAACGGCGAGTTCTTCGAAGTACAGCCCAAGTTTGCCAAGAACATTATCGTTGGCTTTGCTCGCTTCAACGGTCAGAGCGTTGGTATCGTTGCCAACCAACCGTCATGCTATGCAGGTGTGCTTGACGTAAATGCCAGCCGAAAGGGTGCGCGTTTCGTTCGTTTCTGCGATGCTTTCAATATACCTATCGTTACATTCGTTGACGTTCCAGGTTTCCTCCCAGGCACAGGACAGGAATACAACGCCGTTATTCTTCACGGTGCAAAGCTCCTTTATGCATACGGTGAGGCTACAGTGCCCAAGATTACCGTTACGTTGCGTAAGAGCTATGGTGGAAGCCACATCGTTATGGGCAGCAAGCAGTTGCGTACAGACATTAACTATGCTTGGCCTTCAGCAGAGATTGCCGTTATGGGAGCCAGCGGTGCTGTTGCAGTGCTTTGCGCTAAGGAAGCAAAAGCACAGGAAGATCCAAAGGCATTCCTCGCAGAAAAGGAAGAGGAGTATACCGAAATGTTTGCTAATCCTTATCAGGCTGCGAAGTATGGCTACATCGATGATGTAATTGAGCCACGCAACACTCGTTTCCGCATCTGCCGTGCATTGGCACAACTGGCAACAAAGCGCGACAGTCTGCCAGCAAAGAAGCATGGAAACATACCTATGTAATGAAGTAATCCCTTAATATTATGGCAAAAGTAAATAATGAGGTTTATGCAGCCATTGCCATGGCGTTGCACGAATATAAGGGAAACAACGTGCATGACAAGGAGTCTGGTGTGATAACCATCAAGGTTCATCCTACGGATTGGGTTACCCATATCCTCCAGATGACACCGCAACCTCAGAAATAACTTAAGTATGAAAGAATACAAATATACTATCAATGGTAACAAATATGACGTTCAGATTCTTGACGTTGTTGAAAATGTTGCCACGGTCAGCGTAAACGGTGAGAGCTACAGTGTTGAAATGGAGAAGGAGCCGGAGCCTGAGAAGAAGAAAGTAGTTGTACGTCCCGTTGCACAACCGCAGCCTAAACCTGAAGTTGCCTCGGCAAAACCAGGAAAGGTAAACACCAATAATGCTTTGAAAGCACCTCTGCCAGGTGTTGTTACCGAAATAAAGGTGAACGTTGGCGATGAGGTTAGTGCAGGAGATACCATAGTTGTTCTTGAAGCAATGAAGATGGCTAATAACCTTGAGGCAGAGAAATCAGGCAAGGTTACAGCCATACTCGTACAGGTTGGCGAGAGTGTCATGGAAGATACTCCACTTGTAGTTATCGAATAAGGAGATTTCTCTTTAAATAAAGAACCGTTCATGCCCGAAGAGGTGCGTGAACGTTTTTTTTGTATGCGTATATCAGAAAATTATCCCTCTCTGAAAAAGTCGAAAGCTTCATAAATCTTCTCCTTGTCGGCAGTTTGGTTTATCTTTATTTTCCCGACGTCTTCCAGTAGAGTAAAGTTTATCTCGTTTCCAATATTTTTCTTGTCATGCGTCATCAGTGCGAAAAGTGTATCGTATTCTTCGCATGTTATCTCCATCTTTCCGTAGTTTTCAGTTATGAAACGTGTCGTTTGGCGCATCTTCATGCTAGGGAAGCCAGTAAGAATGCTGCTTAGATATAGCTCGCAAATTAGTCCATAAGCCACGGCGTAACCATGAAGGATAGGCTTTCCCTTTCTTATGCTTAGAGACTCAAAGGCATGTCCAAACGTATGTCCAAGGTTTAGAGCTTTGCGTATTCCGTTTTCGTGCGGGTCTTCGGTAACGATACGTTCCTTTACGCGTATGCTTTGTTCAATCATAGGCAGGAGCGTGGCGAAATCTTTTGAGCCAAGGTCGTAGTTCATATGGCTTGCCCACATTTCGTTGTCTGTAATCAGGCTATGCTTCAGCATCTCGGCATATCCCGAACGGATATTTTGCATATCGAGCGTTTGGAGATATACGGAGTCTATAATAACGGTATGTGCATCGTTGAACACTCCAATTTCATTCTTCAGTCCATTAAAGTTTATTCCCGTCTTTCCTCCTACCGATGCGTCAACCATAGCGAGAAGTGTAGTGGGGATGTTTACGAAGGTAATGCCGCGTTTGAACGTTGACGCCGCAAATCCACCAAGGTCTGTCACCATTCCTCCGCCGATGTTTATCATGCATGAATGGCGTGTGCATTTTCCCTCTCCCAGTTCTTTCCATACATGAACCGTGCTCTCAAGGGTTTTGTTCTCGTCAGTGGCGGGTATTGTTATCAGTTTTGCCTGTTTTAAATGCTTACTTTGTGCGGTAGCTTGCAGGCAAAGCTCGCGTGTTGTCTCGTCGGTGAGGATGAAAAGGCGGTCATAGGCAATACTGTCGAGCACTTTGTCAAGTTCCTTTTCTATATCTTTTGAGATAATAATATGTTGCATCCGATGTTGTGTTTCTGTTGTTATAAAATATTGAAATGTCATTGTTTGTATGCAAAATTATACAAATTGCACGAGAAAAGTCCGAAAGGTATATTTTTTTCTTTCTATATTACTAAACATTAGCTATTTTTGTGCGTCTTTATGTAAAAGTTTTCTCTTTTTATACATGGTGGAACACAAACCAAATGCAAACGAAAAACAATTAACAACAAAATATATGGCAAAAAAATTCGACAGGCTCTGGGCGTTATTGGCGATACTGCTCTTTTCCGTATCCGTAATGGCGCAAGAGATGAAAGTTTCGGGAACACTTGAAGACCGCGACACGAAGGAAGGGGTTATCATGGCTACTGTCCAGCTACTGCGTTCAGACAGCACGTTTATAAAGGGAGTACTCACCGACGACAATGGTGCTTTCTCTATTGACATTGACCAACCCGGAAAATACATCGTTCGCTTCTCAAGCGTGGGTTACAAGACAAAGGCTACTTCTTTCAGCGTAAGTGCCAACAAACCTGAGGCAAATCTCGGACGCGTCAAGTTTGGAGCAGATGCGATAATGCTGAAAGGGGCAACCGTTACGGGCCAGGCGGCAAAGGTGACGCTGAAGGAAGATACATTCGTATACAATGCTTCGGCATATCGCACGCCAGAGGGTTCCGTTGTCGAGGAACTGGTGAAGAAACTGCCCGGTGCGCAGGTTGATGATGACGGAAAGATCACCATCAACGGAAAAGAAGTTAAGAAGATTCTCTTCGATGGTAAGGAATTTATGACCGGCGACACCAAGACTGCGATGAAGAATATCCCTACTTCCATAATAGAAAAAGTTAAGGCATACGACGAAAAGAGCGATCTTGCCAAGGTAACCGGCATTGATGACGGTGAGGAACAGACAGTGCTTGACTTTGGAATAAAGCGCGGCATGAACAAGGGAGTGTTCGGAAACGTTGATCTCTCTGTGGGAACGCACGACCGTTACGCAGAGAAGGTCATGGGGGCAGCCTTCAGCAGCAAGTTGCGTGTTATGGGGTTCGGCAATTTAAACAACGTGAACGACATGGGATTTCCCGGAGGCGGCGGTGGCCGATGGGGAGGATCGCAACTGGGGTTGAACACGAAGAAAATGGTTGGCGCCAACATAAATTACGAAAACAAGGGGAAACTGAAACTTGACGGTAGCGTGCGTTGGGAACATTCCAATGGCGATAAGCAACAGACGCAGTCTACTGAGAATTTTGTCAACAAGACGGGTGCTTTTTCCAATGCCACAGATGCAAACCTTTCGAGAAGCAACAGTTATGATGCGCGTATGAGAATAGAATGGACACCGGATTCTATGACCAACATTCTTGTTCGTCCGCAGTTCTCTTATTCAACAAGCGACGGTCTTTCCATGGGAAAATCGGCGACATTCCAAGAGAGTCCTTATCAATATACCGACAGTCCGCTCGACTCTTTGCAGCAGTTGGCAGAGCGCGGCATAGCCGTTAACAGTCGTAACAACCGCTCTGTGAGCTACAGCAAGAGCACTTCCGCTGGGCTTATGTTTCAGATAAACCGAAAACTCGGAAGCAAAGGACGAAATATCACTTTGAGAGGAGACATGAGCTATAGCGACAGCCACAGCAACAGCCTCTCTCTATCCAATGTCCACCTGTATCAAGTGCAGAGCAGCTTAGGCAATGACTCTACATATCAGACAAACCGTTATAACCTCACGCCAAGCAAAAAATGGTCAACTGCGGTGCAGATGACCTATAGCGAGCCTTTGTGGAAGTCAACGTTCCTGCAGTTTAGCTATAAGTTCACATATAATTATAGTAAGAGCGACCGCTCAACATACGATTTCAGTAACCTTGGCGAGGATTTCTTCAGCGGAGTGCCTTCATCATACCGCAACTGGAACAGTTACCTCGCTCTGCTAAATGGTGATTTGGAAACATATTACGACCGTGACCAAAGCCGCTACGCTGAATATAAGAACTATATTCACGAACTACAGCTCGGAGTAAAAGTTATCAAGAAGAAATACAACATGAACATAGGTGTCATGATGCAACCGCAAACTTCGAAATTCATACAGGAATACCGCGGAGTTAGCACAGACACCGTAAGGAACGTGGTCAACTTCTCGCCTACGTTTGAGCTTAGATACAAATTCTCAAAGGTAAGCAACCTGCGCATCAACTATCGCGGAACAACGTCGCAGCCCAGCATGTCAGACCTGCTTGACATCACTGACGATAGCGACCCGCTCAATATCAAGAAGGGTAACCCTGGGTTGAAGCCCTCGTTCACAAATAACTTCCGCTTGATGTATAACACATATCTGTTGTCACATCAAACGGCAATCATGACCTACATAAACTACCGCAACGAGCGTAACAGCGTGAGCAATGCCGTTACGTACGATGAGCAGACCGGTGGACGCACCACACGCCCCGAGAATATCAATGGCAACTGGAGCACAAACATGGCATTTATGTTCAATACGTCAATCGATTCCGTTGGAATATGGAACGTAAACACGTTCACTAACTTCAGTTACAACAACTATGTAGGCTATCTTTACTCCAACGAGCTTAAGACTTCGCAGAAGAACACCACACGCACTACGCAGGTGGGCGAGAAGCTAAGCTTTGGCTACCGTAAAGACTGGCTTGACTTTAGCCTTGACGGGTCGCTCAATTACATGCGCACTAGAAACATGCTTCAGGAGTCTTCAAACCTTGACACGTGGCAGTTCTCCTATGGAGCCAATCTCAATGTCTACCTTCCGTGGGGCATGAGCATAACAACCGACTTGCATGAGAACAGCCGTCGTGGATATGATGCAGGGGCAAACACCAACGAACTCATCTGGAACGCTCAGGTAAGCCAGAGCTTCCTCAAAGGAAAAGCCTTGAGTGTGTCGCTCCAGTTCTATGACATTCTTGAGAACATGAGTAACTTCTCGCGTACGGTGAACGCTATGCAGCGAAGCGATACCTACTACAACAATATAAACAGCTATGCAATGCTTCACGTTGTTTATCGCTTCAATCTCTTTGGCGGCAAGGATTCATTCAGCAAAAAGCGTGGCGAGAGAGGTGAACGTCCTGGCGGACCCGATGGCGGCGACCGGCGCTTTGGCCCTCCGGGTGGTGGACCTGGTGGAGGTGCTGGCGGCTTCGGAGGTGGAAGGCCGCCTCGTTTCTGACAAAAGCCCGCGGCTAAAGAAACGCAACGCCGCGGGGTAACGATAATAAAAAATCCCCAACCGCAATAGATTGCCGGTTGGGGATTTTTGTTGGTGTGTAAAACTTCTCAAGCGAAGGCTATGCGTATGAATGCATGCCGGCAAGGAAATAGTTCACGCCAAAGTATGTCATCAGAACGCTCAAGAAGGCAAGCAGCATATATATATGCACATTGAGCGGCTTTTGCAGCCAGCGGAGTTCGCTATGCAGCGGAGCGGCATAGATAAGCATCGTTATTAGTGCCCATGTTTCCTTTGAGTCCCAGCTCCAATAGCGTCCCCAACTGACATTTGCCCAAACGGCCCCAACAAAGATGCCTATGGCAAGAAGACCGACGGCGGGGTAGAGGAGCATGCGCGAGAGGGCTGCTAGCTGCTCGGTCTTCGCTTTGTTGCCGTGCTTGTGGGCAATGATTCCTTGAATTGACGTTAGCGCCATCAAGCCGAAAAGGGCGTAAGAGAACATTATGACCATTACGTGCATTGAGAGCAGCGGCGACTGTAGAACCGGCATGAGCTGAGTTATCTGCGGATTGCTGTCTGTTATCATTGCCACGAGCATAGCGAAAGAGGAGAGCAACGGCCCGAACTGTCGCACAGGTTCAATCTTTCTCATGGCTAAAGTGAGCAGAAGTGTTGCCCATGCCATAAACTGCATAGTCTCAAAACCGTTTGACATAGGCAGATGGCCCGACACATACCACCTGAGAATAAGCAACGCAGTGGTATGGATGAGCATGACTATGGCGACAACCGAGCCAATCAACTGCATGCGGAATCGCTTGCGTACTCCTTCTCCCATGGTGTAGCCTATAGCAAGTAGCAGTGAAAATGTTAGATAGAGCATCGTTGGCCAGTGTTGCGTGTTGAGGCTATTATAGAAAATCTCGCATCCTATGCGGAATGACGAGGGGATAACCTTGCTGCCGCGCACATGCTGATAGTTGTATATCTTCTTAAGGATTACGTTTGCCCGTTCCGCATCGCCTGTTATAACGCTTTCGGCAAGGTAGTCCATAGATTTGCGCACGAAGGTCAGCTCTTTCTCTTCAAGCATAACGCCTTTTAACGGTTGTCCCGGCGACAGCCAGACCAAATGGCCGTCCTTTCCAGTGTAAGGGAATATCTTTAGCATTTCGCCTCCGTAGAGCATGCGTATGATATTGAACTTCTCGTCAGCATCGCGCAAGTGCTTGAGCATCTGTTTGTCGCCTTTGGAAGTTGCCTCTTTCATGGGCTGTTCGAGCTTATATTCGTTATATTGGTCGAAGAAATCATCGAACGACGCCCATTTGTCATTCAGACCGAGAATTTCCTGCGCCTTCTTGTCCTTTATTTCTATCATTCTTACACCCTCCCAGTAAGGCACATCAAATACCCATCCGGCAAACACCTGGTTGGCATTCATCGCGTTCCATGACGTCTTGCCGGAAAGTTTGGCAACAAAGTTGGTGGCAACGGTGTTGATGGGCGAGATGCGACTGTTTGACAGAACGCAAAGGCGTGAGAAATCATTGGCGAACTCCTTGCTGATAGTCACGTTTTCCTGTGCTTGGGCGTGTGTGGGAAGAATGAGAGCCAGTATCACGGCTACCGTGGCTTTGCGGTATAATTGCCGCATGCGTGTGGCTTTGCCGAAAAGCGTCCAGAGTATCGAAACGAGCAGAAGGGCATAACCTATGTATGTTATGGCGATGCCCCAAGTGTCGTGGTAAACTCCGAGTGTAGCTCCCTGCATGTCGCTGTCATATCCCGCTTGCGTGAAACGGTAGCCGGCGTAGGAGCCTATATTGTTCATAGAAATGCCTATTGATGTGTTGTCGTTTTTATTGTTCACCGTGAGTTCCGACACATAGTCCATTGGGGCGTCAGTGCCAGGATAGTAGTCTATTCGGAAATTCTTCAGTGTGACTTTAAATCCCAGTTCCGAGTTTTCGCCGTCGGCAAGGTGCATGCGCGTTGTGCTTTCCCCCTTTCGCAGATGTATTTGTCCGCTCTCTGATGAAAGCCATGAGGCGAATGCTCCTGCAAGTATCACGACAAACGATAAGTGAAGCAGAAATACAGAAGGCTTTTTCTGCAGTTTGCGGCAAATGGTGTATGCCAGACTAGTGCAGCCGAGCAATGCCCATAACGCAACGAACCATGCCGTTCCATATATATTCTCAGCGACGAAGGGCGTTCCCTTGCCGCTTTCAATTATTGTGGCAGCCATGAGTATAATTATTATAGCAGTGGCTGTCAGGATAATTGTATTCTTAAGTTTATTCATCTTTCTTTTTTAAAAAAGGAAACGGAAGGGGAAATACCTTGTTCCCCTTGCCGTATGTTTCCTTTATTGTCGGTTCTTAGATAGAGTCAACGAATTTAATCACTAGTTCGCGTTGCTCCTTTGACAGAGCGCGGAATTTCTTTATGGCAAACATAGCGTCGCTCGTTCCGCCCTCGCCAGTGCAACCGTGCCACATGATGGCTTCGAGAGTGTTTCTTGCGCGGCAGTCATGCAAACGGTCGGTGTGTCCGGCACAAAGGCTCTGCAGGCCGCGTCCCCAGAGCGGAGCAGTCTTGCACCACCCCGTGCGCAAGTCGTTCTTCATGAACAGGCGGTGCTGTATCATGTCGCTGTATGGCCATATCTTCTGGTTGGGATAATGCACCATTCTCTTGTCGTCTGCAGTGAAGCGGTTGTACGGATCGCGTATCTTGTCTTCGCCAGTTGTCCACGACGGACGGTGGCATGATGTGCAACCTATCTCGGTGAAGAGGCGTTTCCCTTCCTTGAAATCTTCCGTCTTGGTGTTGCGGGCTGCAGGGATGCCCACGCCACGATGCCAAACCATATATTTGATATAATCTTCTTCAGACATTTCGACTGGCAGATTGGTGGCATTACCGAAGGTGATAATGTCTTTTGCAGGATCATTTGTCAGGTTCCATTCCGGGTAATACTGGTAGAACTTGCTTGTTACTTCAGGATCTGCTGCTGCAAACTGCCAATATTCTGTGGGGATATAGTGCTTTGTGAAATCTTTGCGTGTTACGTTTTGCACCTCCCAAAACGACGCATCACTCATTACCGACGCACGGTCAAGAGCATAGTCGAATTTGTAGACGATTCCTTCCGGACTCTTTATTTCCAATGAGCCGTCGGCTCTCTTTGTGAAATCCTTGGCTGTGTTGTCCCAGAACTGTGGATTGAGAACAACGTATGGGCTGGCTGCTTCGTCGCGGTACTGTTTCATGATAGAATCATCGGGGATAGCATCAAGCAATCCTGATCCAATAAATCCGATGGTCGATTCAAGTCTTACCTTTGCCCGCGACATAGGAACTTCATTGCCCCATTTGTCTATCAGTTTGCCGTAGATACAACCTTCTGCGAGCGTTACTTCAGGATAAATCAAGCTGTATGTCTCGCCATCGTCAAACTTGTTACCCCATTGATCGGTGTAGTCTTTCCATTCTATATTAACCTTGCTCTCGTCAAACTGAGGCTTGAACGGTTCTGTTGCCTTGCCCATTGCAACCCATCCGAACGACTGGACAACAATGTCGTTCTCGTCGGTTATCATAAGAATATATCCGTTTCCGAACGTGTCAGAGTTGTATTTCGTCTGTCTTTTTCCGTGACCGTAACCAATGTGGCAGTGGCGGCACGATTTACGGATATAGAGTGGTCCGAGGCCGCTCATGGGCTTTTCGTGTTCTGTGAATGGATGGTCGAAGAAGCTTTCGCCCATTTGGAATGCCTGCGTTAGACCTTGCTTGTCGATCGCTGGGGCAGGCTGTTTGTATGAGATGGCTGAAATTGTATAAACCGTTCCCAACTTGCCACCAGTAAAGAAGTCTTCAGGGTAATCTTTGTACATTGAATCTTCCAAGTCAACGTCAAGTGTGGTGTTTTCATCGCTGCAAGAGGCAGCAATCAGTGGCAACGCAAGTAATGCATACTTTAAATAGTTCAGTGTCATTGTCTTTTTTCTGTCTTTAGGCAGTGTGGAGAAATATCTTTTTTTATGAAAAATAAGACTTTTTCATAAAAGCCACACACTACCGAGGCGTTGGCACAAAGCCATGCGTGGTAGTGTGTGATTTTTTCCGGTAGGATTTACGTTATGTTATAAGCCATAGTGTAAAGTCCTCTCTTCGATTCTCTTTTAGATGGATTCAACGAAATAGATGATATTGTCGCGTTCCGTCTTTGAAAGGTTTCTGAATAGCTCAATGCTGTGGCGTGCATCACTCTGTGCGCTTCCGTGCCACATAATGGCTTGCATGGTGTTGCGTGCGCGGCAGTCGTGCAGACGGTCTTCCGATCCTGTGCAAATCTTCGAGAGGCCGCGTCCCCAGAGTGGAGTGGTGCGGCACCAGCCTGTGCGGATGTCATTAACCATGTATAGACGGTGCTGAACGAAGTCTGAATATGGCCAAATCTTCTGATGAGGATAGCGTGGCATGTCGTTATTGCCAAAGAGACCGTTCGGGTCTTGGATGTTGTCGTCACCCGTTGTCCACGATGGACGGTGGCAATTTGCGCAGCCGATAGTTGTAAACAGCTTCATTCCGTTCTTGAAACGGTCAGTCTTTGTGTTGCGTGCTGCAGGAACAGCAAGTCCGCGGTGCCAAATCATGAAGTTCTTGTACTGCGCCTGGGTCATTTCAGCATCATGATCTTTTGCCGTGAGGTAGTTGTATATGTTCTGCTTCACGTCGTCTGTATGCCAAGAAGCATGCTTCTTTTCGGGGTCAATGCTGTTGATGTATGCGGGGAAACCAGCAATAACGTCAGCATCGTTCATAGAAGTCTTAGCGTAAATCTTTCCGTTGAGGTCAAGATAGAGAGACTTGCGGTCTGGACGTGTCACATTTGTAATATTCCATATAGCGTTTGCACCAGGTCCGTCCTGGATAGGTCCGCGTGTAAGGGCGTATGTGTAACGGCGAACATAGTTCTTTCCGTCACCGGTAGCGTTCTTATAGTAGCTCTTCCACGTGTTGGTTGTTTGATCCCAATAGCCAGGATTTAAAGCGTCTGTCTTGCCAACAGAGTTGAAGTATTTGCTTTGTCTTGTCCACTCTGCAGTGATGGAATCCTCAGGGATGGCGTCGGTGAGACCTGTTCCGTAGATACCGATTGTTGTTTCAAGGCGAACGCCAATCTGATCAGCAACTTGGTCACTTGGTATCTCTACGAGATTTCCGTTGCGCAATACTGTGACGGGTGAATAGTATGCATCGGCAGGTATTGTAACTTCAGGATACCACAATTCATATGTCTCGCCATCGGGGAACTTGTTGCCCCATTCGTCGGTATAAGATTCCCATTTAATCTTTATCTTGTCCTCGTCGATGGGAGCTTTGAACGGCTTTACTGATCCTGTTTGTGGCATTCCGGCAACAGACTGGATGTATGAGTTTGTCTGTTTGTCGTAGATTACGAGAAGATAGCCGTTGCCCATGTCGTCAGCCTTGTAGCGGTCCATTCTCTTTCCGTGCCCGTAGTTGGGGTGGCAATACAGACATCCGCGTCGTACATATACAGGACCCAGTCCGGTAAAAGCTCCAGATGTGTTGGTGTTGTAGTCTCTTTCAAATAGCGTCTCACCAACCTGGAATGCTTGCGAAAGGCCAGCGTTGTCAACAGCCGGTGTCTGTTGTTTGTATGCCAGAGCCATAATATGGCTTGTCGTACCGAGTTTGCCACCAGCATAATACCATTCATCTGGCGTTCCGAACTGAGCTTCGGGCAGATCTGTGTCAAGACCGCTGCCGTTGTCGTCGGAACAACTGAATAATGTTGCTGCAGCCAAGAAAGCGGGCAGCAGATAAATGTGTTTCATAATGTATTTATTTTATACGTAAAATGTTGGTAGCCCATATTTTGCTATTGGCTACCAACTTTATTGAGTTAGATTTCTATTTGTCTAGCTGATTATTTCAGTTCTGCACCATTGAGAATGTCATCAAGCTTCTGAAGAGAAGTGTTAAGTTCGTTCAGTGCTGACATTGCATCTTTAGCGCTTTGGTCAGTGTAGTAGAGCACGAATGGCTTCTTCATAGAGTCGATCTTAGTGAGAGCGTTCTCCAACTTTTCCATAACATCTTCGGCAGCAGCCTTTGTCTCGCTTTTCGCAAGGCATACACCGATGAGAGAAGATGACTTTGGAGTCTTGCCGTCAACATCGTAACCGCCGTAGAGAGCGTGCTTGCAAGACATGATGTTGTCGTAGAAGTCCTGGATTGAGTTGTAAGCGTTTGGCGACTCGATGTAGTTAGGGTCTTCACCAGTTGCAGGTGAACCGATCTTTGAATCGCTAACCTCACCGATGATATCCTGAGCACCAGCGATGATCTGGCGTGTTGCGAGCATTATGGTAGTATAGTTAGAACCACTCTTGCCTGCGTTCTTGAACTCTTCGCCATAATTCTTTGAGTCAAATTCGTTATCGTCAAGGAGAGCCTGTTCTGCTTCAGAAACTTCACCGCCCCATGCAGAAACGAGTTTCAATGAGTTCAGGTAGAGATCCAATGCGGCAGACTTGATGAAGTAAATTTCGTCAGCTGACAATGCAGAGAACTTGCGTGGCTGACCATCGCGGAATATCAGGTATTCAACAGCGTGGAAACCAGTAAGGCTTTGAGTTCCCCTTATCGTCTCGTCAATGTTCTTGGCATCTTCTTCATTTGTTGCAGGGTTATACTTTGACATCATGTTGTCGAATGCCGTCTTGTCGAATGGCCATGTATCGATGTGTGGGTCGATAGCGAAGTCACCAGCAGCGCCGAACAAGAACGCTTCAGAGAACTCCCACCATTTACGTGAAGACTTCCAGATGTTGCATGCCTTTTCTACACCAGCATCGTCTTTCATTGATGTCACAGCGTCAACGAGCTGTCCGCTGTAGTCAGCCAATGTGCGATATGTAGGAACAATGGTGTTGTCTACATATTCAGTGTTGACCTTTGACAACACGCTACTTTCGAACGTGATTGCGTCATCATTGTCGTCATCGCTACAGCTAGTGAAACCCATTGCAAGGGTAAGTGCTGCTGCGAACATCATTGAGTACTTGAAAATTTTCTTCATTTTGTTTTTTATATTAAACGTTTTAGAATTGTTTGTCTTGTATTGTCTGAACAGCGTTTTACTTTACTGTAACCACCGCAATGCGGTTGCAGTATTTGTCTGCAGCACCGTTACTGTAAACTTCGCTTACCTTCACGCCACGTCCGCTAAGGTATTCCTTCACAGCGTTGGCACGTTTCTCTGACAGCTTCTTGTTGTAGTTAGCGTTACCCTCAGGGGATGAGAATGCATTGATGTCTACTGTTGCACCAGAAGGAATCTTGTCGAGGTTCTCTTTGTCGGCAGATGATATTTCGCTTTCGTTCTGCGCGAAGTTCACAACATAGGCATTGTCAACTACTTTTGTACCGTCTTTTTCTATAACAACAGGCTGACGACGTTTCAACTCCTCAACTTCTCTAGTGAGATTGTTTATGCGGTCCATCTGTTCTTCTGAAAGACCATTGCTCTGGCATGGCTTTTTGTTGAACCAATGGCTTGTGTTGAACATGCCATTGAATGTGATGCCCAATGAGAAGCTAGGCTCGTTGTTATATCCGTGCGGCAAGAAACGCTTGCTATATTCGCCCTTTACAGTAATCTGCTTGATGGGTGAGTAGTTGATACCGAATGCCATTCTTTTTACACGGTCGTATTTCAAAGCCGCTTTCTGTGAGCCAGCAGCAAATGTGTTATAGTCTTCGTAGCGTCCGAAGAGGTAGAGTGACTGCTTGTCACGCAGGCAATTTATCTGGGAGAACACATTGTAACCAGCTTCAAGCCCTACAGAATATGCATTTGATGCTATAGGAGAGTGCTTGGAAGGTGAACCGTCCTGCTGAGTATGCTTGGGGAAAGCGTTCATGAATGTGGTCATTGCTGAGGCATCATCAAGATGTGCGTATGTTGCATTACCTCTTACAATCCAGTTCCAACGGTTCAATTCGAATCCAAAGCTTCCTATTGCAAGTGCGCCAGTAACATTGTTATAGCTTGCGCTGCTCTTGCGTTCTGTGTTTCTGAAGGTATATCCATAGTACCCGCTAAGGCTCAAACGCAGTCCCGGTATAGAGAAGTTGTCGATGCGTGCAGCACCAGCATAGACATTGCCCAACTTGTATTCATAAGGGCTTGTCGCTCCATAGTGAACGAAACAGTTATGTCCGAAACGCTCTGCGTCAAGTCCTGAAGTGAATATAGCCTCGTAACGCCAATGCTTCAGCCGTCCCCAAAGAGATACACCTACTTGGTGCCAAGTGTTGGGCAACATCTTTGCCTCACCCTCTGAACGGTAAACCGAGAAGAAGTTGTTTGGCATGTGATAGGCATTGATTTCGCCCACAGGAATAATTATCTCACCGGCTTTGATGTTGAACTTTCCTCCCCAAAATGCTTTGTTCAACCAGAACTGCTCGAGGGCAACCTCGCCTCCACGCTCAGTTTCTGCTTCGTATTCGCCAGCCTCATCGGCATCTATCTCAACGGCACTCTCTGTTCCGCCGTGTTCAAACTCTATTTCCATGCCCATGGTCCAACCGTGACCGAAGTCATAGCCAAGGTTCAAGGTTACGTGTGGAAGGTCAAAGCGTCCGTGGCTTTTGTCATCCTTGTAGAGTTCAGGAGTCTTGTATCTATTAAAATGCTGGCTATAAAAATTGCGGCTCATTACCGCCTCGCCGTATCCGCCAATTGTAAATCGCGAGAGGGCAGATGGTGCCTGTGTCTTCTTTTCATCACATTTCTTCGGACATTCAGTCTTGTCCGTTTTCTTTTCCTTGCAGCAATTGTCTTGAGCGACAGCGTTTGTCGCAAGTCCGCAAGAAAGAAGACCTAAGAGGAATAAGTTTTTGTTCATCGTTTTATATAAAATACGTATTGTCTTTTAAAACTACAATCTTTTTTATCCGGCTTGCTCACATTTGTTCCTTGATTTTATGCAAGCTGAAATTTATACATTATTTAAATTTCGCTTGCAAAAGTATTAAGAATGTAAAATAACGGCAATACTCAAAAATTGGGAAAAAAACTTATCCGAGTCTTTTTTTTTACTAATATTCAACTCCGCATAATCATATTTAGGTAATGAAGCCCATGATGGCGTATGTTAAAAACATTTATTACTGAAAGTTTTCCCACGTGGATGGTTGGATGTTAACGTACAATTTGCTACATTTGACCTCGAAATGTAATAATATATTCGGCCGTTAAGACTGAATTAACCTTAAAATAACAACTATGGAATTACCTTTTGCAGAATCATGGAAGATTAAGATGGTTGAACCTATCCGCAGAAGTACCCACGAAGAGAGGGAACAGTGGATTAAGGACGCTCATTACAATGTTTTTCAGCTGAGAGCCGAGCAGGTTTACATTGACCTTTTGACAGATTCCGGCACGGGAGCAATGAGCGACCGCCAATGGGCTGGTGTTATGCTCGGCGACGAGAGTTATGCCGGTGCCACATCTTTCTTCAAACTGAAAGATACAATAACTCGTCTTACGGGCTTCAACTATGTCATTCCTACCCATCAGGGGCGTGCCGCCGAGAATGTTCTGTTCTCTTATCTCGTGCATGAGGGCGACGTAGTGCCGGGAAACTCACATTTTGATACGACAAAGGGGCATATTGAAGGAAGAAAGGCCATGGCTCTCGACTGCACTGTTGACGAGGCGAAGGACACTCAGCTTGAGGTCCCGTTCAAGGGCAACGTTGATCCTTCAAAACTTGATGCCGCTCTGAAAGAATATGGCGACAGAGTGCCTTTCATTATTATTACCATTACCAACAATACGGCTGGCGGGCAACCAGTTTCTATGCAGAATCTAAAGGATGTCAGGCGTATTGCCGACAAGTATGGAAAGGCGGTTATCTTTGATTCTGCGCGTTTTGCCGAGAACGCATACTTCATAAAGACACGTGAAGACGGGTATAAAGACAAGACCATAAAGGAGATTGCCAAAGAAATGTTCTCTTTTGCCGACGGTATGACAATGAGTGCCAAGAAGGATGGTATTGTGAATATGGGAGGCTTCATCGCAACTAACCGTCAGGATTGGTATGACGGTGCGAAGGGGTATTGTGTGCAGTTCGAGGGATATCTTACTTATGGCGGCATGAACGGACGCGACATGAATGCCCTTGCCATTGGATTGGACGAGAATACCGAGTTTGATAACTTGGAAACACGCATACATCAGGTGCAGTATCTTGCATCATTGCTCGATGAGTATGGAGTGCCTTACCAGCGTCCTGCCGGCGGTCATGCCATCTTCGTTGATGCACCAAAGGTGCTCACTCATGTGCCTCAGGAAGAATTTCCTGCACAGACGCTTACCATCGAACTATACTTGGAAGCTGGTATACGTGGATGTGAAATAGGGTATTTGTTGGCTGACCGTGATCCCGTTACACGCGAGAACCGTTTCGGTGGCCTTGACCTGTTGCGTCTTGCCATTCCGCGCCGTGTATATACCGACAATCACATGGCTGTTATCGCTGCTGCCTTAAGGAACGTATATGAGCGCCGCGAGACGATAACTCATGGTGTGCGCATAGCTTGGGAGGCTCCCTTGATGAGGCATTTCACTGTGCAGCTGGAAAGAATACACGATTAAGGGTTTCGGTCCTTGTCGGACGCAAAATGAATTGTCGCAATCTGCGGGTATTGATGCTTTACCCCGCGGGTTGCGCTTTTTCTTTGTGCGGGCTTTTGTGTGTTTGCCCGTTTCGTTGTTATAGGCTTTTTTAGGTTTCTTTGGCAGTAGATAAAAAACGCGGCAAATATCGTTTCCGATACCTACCGCGTTAACTTTATTGTTTTGAACAATCAGGCAGCCTGATTATTCTCCCTTTTCCATCTTAGCCTTGAGAGCTGCCAATGCATCGAGGTCACCGAGTGTGGTAGAAGCTGCAACATTGTTGATTGCAGGAGCTTCTTCCTTCTTGGTTGCCTTCTTGCGAGGAGCCTTCTTGGGTTCTTCTTTCACATCCTCGAATGTACGGCTGTGAGAAAGGATGATGCGCTTTGTTTCCTTTACAAATTCAATAACCTTGAATGAAAGTTCTTCGCCCTGCTGAGCTTGTGAACCGTCTTCCTTAACAAGGTGCTTAGGAGTAGCGAAACCTTCACCGCCTTCGTTCAGAGTGATAACTGCACCCTTGTCCATCATCTCGGTAATCTTACCCTGATGTACTGAACCTGGAGTGTAGATTGTTTCGTATGTATCCCAAGGATTTTCCTCAAGCTGCTTGTGACCGAGGCTCAAACGGCGGTTTTCCTTGTCTATTTCTAGAACAACAACGTCGATGTCTGCGCCAACCTGTGTGAATTCTGAAGGATGCTTAACCTTCTTTGTCCAAGAGAGGTCAGAGATGTGGATAAGACCGTCAACACCTTCCTCAAGTTCAACGAAGATACCGAAGTTGGTGAAGTTACGAACCTTTGCAGTGTGCTTGCTTGCAACAGGGTATTTAACTTCAATTGTCTCCCATGGATCTTCCTTAAGCTGCTTGATGCCGAGAGACATCTTGCGCTCTTCGCGGTCGAGAGTGAGGATAACAGCCTCCACCTCATCACCAACGTGAAGGAATTCCTGTGCTGAACGCAAGTGCTGGCTCCAGCTCATTTCTGAAACGTGGATAAGACCTTCTACACCAGGAGCGATTTCTACGAAAGCACCATAGTCTGCGATAACGACAACCTTGCCCTTTACGTGGTCGCCAACCTTCAGCTCTGAATCGAGAGCATCCCATGGGTGAGGAGTGAGCTGCTTCAAGCCGAGGGCAATGCGCTTCTTCTCGTTGTCGAAGTCGAGGATAACAACTTTGATCTTCTCGTCGAGTGATACAACCTCGTGTGGATCGCTTACGCGGCCCCAAGAGAGGTCTGTGATATGGATAAGTCCGTCAACACCGCCAAGGTCAACGAATACACCGTAAGAGGTGATGTTCTTGACAGTACCTTCAAGGATCTGACCCTTTTCGAGCTTGCTGATGATTTCTTTCTTCTGTGCTTCCAACTCAGCTTCGATAAGAGCCTTGTGAGAAACAACAACGTTGCGGAACTCCTGGTTGATCTTCACAACCTTGAACTCCATTGTCTTGCCTACGAATACGTCGTAGTCGCGTATAGGATGAACGTCAATCTGACTTCCTGGCAAGAATGCCTCGATGCCGAATACGTCTACAATCATACCACCCTTTGTGCGGCACTTGATGTAACCCTGGATAATTTCCTCGTTGTCCAAAGCTGCGTTGACGCGTTCCCAGCTCTTGCTGAGGCGTGCTTTCTTGTGGGACAGCAAAAGCTGACCTTTCTTGTCTTCCTGGTTTTCAACGTACACCTCTACGGTGTCGCCTACCTTCAAGTCTGGGTTGTAACGGAATTCGCTAGCGGAAATGATACCGTCGCTCTTGTAGCCGATGTTTACGATAACCTCTTTCTTGTCGATTGAGATTACAGTTCCGTCAACTACCTGGTGCTCGCTTACTTTGTTCAGTGTTTCATCGTAAGCCTTCAGCAATTCACTCTTGCTGACTTCTGTTGCACCGCCGTTCTCAAACTCTTCCCAATTGAAGTCTTCCAACGGTTGTACGTTCTTAAAATCTGCCATAAAATAATTAAAAGTGTTTTGTAATTAATAAAGTTAGACTTTATGTTAATTTAATAAATCGGGTGCAAAGGTACTGCTTATTTGCGAGATAACGTTTCGCCAAATCTTTATTGCTTTGTGTAAACAACGAGATTTAATGTTTTTTAACGCCGTAATGACTGCTTTTCTCACGATAACCCCTTGTCTTGGGGTTGTCATGAGGTGATTTTGGATTTCACGGCTATGTTGTTTCAGTATCTTGACGAGTGTTTCATTTGCCAAACGATAGAAACTACACCTATTATTATAAGTAATGCTGAGATTATTAGTGGGGCATTGGATGTTATGCCTGAGCATTGGTGGATTGCGAGCAACAGTGTAGCGATTATGAGCATGCTGATTCCTATCAAGGCGCTGTTCTCTGCAAATTTTCTCAATGTGTTTATTGTGAAATCCTTGAGCTTTTTCATTTGTCTTTTTCTTTGACTGGCTGCAAAATTAGGCATTTTCTATCTTCTCGGTCCTTTGTTAGAGTGGAAAAATCAATGGGAGAGCGAAAATCATTACTATGCCGATGATAATCTGCAGTGGCAGTCCTACTTTTATGTAGTCCATAAACGTGTATTTTCCTGCTCGCATCACCAATGCGTTGGGCGGTGTGGCAAATGGCGAGGCGAAGCACATGCTTGCGCCGAGTGTTACGGCAAAGAGGAAGGCATACGGGCTTAGTCCTAGCTCTGTGGCACTTGTCATTGCTATCGGAGCCATCAAAACTGCTGTTGCCGTGTTGCTGATAAACATTGTCAGAAGTGATGTGGTGAAGTATATTCCTGCCAAGAGTGGAAGGGCGCCGTATTGCCCGAGGCTTCCGGTTAGGGAATGTGATATGAGGGCAGAAACACCAGTCTTTTCAAGTGCTACCGACATGGGCATCATTGCGGCGATGAGTACTATGCTTTCCCAATTGATTGTTTTATAGGCAGCTTCGACATTTCTGAAGCAGCCGCATAGCACTGTCAGCACGGCTGCTGTCAGTACTGCCGTTACGGGGGCTATAGGTATGAAGTCGAAGACCATAACAGCAATCATCGCTATCATTATTGCTGCAGCCAAGGGGGCTTTGTATGACAGTGTGACTTTGGCAGCTTGATCGAGCGGCTGACCCAATACGACCCAGTCGTCGTCATCTGTTTTTAGTCGAGCTATGTCTGTCCATGCACCTTGCACAAGGAGCACATCGCCGTTTTTCAATGCTTCATCAGCAAGCCTTTCTCGTATGTATTCTCCTTTTCTGCGTATTGACACAACGTTGATGTTGTATTTTGCTCTTAGGGCAGTGTTCCTTATCAATCGTCCTGTAAGGCGTGAGCCAGGCATTAACATTAGTTCTGCTATGCCGATGTCGTAGAATTCCAACCCGTTGCCTTCCGTGTGCGCGGTCTTCAGGTTGAAATCTGTCTTGAAACGTTCTACGTTGTCTCTGTCTCCGGAAATATATATAATGTCATCGTTTTCAAACACTGTTTCCGCTCCTGCTGTCTTTTGGCTAATGTTTTTTGTCAGTTTGCTATAGCTGCCAGTTTCTTTTCTTACTTCAAGCACGGTAAGTGCGTAAGTGTTGTATAAGTCAAGGCTTGCCATTTTCATCCCGGCGAGGGGTGAGCCTTGGCTAACCTTTAGTAGGTGGAGGTTTTCGGTAAGCTTGTATTCGTTTACAAGTTGTGGCAGCGTCTTGCCACTACGGGCGTTGTTCTTTTCGTCTTTGTCCTTTTTTGCAAGCAGCCATTTGCTTAACGGTAGGAGTACGGCGATTCCGACAATTATACATATTATACCTACCGGTAGGAAAGAGAAGAAACCGAGAGGTTCGTAGCCTGCTTCGGTTAGAGTTTCTTGTATGACGAGGTTAGGAGGCGTACCGATGAGGGTCAACATTCCGCCCATACTGCTGGCAAACGCCAGGGGCATGAGAAGGTATGACGGACTTGTCTTTGTGCTTGCGGCAATGCTTACTACGATGGGGAGCATGAGGGCTACAGTGCCGGTGTTGCTGACAAAGGCGCCAATTACTGCCGTTACGAGCATAACTGCAAGAAATATTACTGTGGAGTTTGTCCCTGCAAGTTTCATAATCTTGGCACTAATCATTTTTGCCAAGCCAGTTTGAAGAATGGCTCCGCCTACAACGAAGAGGCCTACCATCATTATTGTTACGGGGTTTGAGAAGCCTGCAAGTGCGTCGTTAGGGGTTATGGTACCAGAGATAACGAGTGTGAGCATAGCGCAGAGGGCTATGATGTCGGAACGGATTTTCCCTATAGCGAAGAAAATAGCGGAAACAGCCAGAACGATGATGGGTATTGTCATATTCGTAGAAGTTGTTTGGGTTATTCGTGTTATGGAAAATACGCACATGCTGCGGTTACATGTTTGTTCTCGCTCTTGTGCGGTAATCCTTTGCAAAGATAAGGAAAAAGACCGTATTCCGAAAGTGGAAGGCGGCCTTTTGTTTCTTACGTAGTGGATAGGGGAATCGAACCCCTATGCCAAGATTGAGAATCTTGTATCCTAA
>CAVAAS010000035.1:0-23499 GCA_963586715.1 Barnesiella intestinihominis
TGTGATAATAGTTCCTGTCGTCGGCAGAGGTGGATGGGCAAATATACCCCACCTTCGCCCCAAACTGTTTCTTTATAAACTCCTGTACTTTCTGGCCTGCGAATGGCAACCCATTAGTAGGGTCGTTCATCCAGCTCGTCTCTATTGACGGAATGTCGTTGTACGATTTCTTCCTGCCCATATCCTTGCGTTTTCTGTTTGTTATTTATAATCTATATCAGTCTATCCAGTCTATCCAGTCTATCCAGTCTATCCAGTCTATCCAGTCTATCCAGTCTATCCAGTCTATCCAGTCTATCCAGTCTATCCAGTCTATTAAGTCTATTAAGTCTATTAAGTCTATTAAGTCTATTAAGTCTATTAAGTCTGTAATGCCTATCCATCGTTCCAAGCATCATCATCGTCCCATGGTTTGTCATCGTCCCAATACCCTGCACCAAAGCACGAACTCACCGCCTCCCACACCTTCTTCGCTCCGTAGTACACCGCTCCTATGGCTCTCGCGCCGAAGCTCAATGCGGTTATCTCTTTTCCGTTCTTGTATATCATGCGTCAGTCCTCCTCCGTTACCATGTAGTAGGTATCAGCGTCCTTTGTCTCCAAGGCGTTGTATTCGTCCTCGGTGAGGCACACGACAGGCACCACGCCACCATCCTTGCCGTCCTTGCCGTCGGCTCCCTTCTCGCCTTGCAGCAACATCAGGTTGAAGCCTTTCTTCTCGCCGCTCTTGCGTGTTATCTCAAGGTCGGTGCCGTTGATGTCGATGTCGATGTTCTCCGCCTCGCTCACCGCTTTCTCCGCACTGCTCACCGCTTCGTCGGCTTTCGTTACCAATCCTTCCGCCTCACTTATCAGCGTGCCCAGCTCTGCCGTTGGCGGCATAAACACCACCGCCGAGTCCATCTCCACCGAGTTGTCGCCCTCGTCGGTCTCGCCAAACTCCGTGTCTGCGTCAGCGTTCTCGTTCACAATCTGAAACTGCGGATACTCATTGCTTCGCCAGTCGTTGCCGAATATCTTGCCCCTCACCTCCACGGCATACGTGCCAAGGCTCAGCGCGTCGCCCTCCACCTTGGCGAGTATCACGTTATCCTCGGCTGCATCCACCGTGTGCGCCAGCTCATAGCGTCTGTATGCCGAGCATATCCTTACCGTCACGTCGGTGCATGATGGCAGCGGAAACGCCACCTTCTCACCGTTCACCATCTTCACCACTGGTATCTTCAGCGTGAAGTCATTGCCTTTCACAATCTTCTTCATATCAGTTATGTTTCGTTTTGCCCATTATGCCCATTATGCCTATCAAGCCTATCATGCCTATCCTCGTCTATAAAGTCTATTCAGTCTATCAAGGTCTACCTCGCCTGCTCTCTATCGCACCCTGTCTTCTTTATTCTCTATTCTTTCTTCTTTAGCGCAGCGTCCGCACCCTGTATTCTTTATTCTTTATTCTTTCTTCTTTCCCCCTTAGGGGAAAAGCCTCAGGGTCACGCCCACGCCAACCCACACATCAGGCTTCCGCGTAAACACTCCGTACCCCACGCCTCCCGTCAGTCCCACGCCAAACCGGTTACATTTTGTACCCCCTTTCGTCTTGGTCACAAACACCGTCTTTCTGTACACCTCTATCGAGTCCAGCCGTGCCTCATATCCGCTCACCCAAGCCGTATAAGTGCTATCCTCGTATCTCTTCTGTGTCCTTGGCACTGTTGTCCACACCGTATCAGACACGCCGATTTTGCCCATATTCTGCACGCCTACGGTATCACCTTGCCCATCATGCACATAAACCGCCATCGGCACCCGTATAGTTCCCGTCACCACCGAGTCCGCAGCCTTGGGCGCATCGAGATGCACCGTGTCCCTCACCACCACCGTGTCCACCGTCACCTTTTTGTTGCCGTCACCGAAATGGTTGCACGTCCTCCCCAGCCAACCGCCGAGGCATAGCCCAGCCAAAAACGCCACAGCCACCAGTCCTATCCGTTCTTTTCTCTCCGTCATATCAATTCAGTGTTTATTGTCTATATCAGTCTATCAAGTCTATAAAAGTCTATCAGAGGTCATCATCTCATAATACCTCGCCTCCTGTCCCTTTGGCACGAATAGCTTTTCCGTCACCCCGTTGTTTGCCGAGCCGCTCAGTCTGCTTCGGTGTTTCCGTTGCCACACTGCCACGAACCTGTCTTCGGGCATATCATATTCGCTCACCAGCACCAGCTCCGATTGCCTCTCGCACCAGTCGTAGAAGGCTTCGTGGTCGAAGTCGCCCGTGTTATACCTGTCCGTCCCCTTATATGGCGGGTCGCAATAGATGATGCTTCGAGGCTTTATCTCTACCTCCCTGTAATCCACGCACGACGTTTCGAGGCTTTCGAGTCTTTGGAGTCTTTCGAGTCTTTCGAGTCTTTGGAGTCTTTCGAGTCTTTCGAGGCTTTCGAGGCTTTGGAGTCTTTCGAGGCTTTGGAGTCTTTCGAGGCTTTGCCATAACCTTGTCAACCCCACCACCTCGTTATAGTCTCGGTCGAGTGCAGGCATGAAAGTCTGCATCTGTCTGTAATACTCCTCTGTCGGGAACTCCCACTGGCTCCGCCCGAAGTAGTGCCCCGTCATCTGCGTACCCAGCCGCCTGCCTACCTCGGCTTGTGTCAGCCCCGACGACCGCAAGCCTTTCAATAGATATTGCCTCAGTTCTTCCTCTTGCACGGCGATGTCGCCCTTGCACTTGGCAATGAGTTCGTCCAGTTCTTCCTTGGTGTATTCTTGATGTGCGAGCCACCATCGGATATATTTCCGCTTATACTCGTCACGATGGGCGATGATGTCGGCGCGGCTGCCGTCGGTGTGGATGCCGAAGTCTTCCATCAGCGAGACATTGCCCAGCACCCTCGCATAGTGCAACGCTTTCTTCCACGGCTCAATCTCCTTGCTATATAGGTAGTTCCTCTGATTGTTCCCGAAGCTCCAGCAGCACGCCACGTATGGCTCTGCGTCTCTGAGCCGAAAGAACTCCTCGCGGCTTATCCATCGCTTCTCGTTGTGATACTTTCCTGCTATGCCGTCACGGAAGAGCCTCGCGCCCTGCCCGTCGAGGTCGTTGGCGAAACACTGCACAAACTTGCCGTCCGCCATCGCCTTGTGCGTCATGGCACAACCGCCAGCAAACAGGTCGTAGAAGTTCTCCATGCCCTTTGTCGGTATCGCCTTCATGAGGTCATTTGCCAGCATATTCTTGCTTCCCTTGTATGGTACTCCGTATTTCATTTTGCCTTTGTCTATCTATTTTCCTATCCGCACCCCGTATTCTTTATTCTCTATTCTTTCTTCCTTAGCGCAGCGTCACACCTCCGTGATGCACTTGTTCGCCTTTCCAAGCCACTTCATCCTGTCGCTCAGTCCGTTCGTTCCGCCGTTTATCGCCTTGGTTAGTGCCGTAAAAGCGTCCTTGTCGGCATAGCGGTTGAGGTTCTTCTTCTTCCAGTACCACAGTGCCGACAGTATGGCGTTCTTCGGTTGCTCCAACAGTTCGGGGTGGTCAACACATTTGATGCCCGTCTCCGCTTGCAGCAGCGTGTAGTTCGCCCGTCCCGTTATCTGTAGGTATCCGCGACCCTTGTACCTCACACCGTCACCTGCAATCACGTTTCCGAGGTCTTTGCGTCCCTCATACGCCTTGCCCGATGCTATCTCCTTGGTGTAGGTCAGTCCGCAGCTCTCGTGTCCCACCTGCGCCCAGAAGTACCTCAGCCGTCTCAGCGTGTTAAATTCATACAACGCCAGCAGAGGGTTCATCGTCCTCACTATCTCGAATATCTCTTTCTCCTTGCCCTTTCCAAAGAGCTTCACCAAATCACTTGCAAGCATATCGTTTATGTTTTTCAGCCCCTCCCTTAGTCCCTCCCCCACCAAGGGGAGGGCGCAATATGTCGAAGCCTCGTTTCCGTTTTATCTGTATTCTGTATTCTTTATTCCTTATTCTTTCTTCCTTAGCGAATGCGCCTCAGTCTTCTTTATTCTTTCTTCTTTAATCCTTAGCGGAGCGCGAATGCGTCCGCGTCCGTCGTTCCCATCTCCCTTTCTCCCTCTCCTTGATGGTGTCCATCTTGTCATCGTCGATGCTAAACGAAGCCTCGCCACCGTCAATCCGTATCACCTTGGCAGAAAACACCTTCACCGCAAAGGCAAAGATGCTCTTCGGGGTAATGTCCACGCCATAAGGCTTCATGAGGTTCGAGATGATGCTGCCACCTTCAAGCAGACACACAAACAGGCAACTCCACATCGCTATCTTGAACTGGTGTCCGCACGCCGCATCAATCAGCGCAACCATCATCACAAAGGCAACATACGTTACCATCTTCCCCATCGTGTTTCTAAACGCCATGCTCCAGCTCACGTGGATGCCCAGCTTGATGCTCTTCCGCAGTCCTGCTACCAAGTCTGCCGTCACCACGCCAAGCATCACCAATATCCACGGTATCATCGTAGCCATAGCATCGTTCAAAAACCCCATTGTCGTTGTCGTGAAAACGCCGCACGCCGTCAGCATCAGCCATTCTGGTATTCTCATATCATTTCAGTGTTTTCAGCCCCTCCCTTTATCCCTCCCCCACCAAGGGGAGGGGTTAGTTACGTCAAGCCTCGTTATCGTTATTGTTATTGTTATTATTATCGTTATCTGTTTTCTTTCTTCTTTAATCTTTATTCTTTAGCGGATGCGTCTGTCTTCTTTCTTCTCTATTCTTTCTTCCTTAGCGAATGCGCCTAATACGTTCCGTTCGCCATCGTTGCGTTCCACTGTGTGCCGTCGTAGACGAAGATGTTAAACTGACCCGTCATGTTGCTCGTCACGCTCGACGCGCCTCCCGTCTGTCCTCTCGCCCAAATGGTCTTGCCGTATCCCACTATGGTGAGCGAGCCGCCAGCCTGCACTATTATCACCGTCTGACCCTCTACAGGGTCACTTGGCAGGATGACATTTATGCTCGACGAGTTGGTGCATCTCACGAAGTAGGCGTTGCTGTCAAGCGTCGTGGAAGAAGAAATGGTCGTCACGCCGCCGCCGAAGCCTCTGCACCTCACCGCTCCGTTGGTCTTGATAGCAGTGCCTCCGTTGGCTCGGTTGATGGCAAAGGCAGGGTTCTCGCCGCTTCCCGTGTTGTAGATGTAGGCGGTGGGTGAATAACCCGTGTTATAGCCGTAACCCGTGGGCAAGTCCCAACTGTTGGCCGACCCTTGGCACACTATCCTTGCCGCGTAGCCGAACCAAATGCCGTTATAGCCATTATCCACGTATTGCCCGAACTCGGCGGTGTAAGGGCCCATCCTCATGTATGCGAGAGTGCTTCCGCCTCGCACGAATAATGGGGTGTACTGCATCACCGAGCCCGTGTACGACACGCCGTCGAGAGTGAAGTCCGAAGACTGTATCACGCCGCCCCACTTGCTGTCTGTGCCGATAGACCAGATGCCGAACTTGCTGTTTTCCGTCACCTTCAAGTTCTGCGCCTCCAGCTCCTGCGTCTTGATGCCTTGTGCCACCACGGTATTAGCATCTATAAGCGAGGTAGTCAGCTTTCCGTCCGCTGTCACAAGGGCGGTCTCATCGCCGCTGTTGTTCTGCACCTTGAACTTGTCGGCGGTCACGGTCACCATCTTGTTGTCAATGTCTATCCCCGTCGCCAGCAACGCCTGCTTGTCCACCATGTCGGCACGCTTCTCCGTCCACTCCGTCATCGTATCTCCCACCTCCAGTTTCGGCTGGGCAATACTGATGTTGTACACGGTCGCTTCCCAGTACGATGATGATGATGTGGGCGCGTTGCCCTTGGTTGCCGCCTTGCACCGCCAATAGCTGCCGTTGTATAGCACGTAGTCGTCCACGGCATAGGTCGTCGTCGCGCTGTAAGAGCCTTTGCTTGTGCCTCGTGGCAACACACGGAAAAGCACTTTCTGCATATTCGCCAGCGTCGGCCGCCAGTGCACCCAATAGCGTTTCCATGCCGTCGTGGGCACGATGCCGTATAGCAGACTGCCGTCGCTCGGATTGCGGCTGTTGTCGTTGCCTCCTGCACTGTCCTCGGTATAGATGCCGCCCGACGATGGATACAGATAGCATTGCAACTTGCCTGCCGTGGTGTCGGAGTCTGCCTTGGCATAGAACGACAGGATATAGTCCTCGCCTGCCTTTATCCCCATGCCCGACGTGGAGTATTGCAGGATGTCAGCCTCTTTCACTGTTGTAGCCAGCACGCTCCTTATGCTTGCGCTCTCGCCCATGCCGCCCTCAGTCACCGTACCGTTCACAGTGGTGAGGTTGCCGCTCTTGGCCAGCGTGCTCGTATTGTCCAAGAGGTTGCCGCCCACATAGTCGTAATCCTGCTCGTTCTGCGTCCAACCGTTATATTCGTCGCCCTCCTCAAGCATCGGACGGCATACAAGCACCTCCATGCTGCCGCTTGCAGCAAGGGCAAGACAGATGTCTACCTCCATGTATTCGGCTGCGGCATCCGACGGTATCGTCACGGAAGTCTGTATCAGCTCCCATTTGCCTTGCTTCTCGATGGTGACACCAACATTTTTCAGAAAGCCATACGGCCGCCCCGTCCCCTTCTCGCCATCTTGTAGGAAGAATTGCGCGTTCAAACCGTAGCCGCTCGTTGCCGAGCCAAGCCGCTTCGCCCAATAGGTGAAGGTATAGACCTTGCCCTTCTCTACCTTGATGTTAGGGGAGTAGCCGTTACCCCAACACACTCGTGGATAGGCACTCGCGGAGGCGTTGTAGAGCCTTGCGGCATTAGTCCCTTCGTATCCGTTGTTGATGCAGATGCCGTTCTTGCCACCTTGCCCGTCTTGGTCCACCACGCAACCTTCCCCTTGCTTCCTGAACGCACTCCCCGTGAGCAGATTCCTTCTTCCCACATTCTTCTCCTGCACCTTCAGCGAGATGTTGCGCGCGGTCTGTTCAATCTTGCTCTCATACCATGTGAGGCCGTCGTATTCGCCGTTGTTCGTCAGCTCGTTGTACACGGTCTCAAACTTCTTGTTGTTCGCCACCATGCTCCCGTTAAACTTGGCAACGTTCACCGCAAACTTCACGGTCGGGTAGTAGTAGCGGCCGTTGTCCACGTCATACACCTGCACTTTCACCGTGCCGCTCGTCTTGCTCACGCCATAGGTAGTATCAGTGACTATGCCCGATATGGTCACGGTAGCAATGCCATTCGCCGTGCTTAGCGTGGCGTTGCAGTCAGGGTGACCGCTTGAAGGCAGGGCGTATTCCACGTTCTCCACCTTCTTGCCGTCACGGTAGCAGCCTATCGTGGCAGTCTTGCTTGTCGTAGAGCTTACCAGTCCGTTGTCGTCGGTGTCGAATATCACCGTGTCGGGACTCACGCTTATCTCCATAGCTCCCATGCCCTCCTTGCCATTGGCAAGGTTAGCGGTAGCAACGAGCACTCCGTTGTGATACAACATCACAGTCACCACGCTTGCAGTGTCTATCGGGTCGTTGGGGTATGAAGAGTAGAGGAAATAGGCTGCACCACCATTGATGTGTCCGCTCTCCTCGCTATAATATGTACCATCGGCGTATATCGCAACCGTGCATCCTATCGTGGTCACGTTGTTGCACATCTCTGCCGTCGCTCCCGTCGTCTTCGTGAAGTCGAACCACAATCCCGGTGCCTTCGCGCTGCCATAGTAGTAAGGCGACACTTGCACCCCATACGTCACCGCCGCCTCTCCGTCGGCTCCCCTCGTGAGGCTTCCCATGCCAAGCAGTGTGCCGCCTTCCTTGTCATACCACTTCACCGTGACATAGCTTGCCGAGAATGCCGCAGGATATGCGCTCGCCATCAACTCGCCAGCATCTGAGTTGTTGTTGTTGAGCTTCGAGGTCATAGCATCGTTGAGCGTGCCGTCAATATACACTTGGGCATATCCGCCTATCGCCTGCACGTTCTCCGTGGTCGTCACGCCATCCGCACCGCTCTTGCTGAACGTCACCACAAGGCAGTCTTCCGTCACGCTTGATACCGTCCGCTTCTCCACCGTCAGCGATACGTTGTAGCTCGTGCCGCCGCTTATCTCCTTGCGCCACACTGACGAATTAGCGTCAGTCGGCTTCAAGGTCGTGGTCGTGCCCTTTTCGGCTATGCAAGTCCAAATGGCGTTGTCGTGGCTCACTTGGTCATAGTAGGCGTAAGATGTGACCTCAGTCCATGCACCACGGAAATTCACGAACGTGATAGGGTCGCCCGTTGCGCTTACCCACTTGATAGCCGACGACACAAACACCACCTCCTTGGGCGACAAAATGAACACCGTGTTGCTGTATTGGTTCGAGGTCTCCGAGTGCTTGTAGTCCGTTATGCCAGTCAACGCCACGATACGAGGCAACGAACCTGTATCCGTGCCCGTCGTCTCCAGCATCATTACGTTAGTGCGGCTCTCGTCGTTGTATTGGTCTCTGCCCTCTGCGTCACCCGTGGCAAACATCCTGTGGCCGTCCAATACTATCGTGTCGCCAGCTTTCGGCTCGTCGTTGGTCGAGCTCTCGCAGTCGCTCTTCGAGAGGATAATCCACCCGAACTTCTTGCCGTCGTATAGTTCCACCGTCGTTTCCGTCGTGGTCTCGTTGCCCTCCTCGTCGGTGCTCGTCTCCGTCACCGTCTTTGTTATGGCTTCGTTCTCTGCCGACACGTCTGTCACCAGTCGCCAGTAGTAGGTGTTGCTCACGTTCTCATACACGCCCTCCTTGATGTCAAACGTCTGGCACTTCGCTTGGTCATACTTCACCCATCCGTTCTGCGTGGCAGTCGTACCGTCATCGTTGAGGATGTAGCATTTCCACCCGGTCACGTTGCCGTCAGAGTCCGTCACCGCTACCACGTGCTGTATCTTGCTTGATGCACCGCTCAGATACACATTGCCGCCAACGGCGTAGAGCTTCCGTATCTCCAGCGAGTTGAACACCGCCTTGCCCCACACCATCAAGTCCGTCACCGACAGGGTATATTTGCCCGTGCTCGCGTTCTTCGTAAACCCGAAGCCTCGCTCCAAAGCCTCGTCAAACGTCAGCGAGTTAAGGGCATTCACCACCACGTTGCCGTCCTTGTCAAACTCATAGCTGCTCCCGAATGTCGCACCGCCTTTCAGCTTGGCTACCATTTCGGATACCAAACCCTTGGCAAATGTTATCAACCCTTGTGCCGTGTCGTCGTTCACCTTCGAGAGATACCACTTATCTCCATAAACCTTAATGGTATCCTTTACAGAATCCTCATCAGCCTCACGAATGACAGGAATGGAAAAATTGTGCTCCTCTCCGTTAACCGTGAACGAAGCCGAGAGAGAGACAAGGTTTGCCAAATTGAGATACGGTACAAACTCAGCGGTATTTGCGTCAGTGGTGCTTATCGTAAATGTAGGGTTTTCGGCATTGAAGGTCTTGGAATAGTCGGCACCATCGCAAGCGAGAACAATAACAGTTTCTCCTTTTACTTCTTGCTCCTGGCCGCTGCCAACGCGCTTCATGAGCGTTGCAACAAGGGGTAATGTGCCGCGGAACGCACCCGTATAAGCACATTTCAATTGGTAGACTTCGACACCAGCCAACGTCCAACGGCAACGGTAACTGACGGCATCTTCAGCGTAGTAGCTCCAAATACATGGTGCAGAGAAGTCACCCCAATGTCCGCCACGTTGTATAGCACTCCCAGACGAAGAGGTTGATTCCGAGGTCGAACTGTCCGATTTTGACGAAGAACTATCCGACGCAAGGCTGCTTTTGATATAGTCGCGATAGGCGGAATACTCGTAATGATAAGTGTTGTCTGTTCCGTGAGAATTGTCCCACCACCCTTCCGGCACCCATCCGTCCTGATCCTTGTTTGCATCTGCACCCGTAGCGGCTTCCTCCGGCTTTACCTCTCCGCCGGCAATAAGAGAAGGCAGCTGCTTGTGTTTGTCGTCTGCGATGTCAGCGAACGACAACGCAGAAACACTGCGTAGGAAGATCCATTCACGCTCCTTGGAATCTTCGCCATTGCGAACGAGAGCTATATGTGAACGATATATCTCTTTGTATGTTGTTGTGGCAGTATCACCCGACGACGCAGACGATGACGAAGATGATGAGGATGATGAAGACGATGAAGACGAAGCAGTCTGTATCTTAACGATGCGCACGTTGACATTTTGTTGCAAATGGAATGCCTCGATGGGGATGTTTGCTTTCGCCACGGTGTCGTCCGCACCCGTAAAATCGCAATCGTTCCATTGTTCAAGGCTTGCAACGCTATACTGTATGGCAAGGCTTGCCGCGTCCAGTTGAACGCTGGTAAGTTTGAACACTTCACCTTTTTGGTCGGTGGCACGCACCATGACATCAATTCCCTCGGTAGGGTTGTAAGTATCGGAAGACGGGTCGTAATTGACGACAGAAGAGGACAGCTCTAAAGTGTATTGTTCCGCAGTCTCTGCCATGATATTGATAGACTTCTCCACCAACTTTTCGTAAATATCAACTGTGTCAGAGCCATTAGTACTGCTTCCAGAGCTTGACGCACTCTTTGACGACGCATTCTCGGGGGACGAGCTGCTTGGCGAAGAAGTGCTGTCTTCGACATCAGCTTTTAAGCCCCAGGCTATAACCGTCCACGTAGAGGATACCGTGCCATTGAATACATCGCCAACGCCTCGTGCGTGGACAAGCGCAATATTACCATTGAGCATTTGCCTACCCGAAGACGGCTTTGTACTGTCGCTGTTTTCGTCAGGATAATTATAAGCAGTGTCCGCTGCGGTTTCCCCTGTGTTTCGCTGAATGGTGAAATGATGAAAACGTTGTACGTTGGCGTTAGCCCAACCCTCAAAAAGTCTTGCTTGAAGAATAAGTTCTTCGCCCCAGCCAACATAAGGCTTGTCGCCCGCATCCTTCGACGCAATAGTCGCGGTGAGTTCGATGCGCAAAGGCATTTGGTCAGGGTCAAGGTTCCACTCGGTGTTGAATCTGTCTGTTCCGAGAATGCCCGTGTCGAGGGTTACTGTACGGACGTTATCCACAGGCAGGCTTACGTCTCCAAGCTTAACATACCAATAGTCGTCGCTATTCTTGTTAGCAGTGCCGGCAGCCAGTCCGTTGATGGTCACGTAGGCGTATTTGTCGAGCCACTTGTCTCCGTCCGCCTCCTTTGGCGCGAATATAAGATAGCCATCCTCTTTGTTGTTCTTGGCAAGACGCGCATAAATGGTATAAGGTTTTGCGCTTTCAGCAAGACGACGGTTGCGTCCGGCTAACGTCCATTGCTGAAAACTTACATCAGAGCAGCCCAAAGCCGATATGCCCTGACTATAGACTTTTATCTTTGCCCCTTTCACTACGTTGATGGCAAGGTCGCTCGCCGAACCGTTAGCGTTCGGTGTGACAGAAATAGCAGTTGGGGCTATATAAAAGCATGGAGACGTTCTGGCCATTTTTCCTTCTTCAGTTTTCCGTGAAATTACAACAAAAAGCTTCGACGGTCAAGGGCAGCCTTGCCCTTGAAATTGCGACTTTAGATGTTTAACTTTGTCTTTAAAAGGCACGGACATAAAAGTGCCTCAGAAACGCAAGGACATGGAACATTTATCTCTCGAAATATTCGACCGTGACGACAAAGGCAGTCAATATGCTTATCTTGCCGAGGACGCAAGCATAACAATCACCGACACAAGTGAAATATTCTCAAGTGGCGATGTGTGGAGCTTCCCGTTTTCTCTCAACACAATGGCCAACGCAAAGATTTTCGGCACGAGTGGCGAAATACACGGAAGTCGCCTGCACGAGCAGTTAAACGGCCGCCGTGCCAGAGTTTGGGTGGACGGATTGCCTCTTTACCTTGGTTATCTCAAACTTGACAGCGAAGTGGACGTAGATGACGATGGCAATGTAGACGTAACCTTCGAGAGCGGACAAAAAACCTTCGACGAACTTATCGAAGGAGGCAAGGCCAATCAAGTACCGATGTTAGGCGAAGTGCAGTTTGGCATGGCGTTATGGAGGAAGCGTTGGACATGCATGCAGATGCAACTGAAAGCGGAATTACACTACGAGAAATCTCCGTCGCATGGAAGATTCGACGTGAATAGTAAGGACGGCAGCCTTGCGCTTACCCATGAGGTGCATAGCGCCGTGATTGGTGACGAGGATGAGCAACTGACCTATTTTATCAGCGACGGAGAGGAAGAAGGCACCTCAGTACAGTTGTACCCTCGTATGGTGTTCCCGAAGGGGACTTTCTACAACATGACCACAAGCAAGGAGGAAACTGTTGATTTTCTTAACACCGACAACCCTTACGACGATTCACACCCTTATTGCAACATCGCACTGTGCTATCAGAAGTACGGCTACACCGTGACGACCGAAAGCAACGGTGTGAAATATACGCATGAAGATTACTCATCCGACCCTACCGCTCAACGCGGCTACGAGGTCATGCCTGCCAACCGTGTTAATTCCGCCCCTAACTTCTTTGTCATCTACTGGCTGAAGGCACTGATGGCGCATCTTGGTATCCACATCGACGAGAATCAGATGATGGACATAGAGGATTTGCGTCGGTTGTTTTTTGTTAATACAAACTGTGCTTACGAAGAAACAAAGTATCTTCGAGACCCTAGCAAATATACGGGCACTTACGGCAGGTATCAGTTTGGCAGCAATGGGCCTTTGGTGTCAGAATACTTCGGCGATTTGACCAACGAAAAATACCAACGCGAGCAAAAGAGATGGAACGGAATCAAAAGTCTCGCCAAGATCGAAAATTGCGGACTTGAATGCATTTCATTCACGGAGGGGGCGTGGTATGAGACAAAATATCATACCCATACCGATTCGGCTACCGGCGAAGATTACACAACCACAGAAGAAGTAGATGTTACAGATACCGTTAAAAATTTGATTGGCGGTATTAGCGGGATAACAATCACTCCCAAGGCAATCGCTGGCATGAGCGAGGCTGTAAGGGCATACTATGACGGATATAGCAGCGCGGGCTATGGCAGTAATAGATTGCTGCAGAAAAACCTACTGCTTCATCGCGCAATAGCATCAAGCGAGTGCTTCCCGGATGAGGATATTTCTACAGTCATCGATGCACTAGAAAGCGGTTTCGGAATTCGTTTCCTATTCGACAAGAGTTATAAGCGCGTGCGTATCGTTCTTTTAAAAAACATCTTCTGTAATAGCAACGCACAGAGCGTTGTCTGCGATATTCTCGGCGAGACAAAAACTGAGAACTGCATCCGCGGTTTCAAAATGACCTATGGAGACAGCGAGGATACTACGTTCTATTATAAAGGGCTCAACGACCTGTTGCCGCATAAGAAAGAATTATGGGTAGACAAGAGCGATAAGCACGATTATTCCTATTGGAATTTGAATGCGAAATATACGGACTTACTCAACAAGGTGTCGGCTTTTGATAAGACGTGCTATATCGAACCAGCCACAGGGAATGCCTACGGCATTAAGGTGGACGAGGATGCAAAACGCTATGACGAATTGTATCCTTCACTCTTTGAATTTGCCGGGTTCATGGATGCCGAGGATGGCGACTGTACGGGCGAAGAAGAAACGATAGAGACTGTCGAGGTAGGTTTCAAGCCGGCCATCATGAACGATGTCAACTATGAAAACGAGCGAAACCCACAAAAGGCTAAAGAACAACACTTTGCCCTCTTTGTTGACGAAACCATGCGCCCACGCCGTCCAGACCTTAACGACCTTCCTAATGACAAGCAACCCGGAGTGAAATCCTATGACGATTCTGACGCTGTATATAGCACCGACAAACTTTATGAACTACACGGGAATAATGGCACAGACGTAAAGATGGTGAGCGACGGGGTTGTCGCTCCTGGGTCTTTCGCTGTAGCTTCTGACATGTATGTCGAAAAGATATTCCCAAGTTTGCCAATAACCGCAATCCATACCGTAACAAATGGCTACTTCGAAGAAAGTAACACTTATCATACCACGCTGACAAATCTTAAAATATCCGGACATATCAGCGAGGGGTACCGTCTGTACCTGCAGGACAACTTCGAGGTTAACGACGATGGTGTGTGCCCGATAGAATCTCACGAATGGGGGTTGACTTTGGGCATAATGCGAGGAAGCGGAAGCGATGCCTATGTGGACTACGCCAACGACCCTCAAGACGAGGAGGGCAACGACACGTGGAGCATCGTACCTGGCAGCAGTGCCACGGCTCACCCTGACATATGCAATAACTATGGCGAACTGTGGGATTATAACGGCACGCTCCATGTTAGCACCTCTGCCGATGCGAAAGTCGCAATCGAGGCGCGCTATCCAACTACTGCAGACAGCATACTAGTTGCGCGCGCCGTCATTCTGGTGCAAGAACTTGCAGATGCGGGGTGGACTGTTAGCGGAGATATGTCTCGCAAGGCAAAGTATTTCTACTACAAGCTTACTGTCAACTCACGGTCAAAAGGGTATGTAACAATTTACGCTACCCCAATAGCGACGCAATCCACGGAGTCTTCTACGGGAAAACGTGTTTACACTCAGAAAGAACTAAAAGAGTATATTCTCGACTTGTGGAACAAGTATGCAGCCGACTTGGTTAGTTACGATGCAAACAAGCTCATCTTGGCCGTAGCTCCATCCGATTGGTCTACTCTTGCTTATCTGCGGGGTATCTACTTCGGATACAGTAGCGAGAAAGATTTCGACAACGGCGTAGGAGCTACCGACGGTCGTTTCTCCCTGAAACTCCGTGCGGAAAAACTCAACCCTTACTACGTAAAGGGCAGCACCGAAGAAGGCAAGAGCAATCAGTACCTTCCTATCACCACTGACGCACTAAAGGGACGGGGACTGATGGATAAGTTCTACAAAGAATATAGCTACTGGACACGCAACGCACGTATCGTAAAACTGACAACACGCATGACACTGGCGCAGTTTCTTGCCATCGACAAGACCGAGCGAGTGCGCATGGGTGATTATTTAGGCTTCATCAAGAAGATGGAGTTTAGTGTGAGCAACAAGACGGGCTTCGGCAACGTGACCGTAGAGCTGATGTACATTTAAAAACAACGATTATGGCAGTAACAGTAACAGGAATGTTCGGTACGGGCAAAACCTACTTTTCAGCCTCCCCGGTCGTCATTGATATAGCAGGGCTGGAGTGGGACAGCAGTAGTCCTTTTGACATTGTGCGCCTCAATGTGATAGACGCAAGCAACAACGTGGTGGGCGATTTCCATGCCGACACAGGTGGGCAGGCTTCCATTTCTTTCGACATTCAGTCGGCACTGCGGAGCATCTGGGCCGGCTACGATTTTGCCCCGGAGGTTAGTGCTGCCACGTCTGCACTAACAGCAACAAGCGTCAGCGGGCAGTCCGCAACTCGCGCCTACAAAGACTACTCTATCCTGCTCTCCACGGAGTATCTCGATAGCACCGATAATGAGTTTACGACAACGGCAAGCCAGACTTTTACGGGCGGACGTTGTATGATTGGCGGGTTAACAGAATGGGAGCGTTATAACATAGGCCGCAAGGAAGATGCGGATGCGTCCCATTGGGAGTACTCCAATCTTCGCAACGGTGATGCTTCTACAAAGCCAACGGGCTCGCCTGAGAGGGTAGGAAGATCAAGCCTTACATCATGGGTTGATGTAAGCAACGACGGCACTACAAGTGTATTTTTCCCATCCGCGGCACCATCCGCAGCCGACGACACTACACAACACGCACCCCTTGTATTACGCGACTCCATAGACTATATAGACTTTCTTTTTGTCAATCGCCGAGGAGCGGTGGAGACCGCAAGCGCACAAATGAAGGAGGCGTTAAATATCAGCGCAGAGATAAAACAATATAACCGCGTGGAGCGTCCTGCGTTCAAACCGTCGCGTTCGTTGTTGTCCGTTCCCTCTGGTGGCAGACGATCTTGGGACATGTCGAGTGGATATGTAAGTCGAGAGTGGGCAGAATGGTGGGCGGAGGAATTCTTGCTGGGGCAACGCCACTGGATGCTCCTCGATGGAATGTACGTTCCTGTCATCGTAGAACCAGCAAAGAAAAGCGTGAGCATCTACGATCGTTCCAAGCAACAGTTGTCGCATGTTGATTTTACTGTCACGCTGGCACTGGAGGGATAATGCAGGCTATTCTAAGAATTTTTTCCTCCTTTTCCCATGGCAGCCAACAGTCTGTCCATCTTATCCTCAATGCCTCCGAAACGCTCTTCGAGCTTCTGGAAGCGTCGTTCAGTTTCCTGCTTGTTCTTGTAGGTGGTATCAAGCTCTTCGAGCAACGCTTTGCAGTCCGCCGTCGTCTTCCGTGCCGTCTCCACCTTGGCAAGCGTCTCCTCAGCTTGTGCATTTATTGCACGCACTTCGTTCACCACGCACTCCTTATCGCACGTGATAAGCAAGCTGCCAGCATAAGCCGTCCGCTCGGTATCGCTCACGGAATATGTGTTCTGCTTGCCATCCGCTTGTATGGTTACATCGATGAGCGTCTTGCCGAAATTACCTGCCTGTAAGTCAGCGTGAGGCATTCCCACGGCCATAACCTTGCCTTGTTCATATCTCAATGCGGTTCTATCCAACAGGAAGATTGGATAACCGCTTTTCAAGTCCTTGAATGTCATTGCTCTGCCTTTTAAGATTGATTGTAGAAAGAGAACGTGTTACGCAAACATGGATAAGCCTAACACGTTCACCCGTTCATGTTAAGTAGTCGTAGCGGTGGAGGTCTTTAATGCCGCTATCAACTCAGCGTTTTGTCTCTGTTGCGAGAGTTCCAGGCGAGCGTCATTGTAGCGTTGCTGCAAGTCGGCTTGCCAATGCTGGTTCAGCACGTCAACAATGCGTTGCGTGTTCATCTCGCCACTTCTGAGAATATCGCACTTGTCTTGTTGGTTCTGTGCCGTGATGGTGGCAAGGTTGCGCAATATCTCCGTGGTGATATTGTTGTGGCCTTGCTGCATTGCCAACGTCTGTGTCTGGATGGTGTTCACGATGTCTTTCTGCCCGAGCTGGCTCTCGTAGCCCATCTTCACAATGTTCTGTTGGGTGGTACAGCAACAGTCCTTCAACTGCTGAACGATATTCAAGTCGCCGAGATTGGCAGCATTGATTACCTTTTCAGCCGAGTAACCTACCGCACCGCCAACTTGCTGAATGGCCGATTGCACGTTGCACACAGCCTGTTGCAACTGATTGAAGTCGCAGTTCAGATTACTTGCCAACTGGCCTATTGCCGTGGCGTTTCCCTTGATAGCGTCCATCAGCAAGCCTGTGTTATTGCCGTCCTGCATCTGCGTGGAAAGCTGGTTGAGCTTGCTCTGTATCTCTGCGTCTTGCACTCCGTTGCTGTTGCCCCACAAGCCGTTCCTGCCAAACATCATCAGAAACACAAGGTAGATGAAGGGGTTGTTCATCCACTGACTGTTGTTCATCATCGCTGCCATAGCCATCGGGTCACTGTGGTTCCCCTTGTTGGCCATCGCTCCAAGCAGACCGCCCATCATAGCGTCGCATCCGCTCGTGGTCTTGATTACTTCTTCTGACATAATCTTTCGCTTTTAGAGTTAAACATTATCTGTAACGTTACGCTCACAAAGATAGGATTATGTCCGCAAAGACCTTACAACTCGCTCACACTTTTTGTTTCTTACTGAATAACAAGGCATTAGACTGATAGAATATTCTATCAGTCTTTACGCTTCCTCCTGATGTAGTCCATTATATCCCATTTCTTCCACCATCGCACGTGTCCCCCTACATCCTTGTTGCCTTTGGGCAAATCTCCACGCTCGACCAATCTGTTAAGCGTGGCTTCGCTCACCCCAAGTTTACGTTTTACGTCCTCTGTACTCATCATTGGGTTAAGCATATTCGGCAGAATATCCTCGCATAGTGTGTTTATATCCTCGTCACTCATTCCGCAAGCCGTTACCTTCTCGCCTTTCTGTTGTTGCTCCCACGCCTTCATACAGCTCTCGTAAAGCGACTTAAAGAGCATGGCAAGCGTGTAGTAGTTAAATATCCTCTTCATCCTTTTCTGCCTCTTTTATCGTTTGCGTTGGCCGAACTCTTATCTCTACCGAAAACAGGCTCCTGCCCAACCTCGTATCTGTTAGAAACTTCTTTATGAGCCAATAGCCATAAAAGAACCCCGTCATCACTATCACCGAAAGACTCGCACCTACCATCTCGTTAGTAGTGTACCAAGAGCAATATGTTATATGGATTGAGTTAACCCCGAAGAAGTAAAAGAACGGTATCCTGTAAACCCAACACAAGCAGAACAGCTCGCTAAACGCTATAAGTATCACTGGCAGCAGGTAAAGCATGAAATAGATGAACGTATAGCTTGGCCAATGCTCCGAATGTACGATGAACATCTCGCGTGGGTTGTGAGAGAAGTCCCACATGGCAAAGCAATGCCACAGCATCACGACTATCGGAATCCACTTAGCCACCCATTGCACAAACTTCAGCAACCGCCTCGAATAACTATTGCCATTCTCCATGAGCAAGCAGACAACCTCGCTTGCGTCCTTACCCCTTACGGCTGAGAGTATCCTATCTTTTTCTTCCCTTGTCATAATCGCTTATCGTTTTTAGGTTGGTTATATATTTGGCTATCTTTATCAGCAAAGATAGCCAAATTCGGCAACCCGGCATAGGGCATTCAAGAATGACAATATCAACATCGTTAAAGAATCGCGCGGAGTGTAGCTCATACGCCATGCTTCTCTTGATGCCATGCTAATTTTCTCCTTCAACTATCTCGAAGCCTCGTGCCTTGGCGTTGGCCTCGGCCTTGGCAGAGCGTCGGGTTTGGGAGTCGTAGCAGAGCCAGTAGGGGTGGTCGGGGTCGGCGAAGTAGCTGTACTTGTGCACCATGTAATATTTCTGAGCGCGCATCGCCTCGGATAACGGGGACGGGCGGAGGCATGTGGTGGGACGCATGGCATAGAGCTGCTCGCGCCGTGCCCTGTCCCAATTCTTTTTTGCACTCGCGCTTATTTTGCGCCGTATCTCGAAGAACCGTTCGGGGTCGGTCTCGCGCATTTTGAGGAAGCCATTACAAGTGCTTATATGGTATTTTGCGTTTCGCCGACGCGCTATCGCACTCCCATTCTTGCGCAAGCCGAGGGAATGGCCAATTTTTTTTATCGATTGCCAGTGGACTCCAAACCACTCGCTCATTTCGGAATTGAAGGAGACGGGGTATAGCTCGCGGAACTTGGCCTTCACCTCGTCAGAGGCTTGGTCGAAAAGAGGGCTTATGCCACTGTTCCACAGCTTTGTGGGTATCTGCCATTTGGCTGGGGTGGTGGGCTTTTGAGATGAATCAGACATTATAGATGCTTATAGACTTTATAGACTTTTATAGAGGGTATAGACATAGACGATATAGACCCTATAGATGATATAGACCTTTATAGACCTTTATAGGTGAGAATAGGCGGGGTGGATAGGTGAAGCCTATTCTATCTTGCACTGTTTGAGGTCGGAGAAATCGTCGTCGGAGGCACAATCGTAGGAGGCGCAGCAAGAGCCTTTATCCTCCTTGGAGAGCATGACAACAGACGGGTCGTAGAGGACGGACATTATCATGTCGTAGCGTGGCTTGGACAGGGCGTTATGCCAGTGGAGCTTGACGGCTGCGGAAATGATTGCGTTTCGGCACAAGTCTTCATTCGTGCAGTTCTTGTCGCTGGTGGCGAGCAGGAAAATTTTACGAGAGGTAAGCACTTGCCAGGCCATACGGAGGTTGGAAAGACTAATCATTGGCGGCCTCCGTTTCTGTCTCGTCTTCGGTGTTGCCCTGCGCCTTGTAGTCGGCAAAGAGCTGCTGACGCTCGTTTTCGATGGTGATGCTTTCAAGTTTCAGCTCCGTGCGGACTGCCAGGGTGTCTGCGCGCATCTTTCGGTTCGCCTCGTCCTTGTCGTGGGAGAGGGTGGTGAGGTAGGCGAACTTGCGGTCGTTGATTTCGCGCAGTGCCGCCTGCTGCGTCTCCTCGATAGCAAGGAGGCGTGCTTCGAAGCGACGGAAGGCTTCTTTCTTTCTCAATGTCAACTCTTGTAACTTCTGCTGTAATTCTTCTCTGGTCATGTTTGTTTTTGTGTTTTAGGCTCAATGGGCATTGGTAGGCTCATTGGGCACGGTTGATGAAAATATGTTTACTTGGAATAATCGACCTGTCGGCCTTGCGATATGTCTTTGAGGTCGTCGAAGAGACGCTGCATGAACGTTTCCTCGGAGTCGTCGCCCGACAGTAGCCAATCGACACGCTGGGCATAGACGGCAGCCTTGCGCAGGTTTCTGACGGCACGCTTGAGCTGCTGGAGTGTGGTGAAGCGGTAGCCGTAGCGGTTGGGCATGGTGCGGTGATGCTCACGGATGTAATCGGCTTCCTTGTCGTCGTCGACGTAGAGGTCGTTGATATATTCTTTTACCTCGGTCTCGTCGAGCTCGTGACCGTAGAGATAATCTTCGATGCTGTCGGCTATGTCGTCGATGGTGTATTGCTTGTACTCGAAATGCCCGCCACTCACAGCTTACCTCCTTTCATTCCCATCTCCTTGGCTATGGCGAGGAAGTCGAGGAGCTTTGCTTCTGACACCTTGGTAGGCGTGCCGTCGCATTGTACGAGACCTCCACGGATGGCGAAGTAGGTTCGCCCATGGTGCTCGTTTTCGAGATAATAGATGTTGTTGTTCATGCTGGATGTTTTTTAGTAGGCATAATAGGCTTGGTGGGCATATTATGCCATGATGTTGACAGATTATTCTCCCGTTGAGCCGTAGCTGTCCGTGCCTCGGTCGGTGGTCGAGAGCTGCAAGGCTTCTTGCGGTTCGATGTGCGGATAAGGGAGGATGATGAGCTGGGCGAACCGCTCGCCCGGCTTGTAAATTCTCGGTATGAGCTTGGTGTGGGAGTAGCCTCCATCGTCGAAGACGGAAGACGGCTTGAACTTGGCGGTTATCTCGCCACGATAGCCAGCGTCGATGACCCCAACCGCATTGGTGAGGAAGACTTCCTGTCGGCTGATTGACGAGCGAGGGAAGAGCAAGCCGACGTGCCCTTCGGGTATCTCCACGGCGAGGTCGGTGTGGTAGACCACGTTTCCGTCGTTGTCGAAGGAGAGGCGTGTGGCGGTCAAGTCCATGCCAGCGTCGGTGGTGTGGGCGTAGCGTGGTATAACCGCGTCTTCAGCGAGTTTCTTGAACTTTACTATCATATTGCTTTGTTGTTGATTTTGTGGTACGTTCTCAGTGCTTTGTCGAGGGCGGGAGGATTACCCCCCCCTAAGAAGCTGTTGAGCCATCGGGGTGCCAGCTCGTTCCATGGCGTGCGGCACAGTTTCTTTGCGAGTCGTGATTTCATGATAGTTGTGTGTGTTTAATATATGTCTATTTCCTTGCCTGTTATCTCTTCGTATATCTCCTTGGTTCTCTCCAGATCTACGCAAGTTGCGTGATCAAGGTCGAACTGGAAGAACTGGGGAATGGTAATGTGGCTGGTTTTGTATTCCCTTGCCAGCCTGCTGATACCTTTCAGCGACCTGTTGCCGTCGTGATAATTCTTGACGAGGACGTTGAGGTACTCGTGGAACCGCGACAACCGGAAGTGGTCATTGATAAGGACAGGCTCGCCCGTGACTTGCCTGAGATGCTCCAAGGCAAAGGCAAGCGACTTCATAAGGTCTTCAAGCTCCCAGTCGCCACGGACGGTAATTTCGACACCATCGTCAACGTCGTAGGGCTCTTGCCTGTCTATGGCAGCCTCGATGCACGAGGAACCCGTGTAGTTGATTATCTTGAGGGTGGTACAACCGCCATGTCCTCCTTCTCCGCCGCAGAAACCAGTAGTGCTGACTTCTACGGCCATGTCAATAAATTTTGCCGACGCTTTGTATGTTTTCTCTTTCATAGTCGTTTGTTTTACGAATGTTGTTTTCTGAGATTCCCCTTACCGAGGTACTTGTACGGTTGTGGCGTATAGGTATCCATGAGGAGTTTGATGCGCCGTGGGGCAATCTTGCCGTTGTTGCAGTCGTTGCGGAACTCGATGGCGTCGGTCTGACGGTCTCCGAAGTTGCGGACGTAGCGGTTGGATAGATAGCCGTCGTCGAGGTTGGCAGTGTCGAGCTGCGTGACGACATATCCGATGCCTGGCTGCTGGTCGATGTAATAGCTTGCCATGATTTTAATTGTCAATGTAGTTTATCACTGGGTAGAGACTGAAGCTTGCTACCGTTTCACCGTTGTTGGGGACTTCGCAGAAGGAGAAGGTAATGGTATCGTTGTACTCGCTTTTGCGCACCTCTATCTCACGGCTCTTGCCCTTGGTGTTGATGTCCTTCACGATGGCTTGCAGACGGGAGAACATATCGTCGAGCGTGAAGCCGTCCCAGAAGGTTATAAGAGAGAAGTTGAAGCGGACGAGTGCAACGCTGAGAGCCAGCGTCTTCTTGTTGTGTGCCTTGCACGATACACGATGAATAAAATACTGTGATGTCATGATTATTCTCTTGCTCTTGCCTCCATTTGCATAATGATGTTGTCTATTGTCTTGCCGCTATATTCGAGAGCGACCTCTTTGAGCACTGCGACCTGTGCTTCGAGGCGTATAAGTTCCGCTGCGTTCATTGTCTTAATCGTTTAGATAATTCTTGATTGCCAGTCGTAGCCGTTTCGCCTCCTCGCGTAGCTGTCGGTTTTCGTCTTGCAGTTGGGCGATGGCGTGACGAAAGGATATTTCCTCAAGGTCGGTCATAGAACAGCTTCCCCACATTGGACAATATCCTCTTCAGGCAGGATAAGGGATTCTACCGACGGCCAGTGTTCACCAACCTTTACCGATGGTGGAATATTGTCCGCCTCTGCCTCGGCTATCTGGCGGCGGAGATTGATAATCTCGTAGTCGATGTAGAACTGAGCCTTTAACAGGTCTTGGATGTGCTGCTCGGTGTCGGTCATGTTGTTCTCGGTCTTGCCTTTGCGCATGAGGTATTTGAGGGCGTTGCCGATGTTGAAGTTGAAGTGCTGGCAGATGTCTATCGGCTCGACACCGCACAAGGTTTTCAGCCATGCGTAGTGATTGGGGTGATTGACCATCTCTTGTCTGTTGTCGTTCATTGTTGTTTGAGTTTATTGATTTCGTTGATAAGTTCTGCCCGTTCCCGTTTGAGTCGGTCGATGGCACGGGATTGCTCCTCGTTGAGTCGGCAGGCGGCATCGTAGGCTCGCAGGATGTCGTTGATGACCGATTGTCTGCCGAGCCTGTTCCACATGACCCACGCGAGGATGATGTTTACCAAGGTGATAATGAGGGTGATAACTGTTGTCATTGCTGATGTGTTTTATAGAGAGGATAGACTATGATAGACTCTCTTATAGACTAAATAGACTAATATAGACTATCCTCGTTGTTACATTAATCTGCCATTC
>CAVAAS010000036.1:0-23375 GCA_963586715.1 Barnesiella intestinihominis
TCCAATATCTTTGCTGAACTACTTCGACCTATACCATAGATATAAGTCAATGCGATTTCGCCACGCTTATTTTGGGGCAAATCTACTCCAACAATTCTTATTGCCATTTTTTGTGTTAAAAATTAAATAATTTGATAATTTTGATTAAGCCCAAAAACTGACTTCACAATCAGCTATTGTTGCTAATTAACCCTGACGCAACTTGTACTTAGGGTTCTTCTTGTTGATAACGAACAGACGACCTTTACGACGTACTATCTTACAGTCGGGTGTACGTTTTTTTAATGATGCTCTTGTCTTCATATATCTCTATAGTTTATTTGTATCTAAATACTATTCTTCCTTTTGTCAAATCATATGGACTCATCTCTACCTTTACCTTGTCACCTGGTAGAATCTTGATATAATGCATACGCATTTTACCAGAGATATGCGCTGTGATTGGACAACCATTCTCCAATTCTACACGGAACATGGCATTAGAAAGAGCCTCTACAATGGTCCCGTCTTGCTCTATTGCCGCTTGCTTTGCCATACTTAATTTATAGTTACAAAATTTTCAATTCTCTAAAAACGAAGATAAAATGTCAGCCTTTCCTATCCTGACGATGATTGTGTATTTAATGTGCGAAACACATTTTCTATCAAACATATTAAAAGTACACCAATCGGATTGTAACTTTATATTACGCTATCTAATAGTAACCATTGGTTCAATTGAGATACACATACCGACACTATTAACATTATCAGATTATCTTGTGCGACAACACAATTAAAAGAGGTATAAATGCTTGCAGGAAAGGCTCTCCGAAAGGATTATAAGGATATTTAACGTGCTATTCCATTATGATCACAAATGAATTCCTCTACAACCTTATCCAACAATAACATGTTTATTCCAGGTTTTATACGTTTAGCCAATTCAACTAACGCCATAGACGCTAATTGATTGGCTTCACGCATTAGTTTTATTTCATCTTCAGTCTTCAGAAAGACCTTCATTCATTACTTTTAGTTAGTAAGCAGAAACATTAGCGTTTCTGTTACGAACGTGACCTGAATTGAGAAGACCATCATAATGTCTCATCATCAAGTGGCTTTCTACTTGTTGTATTGTATCAACAACAACACCAACGAGAATCAAAAGCGATGTTCCACCAAAAAACTGAGCAAAGGCATCTTGAACATTTAACAAACCTGCAAGAGCGGGCATCACTGCAATAAATGCAATGAATAGAGATCCCGGAAATGTTATACGGGTCATTACTGTATCAATATAATCTGCAGTATCTTTGCCTGGCTTTACACCGGGAATAAAACCATTGTTACGTTTCATATCCTCAGCCATCTGAGTTGGATTCAATGTAATCGCAGTATAAAAGTAAGTGAAAGCGATAATCAAAATCGCAAACACTATATTATACAACAAACTACGATGATTCATTAAAGCACGCAGTACTTCATTTGTAGAATCACTAGAATATTGTACAATTGCCAAAGGAATGAACATTAATGCTTGAGCAAAAATGATAGGCATAACGTTTGCAGCAAAAAGTTTCAAGGGAATATACTGACGAGCACCACCATATTGCTTGTTACCGACGACACGCTTTGCATATTGAACAGGAACTCTTCTCGTACCCTGAGTTAAAAGTAGCGCAGCGCAAACAACAATATACAAAATAAGAAGTTCAATTATGAACATAACAAGTCCGCCATTCGTTATAGCAGTAAAACGGGAACTCGTTTCTTGTATAAATGCCTGTGGAAGACGAGCAATAATACCAATCATAATGATTAAAGAAATACCATTGCCAACGCCCTTGTCTGTAATACGCTCACCTAGCCAAAGAACGAACATACTACCCGCTGCCAAGATGATTGTGGCCGTGATCATGAACATTGACCACTCAAGTCCTGATGCCAAAGCACCAGAAGCCTGAGCTTTCAAGTTCAGTAAATAAGAAGGAGCTTGCAATACGAGAATAAAAACGGTCAATACCCTTGTATACCAGCTTATCTTCTTTCGACCACTTTCACCTTCACGCTGCATCTTTTGAAAATAAGGCACAGCTACAGCGAGGAGCTGCATAACGATAGAAGCTGAGATGTATGGCATTATTCCCAATGCAAAGATAGATGCATGAGAAAACGCACCACCGGAGAACATGTCCAACAATGACATAAGACCACCACTAGTCTGCGACTGTAGCTTCTCCAACATAGCTGGGTTAATACCTGGAAGCACAACAAACGAGCCGAAACGATAAATCGCAACGAAAAGTATTGTAATAAGGATACGCTGACGCAAATCCTCTACCTTCCAACAGTTCTTCAGTGTCTCAATAAACTTTTTCATTTACTTAGATTATAGTTGTGTTACCACCAACTGCCTTTATAGCCTCTTCAGCAGTTTTAGAGAAAGCATTTGCTTCAACATCAAGCTTTGCCTTCAACTCACCAGAACCGAGTATCTTAACCAAGACTTTACCCTTGGCAACTCCAAATTCCTTAAGCTCTGCGAGACCTATTTTTGTAAGGTTATTGTTCTCTGCCAAAGTTTGGAGTGTGGAAAGATTTACTGCAAAATATTCCTTGTGATTAATATTTTTAAAACCAGATTTCGGTACACGGCGCTGCAAAGGCATCTGACCACCTTCAAAGCCAATCTTTCTCTTATAACCAGAACGAGCCTTTGCACCCTTATGTCCACGGGTAGAAGTACCACCTAGTCCAGAACCTGTACCACGGCCAATACGACGACGTGAATGTGTTGAGCCTTGTGCTGGCTGTAAATTATGTAATTTCATAATTGTTCTTTTTAATTTTTACGAGTATTTAATCAACGACACTCACCAAGTGGTGTACTTTTCTAATCATACCACGGATTACTGGATTATCTTCATGCTCTACAACCTGAGAGATTTTATGAAGACCCAATGCTTGAAGAGTACGTTTCTGATCAGCAGGAGCGCCAATTTTACTCTTTATCTGTTTGATTTTAATAGTTGCCATTAATATTTCCTTATTATCCGTTAAATACTTTATCAAGAGAAATACCACGAGTCTGAGCTACTGTATAAGCATCACGAAGCTGACTCAAAGCAAGGATGGTTGCCTTAACAAGGTTGTGTGGATTAGATGATCCCTTTGACTTAGCAAGGACATCATTTACTCCTACACTTTCAAGGACAGCACGCATAGCACCACCTGCTACAAGTCCTGTACCGGCTGCAGCTGGACGAAGAAATACCTTTGCACCACCAAAACTTGCCTCAACTTCATGAGGGATAGTAGCTTTATTAAGAGAAACTCTTACAAGGTTTTTCTTAGCTGATTCTACGCCTTTTGCTATGGCTGCAGTAACTTCACCAGCCTTACCAAGTCCCCAACCAATGATACCATTACCATCACCAACTACAACGATAGCAGCAAAAGTGAAGGTACGACCACCCTTGGTTACCTTCGTAACACGGTTAATAGCAACTAGCCTATCTTTCAATTCAACGTCACTATTTATCTTTACTTTATTCATTGCGATAATAGATTAAAAAATTAGACCGCCCTTACGTGCAGCATCTGCTAACTCCTTCACTCTACCATGATAGAGATAACCATTACGGTCAAAAACTACCTTAGAAATTCCTGCCTCAATGGCTTTTTTAGCAACAATCTCACCAACCTTTGCAGCTTGTTCCTTCTTTGGCATAACTTCAAGACCAAGTGATGATGCAGAAGCCAAAGTGCAACCTGTTAAGTCGTTTATAATCTGAACATAGATCTGCTTATTGCTACGGAAAACGCTCATACGAGGACGTTCTGTAGTACCGTTAACACGTTTGCGAATTCTAAATTTTATCTTAATTCGTCTTTCTACTTTCTTTGTTGTCATAATCGTAAATTATTAAAGTTTACTTAGCTGCCGCAGACTTACCAGACTTTCTACGTATAACTTCACCCTTGAAGAGAATACCCTTACCTTTATAAGGCTCTGGCATACGGAAAGAACGAATTTTAGCACAAATAAGTCCCAACAATTCCTTGTCGCAAGACTCAATATTGATAATAGGATTCTGATTCCTTTCAGATTTTGTCTCAACCTTAACTTCGGCAGGAAGCTGAAGGAATATTGGATGAGTATAACCAAGAGCAAACTCTAGAATGTTTCCTTGATTCGATACTCTATAACCTACACCGACAAGTTCTAGAGTTTTTTTATAACCTTCACTTACACCTATAACCATATTGTTAATAAGTGCACGATAAAGACCATGGAAAGCATTCTTCTGCTTATAGTTTACAGGACTATTTTCATCAACAGTCAATACAACATGACCATCTTCTATCTTAACGATAATAGATTTGTCTATTTTCTGAGAAAGTTCACCTTTAGGACCTTTAACGTTAACTACGTTACCATTCAGAGCAACACTAACACCTGCAGGGATGTTTATTGGCAATTTACCTATTCTTGACATATAAAGTCCTCCAAATTAATATACGTAGCAAAGAACCTCACCGCCAATTTTATTTGCAGCAGCCTCTTTGTCTGTCATTACACCTTTGGATGTAGATAAAATTGCTATACCTAATCCGTTAATTACTCTCGGCATGTCCTTATAACCAGTATACTGACGAAGTCCTGGGGTAGAAACCCTCTTAAGACACTTAATGGCATTAGCCTTCGTCTGTGGATCATACTTTAAGGCAACTTTAATAGAACCTTGTGGACCATCCTCTACGAACTTGTAATTTAGGATGTATCCTTTCTCAAAGAGGATCTTTGTAATTTCCTTCTTCAAGTTAGAAGCTGGTACTTCAACAACACGGTGATGGGCCATGATTGCATTTCTCAACCTCGTAAGATAATCTGCTATTGGATCTGTCATTTTATAAATTGTTTAATTAATCGGGCCACCCCGACAATATTAAAAAATAAATAATCTTTTAATTACCAACTTGCCTTCTTCACACCTGGAATAAGACCTGCTGATGCCATTTCTCTGAACTGAATTCGAGAAAGACCAAACTGACGAATGTATCCCTTTGGTCGACCTGTTATCTTGCAACGATTATGCAAGCGTATAGGATTTGCGTTTTTAGGAATAGACTGCAATTTGCGAGCTGCCTCGTAAGCTTCTGCAGGATCGTTTGAAGTCGCAATTATTTTTTTCAATGCTGCGCGTTTTTCAGCATAACGAGCTACTAATTTAGCACGTTTTACTTCGCGAGCTTTCATTGACTCTTTTGCCATATCTTTTAATCGTTTTTAGCGTTTTTGAAAGGAAGACCAAAAGCCTTCAACAAAGCGTAACCTTCTTCATCGGTATTAGCAGAAGTTACAAACGTAATGTTCATACCCTGTATGCGATCAATAGAGTCGATATTAATTTCAGGGAAAATGATCTGTTCTGTAACACCAAGTGTATAGTTACCATGTCCATCAAACTTGCTTTCAATGCCTTTAAAGTCACGAATACGAGGCAATGCTACACGTACTAGTTTCTCTAGGAACTCATACATACGTTCGCGACGCAATGTAACCATTACTCCAATAGGCATTTTTTTACGAAGCTTGAAATTAGCAATATCCTTCTTTGAATATGTTGCAACAGCCTTCTGACCAGTGATTGCTGTGATTTCATTAATTGCAACATCAATTATTTTCTTGTCTTGTGTAGCATCTCCAAGTCCTTGGTTGACAACTATTTTCTTTAGGACAGGAATTTGCATTTTAGAAGAATAATTGAACTGTTTTTGAAGCGCAGGAGCTATTGTTTCTCCATAAACGGTTTTTAGTTCTGCTGTGTTCATTATTTGATTTCCTCCCCAGACTTTTTAGCGACACGGATTTTCTTACCTGCGTCGTTGATTTTTATTGCTACACGAGTAGCTTTGCCACTCTTAGGATCGATTAGGCTCAAATTAGAAATATGGATAGAAGCTTCTTGTTTAACAATTCCTCCCTGAGGATTCTTTGCACTTGGCTTCATGTTCTTTGAAACCATATTAACGCCTTCAACAATAGCGCGTTTCTTATCAACGATAACTTTTAGCACCTTGCCAGTCTTGCCCTTATCTTCACCAGCTAGAACAACAACTGTATCGTTTTTCTTAATATGTAACTTACTCATTAAACTATTACTTTAAATATTAAAGAACCTCAGGTGCCAAAGAAACGACTTTCATGTTGACAGCACGTAATTCACGCGCTACGGGACCAAAAATACGGCTTCCACGAAGTTCGCCAGCATTGTTCAACAACACACAAGCGTTATCGTCAAAACGGATATAAGAACCATCTGCACGACGAATTTCTTTCTTTGTACGAACAATCAAAGCCTTAGATACTGCACCTTTCTTCAAATCACTTGACGGGATGACGTTCTTGACAGCAACGACAATTACATCACCAACACTAGCGTAACGACGGCGAGTGCCACCAAGGACACGAATACAAAGAGCCTCGCGAGCACCGCTGTTATCACATACTGTAAGTCTTGATTCTGCTTGTATCATATTTTATTTAGCTTTTTCAGTTATTTGAACTAATCTCCATCTCTTAGTTTTACTTAAGGGACGAGTTTCCATAATGAGGACGGTATCACCGATATTTGCCTCATTCTTTTCATCATGAGCATGGTATTTTTTTGTCTTTTGGACAAATTTACCATATATTGGGTGCTTTTCTTTGAACTTAGAAGCAATAACAATGGTTTTATCCATCTTGTTGCTAATTACGACACCCATTCTTGTCTTTCTTAAATTTCTTGTTTCCATCTGGATCATTGTTATTTGTTTAGTTCTCTCTCACGGAGCACCGTCTTCATACGCGCAATATCACGACGTGTCAACTTAATCTGAGATGGGTTTTCAAGAGGTGAAATCGCATGATTAAGTTTCATTTGATTATATCTAGTAACCTCTGTTTCTATTCTCTCTGCCAAATCTTTGGTTTCAAGCTCTCTTACTTCTTTAATCTTCATAATTAAGCGTTTTTATCGAAATCACGTCTCACAATAAATTTTGTCTTTACAGGCAATTTCTGAGCTGCAAGACGAAGAGCCTCCTTTGCGATATCAAAGGAAACTCCTTCTACTTCAAATAGCACACGACCTGGTGTAACAGGAGCAACCCATCCTGCGGGATCACCTTTACCCTTACCCATTCGGACATCAGCAGGCTTACGTGTAATTGGCTTATCTGGGAATATTCGAATCCAAACCTGCCCCTCACGCTGCATATAACGATTGACAGCAACACGAGCTGCTTCAATCTGACGACTATCAATCCACTTTGCTTCAAGAGTCTTGATACCAAATGAACCAAAAGCCAATTGTGTACCCCTATGAGCGTTGCCTTTATTTCCACGTCCATCTTGGGGTCTTCTATATTTTACTCTTTTAGGCTGTAACATGATTGTTTCTAACTTTAACGGTTATTGTTTCTCTTGCGGCTTCCTCTTGGCTTTCCGTTTGAACGTCCACCATTGGACTTATCCTGAACAAAATTTGGAGTCAAATCAACTTTTCCGTAAACTTCACCACGGCATATCCAAACCTTTATACCAAGTAGACCAACTTTCGTAAGAGCCTCCTCTTGACAATAGTCTATATCAGCACGGAAAGTGTGAAGAGGAGTACGACCCTCTTTATACATTTCTTTACGAGCCATTTCAGCACCGTTAAGACGACCTGTAATCTGAACTTTAATACCTTCGGCACCAGCACGCATCGTATTAGCTACAGCCATCTTGATAGCGCGACGATAAGCTATTTTTCCTTCCACTTGTCTCGCAATATTATTAGCGACAATAGACGCATCAAGTTCAGGTTTCTTTACTTCAAAGATATTGATTTGTATCTCCTTGTCATAAAGTTTTTTAAGTTCTTCCTTTAACTTGTCAACATCCTGTCCTCCTTTACCAATGACGAGTCCTGGACGAGCAGTACATATAGTGATTGTTACAAGCTTCAAAGTACGCTCTATGACGATGCGAGAAACACTAGCTTTAGCTAGACGTTCATTAAGATACTTGCGGATTTTTTGGTCTTCAACCAAATTATCCCCAAAGTTCTTTCCACCGAACCAATTAGAGTCCCAACCTCTGATGATACCCAGTCGATTGCTTATTGGATTTACTTTCTGTCCCATTCTACTATATTATTTTTCATCATTAGTTTTGGCATCTACAAATAGAGTAACATGGTTACTACGTTTACGTATTCTATAGCCACGTCCTTGAGGTGCAGGTCTCATACGCTTCATTGTAACACCTTCATCAACGAAGACCTTAGATATATATAGCTCACCATCTTCCGCCTTGCGATCATTTTTGGTTTCCCAATTTGCGATAGCTGAGCGTAAAAGTTTTTCTACGTCAGCAGAAGCAGCTTTCTTGGAGAATCTAAGTACCCCAAGAGCTCTATTAACCTCCATTCCACGTACCATATCAACGACATAGCGCATTTTACGTGGAGAAGAAGGCACACCTTTAAGCTTCGCAAAATACATTGTTTTAAGGGCTTCTTTTCTTTTCTCAGCCGATATTTTCTTTCTTGCTCCCATTTGATTTTCTTTTAGGAATGGTTTACCTGTTATCTCTTATTACCAGCATGGCCTCCAAAGCGTCGCGTAGGAGAAAATTCACCAAGCTTATGACCGACCATATTTTCAGTAATATAAACAGGAATAAATTTATTTCCGTTATGAACTGCAACAGTGTGTCCCACAAAATCCGGGGAAATCATTGATGCTCTAGCCCATGTCTTAACGACACTCTTCTTTCCGCTTTCATTCATTGCGAGGATTTTTTTCTCAAGAGAAACGTTAATATAAGGACCTTTTTTTAATGAACGACTCATAATTTACTCGTATTAACTTAATTATTTCTTAGCTCTTTCAATAATGTACTTGTTAGAAAGTTTCTTAGGAGCTCTTGTCTTAAGACCCTTTGCATACAAGCCCTTACGTGAACGTGGATGACCACCGGACTGACGTCCTTCACCACCACCCATTGGGTGATCAACAGGGTTCATTACAACACCACGGTTGTGCGGACGACGTCCCAACCAACGAGTCCTACCAGCCTTACCAGACTGTTCAAGGGCATGATCTGAATTGCCCACACTACCGATAGTTGCTTTACAAGCACTAAGAATCTGACGCGTTTCGCCAGAAGGAAGTTTAATTACACAATAACTACCCTCACGAGAGGTTAATTGAGCAAAATTACCAGCCGAACGAACGAGTAAAGCACCCTGACCAGGACGTAATTCAATGTTGTGAATTACTGTACCGACAGGAATGTTTGCTAAAGGAAGACTATTTCCTATCTCAGGAGCAGCATCCTTACCAGACATCAATGTTGTACCAACTTGCAATCCATTGGGAGCAATAATATAACGCTTTTCTCCATCTGCATAAGACAACAAAGCTATACGAGCAGAACGATTAGGATCGTACTCTATTGTCTTTACTACAGCTGGAACACCATCTTTCTCTCGTTTAAAATCAATTAGACGGAACTTTCTCTTATGACCGCCACCACGATAGCGAACAGTCATTTTACCAGTGTTGTTTCGACCACCAGTAGAACGTTTACCGTAAACGAGAGACTTCTCTGGCACGGATGCAGTAATTTCCTCGAACGTGCCAATAATCTTGTGTCTTTGACCGGGAGTAACCGGTTTAAATTTACGTACTGCCATTTTTTATTTAAATATTGCTATAAAAATCAATTGTGTCGCCCTCTTTAAGAGTAACGATAGCCTTTTTATACGCATTCTTCTGTCCCTTGATAAGGCCAGCCTTAGTATAGCGACTTGATCGCTTTCCAGCATATCGAAGCGTATTTACATTTATTACTGTAACTTTGTACAGACTTTCAACTTCTTTCTTGATTTCAAGTTTATTAGCATCTGGACGAACAATAAAGCCAAATTTAGCTTCAGCTTTCTTGGTCCTTACTACACCTTTAATCTTGTATGTTTTTTCAACAGAAGACTTGTCTGTAATCTTGGTCATCTTCTCAGTAACCAAAGGTTTGATAATGAATGTCATTTTGTTGTCTCCTATTATTTATTTAAACTGTCGTTAATTGCAGAAAGTGACTTTTCTGTCAGAACGAGAACTTGAGCATTCAACACTTTGTATGAATTGACGTTGCAAGCCGTCATTATTTCAGTGCGCTGCAAATTTCTAGCTGACAAATATACGTTTTTATTAACTTCTGGCAAAACTACAAGTACCTTTTTATCGTCAACTTTAATATTTTTAGTAAAGTTTACGAAATCTTTTGTTTTAGGAGCATCAAAATTGAAATCCTCAACAACAATAAGGGCATTCTCTTGTGCCTTATATGACAATGCACTTTTACGCGCAAGGCTCTTTACTTTTTTATTAAGCTTAAAGCCATAATCACGAGGCTTAGGACCAAATACACGTCCACCACCTACCAATACAGGCGAGTTAATATCACCTCGACGAGCGCCGCCGCCACCTTTTTGGCGTCCAAGTTTACGAGTAGAACCAGCATGCTCACTTCTTTCCTTAGATTTTGCTGTACCTTGACGCTTGTTTGCCAAATACTGTTTTACGTCAAGATAAAGTACGTGGTCATTAGGTTCAATTCCGAAGATTGATTCGTTTAACGTAACCTTTCTTCCAGTGTCTTCACCTTTGATATTTAATACGCTAATTTCCATTATTTCTCAATTATTACGGTTGAACCATTACAACCAGCAACACTACCTTTCACAAGAATAAGATTATGCTCTGGTATAACCTTTAACACTTTAAGGTTCTGAGTTGTTACTCTATCACCTCCCATTTGTCCACCCATTCGCATTCCTTTGAACACTTTAGCTGGATAAGAACAAGCACCAATAGATCCTGGTTTGCGCGCACGGTCATCTTGACCATGAGTGCTTTGACCAACACCACCAAAACCATGGCGTTTCATTACACCCTGGAATCCTTTACCTTTCGATGTACCAATAACATCAACGAACTTTGCATCGTTGAATATCTCTACAGAGATAGTATCACCGAGGTTATATTCCTCATCAAACTTGAACTCGGCCAAGTGTCTCTTAGGTGTTGTTCCGGCTTTTTTAAATACACCAAGCATAGGTTTTGTGGCATTCTTCTCCTTCATTTCACCATATGCCAACTGATAAGCCTGATAACCGTCCTTTTCAACGGTCTTAACTTGAGTAACAACACAAGGACCTGCTTCGATAACAGTGCACGGTACATTCTTACCGTCGGCACTGAAAACGGATGTCATTCCGATTTTTCTTCCAATTAATCCTGGCATTTCAATTTTTATTAAAATTAAACTATACTTTTATCTCTACTTCAACACCGCTAGGCAATTCCAATTTCATAAGAGCATCAACCGTTTTTGCTGTAGAACTATAAATATCAATAAGACGTTTATAATCACTTAGCTGAAACTGTTCACGAGATTTTTTATTTACGAACGTAGAACGGTTAACAGTGTAAATACGCTTGTGAGTTGGCAATGGAATAGGACCACTAACAATAGCCCCCGTTGCCTTTACAGCCTTCACAATTTTTTCTGCTGATTTGTCTACCAACTTGTGGTCATAAGACTTCAGCTTAATTCTAATTTTCTGACTCATTATTAAATAATTATTTTTATTTGAACAGAGTATGCGGCTATTAAGAGTCATACGCTAAAAGACGCAATACTCTGTTCGTATTATACATTTAAAGAAGATCTACTCGGCCCTTTACTTCTTCAAGAACAGTCTTAGCAATAGAGCTTGAAAGTGGAGAATGATGATCATACTCCATTGAACTTGTAGCACGACCAGAAGTTATGGTACGAAGAGCTGTAACGTAACCAAACATTTCTGCTAGAGGAACCATTGCACGGATAATGCGCGCTCCAGATCGTGTTTCATCCATTCCTTCAACCTGACCACGACGCTTATTCAAGTCTCCTATTACATCACCCATATTCTCTTCAGGTGTTACGACTTCAAGTTTCATAATGGGTTCCATAAGAACAGGACCTGCCTTTGCACAAGCGTTTTTATAAGCGTTTATGGCAGCTACTTCAAAAGACAATTGGTCTGAGTCAACTGGATGGAAAGATCCGTCAATAAGTGTAACCTTTAGACTATCCATTGGATAACCACCAAGGACACCATTCTTCATTGCACCTTCAAAACCTTTTTGAACAGAAGGAATAAATTCCTTTGGAATATTACCGCCCTTAACTTCATTAACGAACTGTAGACCACCCTCTTTATAATCTTCATCGATTGGACCAACATTTACGATAATATCTGCGAACTTACCACGACCACCAGACTGTTTCTTATAAACTTCGCGAAGGTTTACTTCCTTAGTAATCGCCTCTTTATAGTTAACTTGCGGTTTTCCTTGATTACATTCTACCTTAAATTCTCTTTTAAGACGATCAAGAATAATATCAAGGTGAAGTTCACCCATTCCCGAAATAACGGTTTGACCGCTTTGCTCGTCGGTATGAACTGTAAACGTTGGGTCTTCTTCAGCAAGTTTAGCAAGACCTATTCCAAGTTTATCAACATCGGCTTGGCTCTTAGGCTCAACAGCGATACCAATGACAGGATCAGGGAAAGTCATAGACTCCAATACAATAGGATGTTCCTCATCACAAAGAGTATCACCTGTACGAATATCCTTGAAGCCAACACCTGCACCAATATCACCAGCATCAATCATTTCCATAGGAACTTGTTTGTTAGAGTTCATTTGGAAAAGACGACTTACGCGTTCCTTCTTTCTTGAGCGAGTGTTATAGACATAAGAACCAGCAGCCACTTTACCAGAATAAACGCGGAAGAAAACAAGACGGCCAACATACGGGTCAGTTGCAATTTTGAATGCAAGAGCTGAGGTCGGTTCATCTTCAGATGGCTTACGATCCTCTTCTTCACCAGTATCAGGGTTAGTACCTATAATATTAGGAGTATCAACAGGAGCTGGCAAAAATGCACAAACATAGTCTAGCAAGGTCTGGACACCTTTATTCTTAAATGAAGAACCACAAAGAACAGGAGTACATTCCATTGAAAGAGTTCCCTTACGAATAGCAGCAATTATTTCTGCCTCAGTAATTGTGTCTGGATCTTCGAAGAATTTCTCCATAAGAGATTCATCATATTCAGCAGCAGCTTCAACAAGCTTACCTCTCCACTCTTCTGCCTCATCCTTCAGATCAGCAGGGATATCCTCGATATCGTATTCTGCACCCATGGTCTCATCATGCCACAAAATAGCCTTCATTTTGATAAGGTCAACAATGCCCTTGAAAGTTTCTTCACTTCCAATTGGAATTACTAGTGATACAGGATGTGCACCTAGAACTTCCTTCATCTGACGAAGAACATCATAGTAGTCAGCTCCTGAGCGGTCCATTTTGTTAACATAACCCAAACGAGGAACATTATACTTGTCAGCTTGACGCCAAACCGTCTCGGACTGAGGCTGAACACCACCAACTGCACAATAGGTAGCAACCGCACCATCCAATACACGAAGAGAACGCTCTACCTCAGCAGTAAAGTCAACGTGTCCCGGAGTATCGATCAAGTTTATTTTATACTGCTTACCTTCATAGTTCCAATAGCATGTAGTTGCCGCAGAGGTAATGGTAATACCACGTTCTTGCTCCTGAGCCATCCAGTCCATTGTAGCAGCACCGTCATGAACCTCACCAATCTTATGAGTTTTACCTGTATAGAACAAGATACGCTCAGAAGTTGTTGTCTTACCAGCATCAATGTGAGCCATGATACCGATATTACGGGTCAAATGTAAATCTTGCTTTGCCATGATTCTTTTTTACCTTATCTTATAAATTAAAATCTAAAGTGAGCAAATGCACGGTTAGCTTCTGCCATACGATGCATATCTTCTTTACGTTTGTAAGCACCACCCTGATTATTGAAGGCATCCATAATCTCAGCTGCCAATTTATCAGCCATAGATTTACCACCGCGCTTACGTGCAAAAGCAATCATATTCTTCATAGAAATGCTCTCCTTGCGGTCTGGACGAATCTCTGTTGGAACTTGGAATGTTGCGCCACCGATACGACGACTCTTAACCTCTACTTGAGGAGTAATGTTATCAAGGGCAGACTTCCATATTTCAAGAGCAGACTTTTCCTCACTAGACATCTTCTCTTTTACAGTATCAAGTGCTTTGTAGAAAATCTCATATGAGGTATTTTTCTTACCGTCATACATAAGATGGTTTACGAACTTTGAGACCTTTTGGTCATTGAACACGGGATCAGGAAGGATCACACGCTTCTTTGGTTTTGCTTTTCTCATTTCTAAATTTGAAATTTATTCTGCATGGGGCTGTTTATGTTCTTCAGCATTCCCTCCGGAATTACTTACTCAACCGTTGTAACAATTCTCCAGCAAAACGTTTAAAATATGTTTTAACCTCGCGGTTATTTTTATTTCTGCTTAGGACGCTTAGCTCCGTACTTAGAACGACGCTGGGTACGATTTGCAACACCCGCGGTATCAAGTGTACCACGCACGATATGATAACGCACACCAGGAAGATCCTTTACACGACCTCCACGCACTAGCACGATAGAGTGCTCCTGTAGGTTATGGCCCTCTCCCGGGATATAAGAGTTAACTTCTTTCTGATTTGTCAGACGAACACGGGCAACCTTTCGCATTGCCGAATTAGGCTTTTTAGGGGTGGTTGTATAGACACGCACGCAAACACCACGACGCTGAGGACACGAATCCAAAGCCGGAGACTTACTCTTGTCTACAAGCACCTTTCTGCCTTTTCTTACCAATTGCTGAATTGTAGGCATTGTTTTTAATTTTTAATTTATATTTATTATTTTGTTGTTATCAATATATTACAATATGGTCACACGGATAAGACCATTTTGGGTTGCAAAGGTAAGAACATTTTCTGATAATACCTAATAAATAGAACCAGTAACCGTAAACAATCCATATATTTTATTTATTATATGCTTTATTAACGTTTGTTAAGCAGAAATATCTATTAAAACTTCTAATCTTCTTCACTAAAGCTTGTTCTCTTGTCAAGTTTCCATACAAAAAATCACCTTTTGCGCAAGATGTAAAGCACAAAAGATGATTCTTTAAGGTCCAATTATTCAACAGGCCAATTTAAGCCTCTCCTTTACCTATGTTAAAGGGAGCAATAGTTTTTCCTTCCTGCCCCGGAATCTGAATTTTTCCAAATTCATGCTCATACTTAGCTACATTCTCCTGCAGTGCCATAAGCAAACGCTTTGCATGTTCGGGCGCAAGGATCACACGGCTATTGATAACCGCCTTGGGTAGACCAGGTAAAACTCTTGCAAAATCAGCTATGAATTCAGAGCGTGAATGAGTGATAAGGGCAAAGTTAGCATATTCGCCTTGAGCAACATTCTGAGGAAGTTCAAGCTGAAATTGGCCTTCTTGATTTTCGTTATTATTTTCCATACTTTTTAGTTTTTAAATTCTGTTTATCAGAAATCGGTTAAGGTTGACAAAGGTTGGGCGCAAAAAACTACGCTATACCTTATTAATATATATACGTGCATAAAGAATGCAAACGCATTGATTTGTAGTCCCACCGAGAATCGAACTCGGATCTAATCTTTAGGAGAGACTTGTTCTATCCATTGAACTATGAGACCTTCACCACATTTAAGCGTGAACGCATGCAAAGGTAGCATTTTTTTCCATTATTCAAAGTGTTTACTAGATAAAAAGAATATAGAAAAACAATTCAACCATGCGAACTGACATCTAACTGTCCAAGCTTATATTTTACTCATTCATAATCTTTGCTATGGCACGTGCCAACTGATCTGGACAGCTTGTCTTTTTAAATCCACATGTTATACCGCGCAATCGCTCTACTATCTTATCAGCAGGCATCCCTTCAACCAATTTCGAAAGTCCCTGAAGATTACCATTACATCCTCCAATGAAAGATACAGAGTTAATGGTATTATCTTCATTTATTTGCAAATGTATCGATTTACTACAAGTGCCTTCTGTTGTAAAATCAAGTGTCTTCATAATGTTGTATCGTTTGTATAGTATTCTATTGTATTACCATCATATATGTCTCTTTTCATAAGCTTTGATGTATGTGGGAGCTCTGGTGCCAACGTACCGCCAGTCACAGTTGTCTGAGAAGTTTCTATTCGTATTTCATCCCATAATCCCGCTTCTATAAAACTCTTCAGCGTAAAAGCTCCCCCCTCCACAATAAGTGATTGCTTATTTTGAGCATATAGCCATTTCAATATTTGACTTGGGACATTTGCGTTAAAATTCAATTCACTAAAGACAGGATTGTGACGATCTATCACTATCTTCAATGGATTCTCTCCACTCCAAAACCGAACATTCAACTGCGGATTATCACGCTCTTGTGTTGTGCGTCCCACAAGTATCGCATCGTATTCAGCCCTCAGCTTATGGCTAAGCATCTGCGTGAATGGGGATGAAATAAGTATTGGTCGGAAATTATCATCAATGAAACCATTAGCAGTCTTACACCACTTCAAAAGCACATATGGACGATGCAACAAATTTGCCGTTATAAATCTTTTATTCAACTGACGACATTGAGATTCGAGGACACCAACCAAAACATTTATTCCTGCATCCTTCAACTTGCGAATACCGCGCCCTTGCACTTTGGCAAAAGGGTCCATACAACCGACAACAACCCTCTTTACACCTTTTTTAATTATAAGATCTGCGCATGGCGGTGTTTTACCAAAATGCGAGCAGGGCTCCAAGCTAACATAGAGTGTAGCGTCCGGCAATAAATGTTCGTCTTTTTCCTTCACTGAAGCAAAGGCATTAACTTCAGCATGCGCCTGACCGCATCTAACATGATATCCCTCCCCTATTATCCTATCGCCATAAGTTATTACAGCTCCAACCATAGGGTTAGGTTTAGCATTCTGCAATCCGTTGCCTGCTAGTTGCAGACAACGGTACATAAACTTCTCATCAATGGTCATTTCCATCACGCTTTAGCACACCTGACTTCCAGGCTTCACCTCTTTGTCTATTCGTGTAACACAGAGATTACCATCAAAGTCTTCAGCACTTAAAATCATTCCTTGGCTTTCAATACCCATCAGTTTACGTGGCGCAAGATTTGCTATAAAGCACACCTGCTTTCCAACAAGTTCCTCAGGTTTATAGAACTTTGCTATTCCGCTCACTATAGTTCTGTCAGTGCCACTACCATCATCAATAGTAAACTTCAACAATTTATTAGCCTTCTTTACTCGCTCGCAATTTTTTATTGTTCCCACACGAACATCAATTTTCTCGAAATCGCTAAAATCTATGGTAGGTTTAATTTCTTTTGCCGTGTAAGAAGCAGCAGCATTGGCTTTCTTTATTTCTTCCAATTTGCAAAGTTGATAATTTATTGTCTCATCCTCAATTTTTTCAAAAAGGAGTTCCGGCTCAGCCAATTGATGCCCTGGTTTGAGAAGGTCTGTTGCCCCTAGTTGATTCCAGTCGAAGGTATCGATATTCAGCATATTTCTTAGGCGCGAACTACTGAATGGCAAGAACGGTTCAAAGGCAATAGCAAGATTTGCCACAAGCTGCAAGGATATATAAAGTATTGTTTCAACCCGTTTAGGATCTGTTTTCCAAACTTTCCACGGTTCACAGTCTGCAATATATTTGTTACCAATACGCGCGAGATTCATTGCTTCTTTTTGCGCATCGCGGAATTTAAACATGTCAAGCAGCTCTTCAACCTTCTTTTTCACATCCTTGAATTCTGCGAAGGTACTCTTATCATAATCATTCAACTCGCCACATTCTGGCACAACTCCATTCCAATACTTCTTTGTTAGTTGCAAAGCTCGGTTTACGAAGTTGCCATACACACCGACCAATTCACTGTTATTGCGCTCTTGAAAATCCTTCCATGTAAAATTGTTATCCTTTGTTTCCGGTGCATTAGCAGTCAGTACATAGCGCAACACATCCTGTTTTCCAGGAAATTCGAGCAAATATTCGTGAAGCCATATTGCCCAATTTCGTGAAGTGGAAATCTTGTCATTTTCAAGATTCAGGAACTCATTCGAAGGAACATTGTCTGGCAAGATATAGTCACCATGCGCCTTCAGCATAGTCGGAAAGATGATACAATGGAACACGATATTGTCTTTCCCTATAAAATGTACGAGTCGGGTGTCAGGATCTTGCCACCACTTCTTCCAAGAGCCCCACATATCTGGATTGGCATCGCATAACTCCTTCGTATTTGAAATATATCCTATGGGGGCATCAAACCAAACATAGAGTACCTTTCCCTCCGCTCCCTCAACAGGAACAGGAATTCCCCAATCCAAATCTCTCGTCATAGCACGCGGTTGCAAATCTATGTCAAGCCAGCTCTTACACTGACCATAAACATTCGGACGCCACTCTTTGTGCCCTTCAAGTATCCATTGCTTAAGCCAATCCTGATATTTATTCAACGGAAGATACCAGTTTTTCGTAGGTTTCTTAACGAGTCCATGACCAGGATTGTTCTTGTTCGTAGGATTAATCAATTCCTCTGGCGAAAGTGTTGCACCGCACTTTTCACACTGATCCCCATATGCGCCTTCTGCGCCACAACGTGGGCATGTACCAACGATGTTGCGGTCGGTAAGAAATTCTCCTGTCACCTCATCGCAGAACTGTTCCTCTGTATGTTCAACGAGCACATCCTTATCATATAGAGTACAGAAAAAATCTGATGCAAACTTATGATGAATGTCAGAGGTTGTTCTGCTATAAATATCAAATGATATTCCGAACTCTTCAAAAGACTTCTTTATAAGATTATGATAACGGTCAACAACCTCCTGCACTGTTATCCCTTCTTTCTTTGCACGTATAGTTACCGGAACTCCGTGTTCATCACTTCCGCCGACAAACACAACATCTTGCTTCTTGAGTCTTAGGTAACGCACATATATGTCGGCCGGTACATAGACACCTGCCAAATGGCCTATATGTACACCGCCATTAGCATAGGGCAGCGCAGCTGTAACAGTAGTGCGCTTGAAATGTTTTTCTTCCATATATTAAAGGATATTGATGCTTATATTAATATAATGTGTATTATTTTTCAACTTGCAAAGATAGCGTTTTTTTCGCACACAGAATTAAATAACCCTCATTAAGTTTGTAAGTCAACAGGTTAAGCAATAATTTTGCAAAACATAATAATATTTGTTTATTCCGCAGACAACAAAAAGCGTACTACCGATGACATATAATGAAATATGGCGCTCTCTTGCTTCCATATATGGAGAAAACGAAGCAAAAGCCATTGTCCGCGTATTGCTGGACGAACTTTTCTGCATATCACTTACAGACATCTTATGTGGTTGCGTAGAGAAACTTTCTCAGCAAGAAAAAGCAGAACTGTCTGAAGCCATGGAAAGGCTAAAAAATGGAGAACCAATACAATACGTCACCGGAAAAGCACAATTTGGCACCCACACGTTCCATGTAGAACCGGGTGTACTCATTCCACGCCCTGAAACAGAGATGTTATGTACGACAGCCGCTAAAAAGTTTGCGAACCAGAACGCCAACATCCTTGACATCGGCACAGGCAGCGGTTGTGTTGCCTGCACCATTGCACTGAATATGCCTAAAGCAACCGTCACGGCATGGGATATCTCTGATAAAGCCCTGGGCATAGCATCAAACAATGCAGAAAAATTAGGTGCAAAAGTGGCTTTCTGCCGACAAGATGCACTAAATCCGCCTAACGACCAAGCAATTTGGGATGCAATTGTCAGCAACCCGCCATATATATGCATTAAAGAAAAGAAGAGCATGGAAGCAACAGTGCTGGACCACGAGCCACATCAAGCATTATTTGTTCCAGATGACAACCCGCTACTTTTTTATTCCGCTATAGCTGAATACGCAATAACATCTCTAAAGGACGGGGGATGGCTTCTTTTTGAGATAAACTCAATCTATACAAACAGCATTGAAGCTATGCTCAATCAGAAAGGTTTCATTGAAATAGAAACGAGCAAAGATATATTCGGTAAAGCTCGCATGACCATAGCCCGCAAACCGCAAAAGTAGTTTTGCTCACAATTGAGCAGATCACCGCATCAACGACAAGCTACACCACTATGCAGATTGAAAAAAAGAATAAAGAAGTTACAGAAAAAGAAGCAGCAAGCAGACTTGAGGCGATGTGTTCTCGTGCAGAACACTGCACATTTGACATGCAAGAAAAGATGAAGCGTTGGGGTATTGACAATGACATACAGATGCGAATAATAGCATCGCTCAAAAAGAACAAGTACATTAACGATGAACGTTATGCACGCGCCTTCGCACGCGATAAAATAGAGTATAACAAATGGGGGCGCAGAAAAGTTGATCAAGCATTGCGCATAAAACGTATTGATGAAGACATCCGTAATAGAGTTCTAAATGAAATTGACAACAGCAAGTATGCGGAAACACTTCAACCTCTTCTTATTGCAAAGATGAAGAACACAAAAGCCAACAGCGATTACGAACTTAGTTGCAAACTTATCCGTTTTGCACTAGGACGAGGCTTCGAATATGAAGACATAAAAAACTGCCTTTCACATATCATCGGGGCGGTTGATAATGATTAAGCCCACATAAACGAAAAAAAAGAACCCTAACACTTTCTCACGAGAGCATTAGGGCCTGATGTGAGCAAATTTGCTCAACATACCAACATTATTCAATCAACATTTATTCATCACATAAAATAAGCTTCGTTGTTGGATTCACCATGGACGTCCTCCGCCACCATTTCCACGCAACGTTGCCGTTACCGTAGAAGAAGACGTTCCTGAAGTGAGAGTGTAACTATTTCCACTCGTTAAATTTTCGCAGGACACGAGGACATTGCTTCCGCTGCCGCCCCAATTGCCGCCGCCCCCGCCGCCAGGACCTCCTGCGCCACGTGGACCTCCGCCACTGCCTGACGTGCTGTAATTTGCCGGAACCGTGAATGTAGCCAAAATGGTATTTCCATTTTTCAGCGTAATTTCGGTGTTTGCCGTCACAGTCATATTGGTTGACACATATGGCTGAGTAGATTCAGAAGAACTTGGCACAGAATTACCACCGCCCACAGCAAGCAACGTGCCTCCAGTGAAGATAACGGAATATCCGTCTTCTTCATTAGCATCAATGCCACACTCAGGAGATGTCGTGCCGAATGCCTTTATCGTTCCTCCCATAATATACATGTTCCCGTTTGAGTCAAGACCATCATTGTCAGTTGCTACCACTGTAATGTCGCCACCTTTAATAAACATGTGGCTTGAGGAATTTATAGCATCATCACAGGCATTTACTACTATAGTGCCACCATTTATTGTTAGTTCAGCCTTACTTTCTATTCCTTCAGCGCCATTGCCTACAGTTGAAACGTTTATGTTTCCACCATTGATGGTAACATTTCCATCAGCCTTTATTCCTTTTGCGGAAGACTTCTGATCGCTGGTTAATCTGTCCGTGCTGCCTGTATAGTTGGAATATTCCGTTCCGTTCACATAAGCATAAAGACCTCCAGTTGTACTTATAGTCAATGTGCCGTCGTTCATTATGAATTCCCCGTCACAATTCACTCCTTTGCCACCAGCTCCACTACTAGTCAGATTTAGTGTACCGCCATCAATCTGCACTTTTCCGTCAGCGCCCAGACAAGATGCAGCCTTGGTTTTGTTGTCATCCGTGTCCCATTTTCCTCCTCCAGATGTAGCTACCGTTATCTCGCCACCAGTAACAGTTATGTCACCGTCCGCTTTCAAGCCTTTTGTTGCCGTACCTGTAGTAGTAACATTTATAGTTCCACCTGAGATGGTTATGGAGCCTGTATCTTCAGCCTCGCGGTCTGTATCATCTTTGTAGGAAACCTGAAGTCCGTCATCCGCCACGCCAGATACATTTATCGCACCGCTTTCCATAAGGAAATACTGGTTACAGTTAAGACCGTCCTTAACAGCAGACAACACATTAACGGTGCAGTTTTTCATTTCCACATATTCCTTTGCATAAATGCCGTGGGCTGTGTTTCCGTAGACAGTCAATGCACCTTTCCCTTTAAGCTCAAGATGCCCCTTACATACGAGACATCCTTTTTGTGACCCCGAGGCACCGTCTGTCAAGAAGTTCTCTGTATCTTTTTTAACGCTAAGTTCTATGCGCTTTCCATCTTGGATATTTATAGCGGCACCATTCGGGTTTGTCAAAGTCAGCCCACGGAGTTCAACAGTAGCTTTATATGTTCCCTCCATATAAAACTCTCCGTCTGTTGAGCTGCCCGATAGCGAGTAGGTTATCTCCCCACACGTGGTATCAGCCACTTCACTACTTTGCAATACACTTACATGCGCACCATCCACGGTTGCCGTTATATAACGCGCTATATTTCCGGCTACTACGACCTTGGCTTGTGTGCCATTGTAAGCAACAGCAACCGTATTGTCTTCAACAGATGTATTGTCTACATACATCTTGGTAATGTCATTAACATGAAACCCCCGACCAAGAATCGTAAGAGAATCGCCATTGGCATATGTCATATCACCGGCCTGTACTGCAGGAACTGCGTAAGTTACATCCCCGACAACGACATTTAGCGTTTGAGCCACTGTAGCCATAGCATACAAGGCAAGCACAGTAAATATTGCAACAATTCTTCTCATCTTACTGCCAATTTAGAAGTCTTACCGTTTTCCTTTACGAGATATACGCCCTTTCCATAAGATTGGCGCACATTTTCCATATTTTCAAACGTCCCAAGAAAAGCTCCTGAAAGAGAATAAACATATTTCTTTCCATTTATTGCCGAGCCAAATTCCCGAATCCCCGCAACAGCATTATTCGTAAAGAACATCTTATTCAGTTCCGAAACAGGAATTGTCAACGAATTGTCAGTGGCTTCCACACACAAAGCACCGTCAACAAATGTCATAGTGAGGTTTTCTGCACTTACAGTCAGTTCACTACCATCTGCCTTAACAAAGCCCATATAAGCAAAATCTTGGGCTTGTGTGTAAGAACAGCACATAAGTGCAACAAAAGCAACAATTATTTTCCTCATAAGCTCTTTTTCTCTATCGTATTTCTCTCCATTAATGTAATATTTCATGTCCAACCAACAAAGTCTACATGCCAATGAAGAGCAAAGCGAATTATAATTTTGATGCAAAGTAAACAATTTTACGTCAAACCGAAAAAAATATTCCACAAACACGGAATATTTATAAGTTAATATGCTAGAAAAAAGACTAATGT
>CAVAAS010000037.1:0-23167 GCA_963586715.1 Barnesiella intestinihominis
GAGCATCTGCCTTACAAGCAGAGGGTCGGCGGTTCGAATCCGTCAACGCCCACTTGGAAGTTTCAATATTATTTAATATTGAAACTTTTTTGGTCTAAAAAAAGGAATCGGTTATTAAAAAAATGAACCGATTCCAATAAAATAATATATGACTTTTATCTATTTAGTGAAGTATACAGTAGCTACGGGGCGGACATACATGTCATTATTTCCACTCTTTAAGGTAATATCTACACTTGTTGTCATTGTGCTGCATTTTATTGTGCCATCTGTATCTTCATAATAATATTTACTTGCACTATACAAATCTTTAAAGTACACGTATATTGACTTGTATTGCTCTGTTATCATTGTGCGCTCATCTTTGCTAGGCAATCTCCATCCAGATATACCTTCTACGGATGTTTCTTTTATTGCATTATCAACTGCAGATTTTACACTTGATTGATCTGAAGGAGTATATTCCAAACCCGCTTTTTGTGTAGGTGAGAGAAGAACAGCTTTTGTCTTGTCTCCTTCTTTTTCTGAAAGTAATACATAGCATCCGCTATACATACTTCCAGCAGTGGGGGCTTCATCTTCTACTTCCGTGTTTGTATCATCATTACCTTTGTCGCCGCTATCTTCTTGAAGTTGCCCTTCATCAATTGTAAAGTCCCAAGTGTTTTCTCCGCTCCATTCTACACCGTTAATTAGACATTTAAGTGTCGGCTCCGCGAGTTTTTGGTATTTGACGTTTATGCTTATCTTGTAGTTGGCGACTAGAGCCTTCTCGCTATTATATGTAAAGGTTTTAGTATTGCCATCAGATGTCTTGAAGCTGAAAGTAATTGTGGGGTTACCTACACTTTCCATTAGAAATAAATCACATTGAGACTCCCACGTTGTACTGGTAGTAAGCCCTTGTGACAGCGTTATGGACTGAGAGCTATTTTCACCAGAATATTCACCTTTCATATTAATCGTTTCATATAGGGGCTTTATTGTGGCAGTAATAGCAATTACATCATCTGGAACATCGGTAATACTTATTGAACGTAACATCCAAACCTTTCGGGTCATTGTCATAGTTAACACTGTTTCCTGCCCTTTCACAAGAGTGGCAGTACCGCTAGCGCACATAATGTCGCCATGAGACTTGCCTGTTTTCAAAGAGAATATGGTTTCAGTTGTCGCATTATCGGTGGTAGGCAGATTATATCTTTCGCCATCTGCTCCTGCTACTGCATATATAGTGTATTGGCCAGCGTCAAGTTTGAAGTCGGCAGAGGTGCTTTCTGAAGCGACTTGTTGATAAGCTGCACATTTACCGATAGCGTCAAATACGTAGATATTAATTGGACTAGCCACGGTCATTGACGTTGATGAGCTGGAAGCTCCTTTTGTCTTTACGCGAAGGACGACATTTCCTTTCCCAATAGATTGCCCATCATCGTAGATAGAGTCTTTAGCACACGATAAAACAAAAAGGGTTACGAATGCAATAACAAGCATTATTGTATTTTTCTTCATAGTTGTATTAAATTATTACTGTTATTTGTTGGCAAATATAGTTTTTAAAAGCCTATATTGCAACAAACATGCGCCTTTTCTTTTAAGCGAGAAGGATTTTTCAATAAATTTCTCTTTAATCAGTTGTAATTTGCTTGTTTTACGATAGTGATTCATTTGAACTTTTGCATTGTTCCCTATTTGTATTAACTTTGCATAATAAAGATATTACATTAACTATCTGAATATTGTATCGTTTTTTATAACATCATTAGTCTGCAAAAAGGTAAATTAACTTAGGCGATATTATCATTTCGGCAACATTTGCTATGGAATATGTCGTGCGTGTAACCAAGCTTTAAATATTACTTACTTAGAGTATTTTAATTTGCGAAGTTTTAATAATTTGAAACATTATGGCATTATCAAACATTGAAAAACATTATAACAAGCACCCAGAAGATCTTCGTCTATTGCGTCGTCATGGCATTGTGGAATTTGAAACTACGATGTATCATTTACATCGCTTTCTCCGACCTGGCTTATGCTTGCTCGATATTGGTGCAGGAACAGGGCACTATACGTCAGCACTCATGGCGGAGGGTTACGAGGTCAAAGCTGTCGAACTTGTACGTCGTAATATAGATGTGTTTCTGAGGCGTGAGCCTACTGCCAACGTGATGCAAGGAGATGCGCGAAACATGCCATATATACCTACTGCTTCGGCAGATATTACGCTTTTGCTCGGGCCTCTCTACCATATCGTTGGTGACGATGAAAAACTTAAGGTTTTGGCTGAAGCTAAAAGAGTGACCAAGCCTGGAGGACAGATTTTTGTGGCCTACTTAATGAATGAATATAGTATCATTTCCTATTGTTTTGACGAGGATCGTATTGGTAATCTTATGGAAAGAGGTTTTGTGGATGATGAGTTTCATATACAGTCACATCCCGATGAACTCTACGACTATGTACGTATTGATGATATAAATCGCCTTAACAAAAAGGCTGGGCTAGAACGTATTACTATTTTCTCGCCAGATGGTCCTTCCGACTATATGCGTACACGTCTTAACCGCATGAGCACAGAGACTTTTGCACGCTTTCTGGACTATCAGAAACGTGTTTCTGAGCGTTACGACTTGATTGGAGCAGGTAGCCATGTCGTAGATGTAGTGACACATTCCTAAATATTGTACTCGTTGATTTGATCAAAATGTAGAGCTAAACGTACTTGTTGCGTAATACAAGAGGAATAATACCGAAAGTTTTGCTTCCGCTTATGCCATTTACTCAAATAAGCTACATAGTCTTCCAGCAAAAAAATGTGGGTCTATACAAGTTTGTTTCGCAAACCAAGCTTTTCAAGAGAAGGAAAAACGGCAAGCAAAATGTTCTAAAACATTCGCTTGCCGTTATATATAACAATGTGTTATTTATCCATCCACACCCCGAAATCATGCCCCTTAGCATTTAAGTCTGGCAATGTTTCTCCGGGATGATAATAACCAAGAAGTTTTATATTCCACACAAGTACGCTATATGCAGGTATTTGGTTATAGTCCGATGTACCATAAGCCAATGTCCACGGCACATAAACTTTCCATCTGTCACCCACATGCATACTCTGTAAAGCTGTTGTATATCCGTCAATCAGTCCACCAACAGCCCACTTCTTTGTACGGGCAGTTTTTTCGTCATAGTCATCTAGGTCTCCTTCATAGCTCTTTTCTATAACATATCCGCTTTTATATGTTTTAGAAGGTATAAGCTTACCGAAATTGTGCACCAATACCGAATCCGTATACAATGGGCTGGTCGTTCCTGAACCTATTTCTTCCTTGTGGATTACGATATAATTTGTTCTTGCCAAAGCAGAAGTAGCAGGGCTAAGTGACCATGCCCGTATAGTATCCCACTTCCCGTCTTCATTAGCCAAAGCAACATTGAAAATACTGTCGAAGTAAGCTACATTGCGAGACTGCCAATTAGAATACTCTTCATCTTCCTCGTTGGATTCACTGCATGACGTCAACATTCCGCCACCGACAGATACGACGAGAAATAGAAATAAGGCAAATAATATTTTTCTATTCATTACGATGATTGCTGTTGTTTTTTAACAAACCGCTAACTACTGGAGTTTCTTCAGCAGGCTGGCTATACTTACTTTATCTTCTATGATAGCAGCAAGCTGATCAATATTCACACGTTCTTGCTCCATCGTATCACGGAAACGCAATGTAACACAATTGTCGGTTAAAGTATCATAGTCTACTGTCACACAATATGGAGTTCCAATTGCATCCTGACGGCGATAACGCTTACCAATAGTATCCTTCTCGTCGTACTGACAATTAAAATGGAACTTCAAATTGTTTATTATCTCACGAGCCTTTTCTGGCAGTCCATCTTTCTTCACAAGTGGCATAACAGCGAGCTTAACTGGTGCGAGGGCTGCAGGAAGCTTAAGGACGACACGTGTTTCACCATTTTCAAGCTTTTCTTCCTCGTAAGAATGACACATTACAGAAAGGAACATACGGTCTACACCGATACTTGTTTCGATGTCGTAAGGAGTATAACTTTCATTAGACTGCGGATCAAAGTATTTGATTGAGCGGCCAGAAAATTTCTCATGCTGTTTCAGATCATAGTCCGTACGGCTATGTATACCTTCAACCTCCTTGAAGCCGAAAGGCATCTTAAACTCAATGTCTGTTGCGGCATTTGCATAGAAAGCTAGTTTCTCATGGTCATGGAAACGATAGTTTTCTGCCCCAAAACCAAGAGCCTGATGCCATTTCATACGGAACTCTTTCCATTTGGTAAACCATTCCTTTTCTGTTCCCGGCTTAACAAAGAACTGCATCTCCATCTGTTCAAATTCACGCATGCGGAAAATAAACTGACGTGCCACAATCTCGTTTCTGAAAGCCTTTCCTATCTGTGCTATACCGAAAGGTATCTTCATGCGCCCCGTCTTCTGCACATTTAGATAGTTAACGAATATGCCTTGTGCAGTTTCTGGACGCAAATATATCTTATTTGTTGCCTCTGAAGTAGACCCCATCTCTGTAGAGAACATGAGGTTAAACTGGCGTACATCCGTCCAGTTCTTTGTTCCACTAATAGGATCAACAATTTCTTCGTCTAGGATAATCTGCTTAAGCTCATCAAGGTTAGGTCCTTGCATTGCTTTTGCATAACGTTCATGCAAGGCATCGCGCTTTGTCTGATGTTCAATAACACGAGTATTTGTTTCGCGGAATTTCACTTCATCAAAACTTTCACCAAAGCGTTTGCGAGCTTTTGCAATTTCCTTATCTATCTTTTCCTCATATTTTGCAATTTGATCCTCTATAAGCACGTCTGCTCTATAACGTTTTTTCGAGTCACGATTGTCAATGAGCGGGTCGTTAAATGCATCAACGTGACCACTCGCCTTCCAAATGGTAGGATGCATGAATATTGCGGAGTCGATTCCCACAATATTGTCATGGAGCAACACCATACTTTTCCACCAATATTCCTTGATGTTATTTTTCAGCTCCACACCATTCTGCCCATAATCATATACGGCCCCCAGTCCGTCATAGATATCACTACTCGGGAACACAAATCCATATTCCTTACAATGTGAAACGATTTTTTTGAAAACGTCTTCTTGTGCCATGATTTTATTTGTTTTTTTTATTATTATTCCATACTTTTCTCTCGCAATCAAATTCAACCAATTACGAGGAATATATTTTGCAAAGTTACTTTTTTTTCGCTATTTACAATCGTTTCATCCCGTTAAATCTTATAAAACGCAGCAAAACGATATTCCCATCATTTTATTTGTCAGCGAGTCTACGTGCATATTCAATAATGGTATCAATGCCACGCGCCTCATCTGATGTTGAAAGTGAAACAGAAAAATCTGGCTCTATACCAAATTCTGTAGTATTCTTAGTCTTGTCGTACATTGGGCATGCACTAAACCGGACACTCCATCCGTTCGGAAGTTCGCTACTGAAAGGCATCCCTGCTCCGCCTCCCGTTTTGTCACCTATAACACTCACGCGCAGACAACATTTCATATATTTCACAAATTCATTGGCTGCGCTATATACAGAGCGGTTAGTCAGCACAAAAACATCTTTCTGCCAGCGTATTCCGCTAGAAGGTTTGAGCCATTGCTCTTTCATGGCAGAGAAATCACTATGTCCAGCCCCGTTTTTGTGTTGCATATAGCCCACAAGTATTTCTTTGTTTGTAAATCTTGCCGCAAATTTTTCCGCCACAGTAATCTGTCCGCCGCCATTGTTTCGCACATCAATAATCAATGCTTTACATGGTGCTAGATAAAGCATTGCCTCATCAAGATTGCCGTCACCGATAGCCGACTCAAAGCTTGCACATCTAATGTACCCCACATTATCGTCGAGCCGTTTGTATTTTATTCCACTTGCCATACGATAGTCTGTACCCAAATATCTGCGTTCTAACGAATCACTATAGTTTTGCGGATAGTCTTCATGCCATGTCCAATAACGTGCCGTATTAAACGGAGTATACAGATTAACATGACCGTCACGCAGTTCACCAAGCATGTCACCTAACACTTCAAGCAACTGCACATCAGACATATTGTTGTCTATTCTTGAGGAATATTTAGCATAAACTTCGTTCCAATCAAGGCCATAGGCTGAATTCTTATAGTCAAAAAAGCAATACCTTTGGTCCATTATTTTCCATAAAGCCTCAAAGTTTCCTCTGGGCGTATCGTCAAGTTCATCTTCATCAACGCAACACGCCATTGTTGTTGCCGCAAAAATGAGCAAGAAATAAAATACTATTGCATACGCAAAAGATCGCATCCTACGGCTTTTCCGTATTTTTATCGTAACAAGAAATGGAAATTTCGACATAGGCAAACCAAATATTTTCATCATGAACTCTCTTTAAATTTCACTGCCACACTACATCTTTACGATTTTAAAGCGGCGTGTTATACCTAGAACAAACATATTAGACCAACTATGATATTTGAGATTATTCACCTTTGCTTGCCTAAAGTCTCCTTGATATCCTAAGCGCACCACTGTTTTTCCTATATTAAAATCTAAGGTCAACATATGGCGGAGCGATGGGGTAGAAACAAATGTCGTTGGCACTATATTATGGTCATAGTTACCTTCCGAGAAAATCTCATAATAAGATTGTCCGTAGGTTGGACTAAACATCAAGCCGCAAAGTGGTGAACTTATTTCGTAGTTCATTGCCAATGGTATCTTTGCCACAACAAAGCGGTATGTAGCAATGGCGACAGGAGCAATATCTACATTAAAACGAGCTTGTGCCGGATTGTTACTATTACGCGTATTATAAAGGAATCCTGCATTAGCATCCAGCATGCCTCCAGCTTTGATGCAGAGTTCGTTGCCTAAGAACTTCCACTCATAGAGTAATCCATAAGAAAACTTGTAGTCTCCTCCGATCTCATTGCCATTGTCTGCCCTGTTGCGTAGTGTACTTACGCTTCCCTGGTGAACAATTAAACGCGCCCAATGCCCTTCTTCACGTTGACGCAACGTATGGGATATATATCTAAAATCTGTCCCTTTGTATTTTTCGTTAGAGATATATGTGTCAAAAACATCCCTGCTTCCTACTCCAATAAGGCGAGTGTTTGTTATCACCTTTGCATTTTGTGCATTAGCCACATCGCATCCGTACCATTCCATAGAAAATGCAACAAAAACAAGCATAGACATATATCTCATGCTTAGCTCAATTTCAAGAAATTTCCTTATCAAGTTATGGAGTATTTCTGCCATATCACAATATGTTAGTCATCAAAGAGGTTCAACTGTCCCGTTATTTCGTCAATTACTTGGCTTTGACTTTTACCTGCATCCGGATCTAGATTTTCCACATCAGTTGTTTGCGGCTCTTTGGTTGCCTGTTCCTGATCCTGACCATTGTCTTCCGTCAAATTTTCGTCTTCATTCTGCTCTTCCTCTGGTTCCAATTCTTCCAGATTTGCGAGTTCGTAAGTGGTAAGCCTCTTTCCACGTGCCTTAAAGCCCTTGATAATGGCGAATTCGTTCACATTTATTTCCTGTGCTCCGCGAAAAGCATCATTACCTCCGAAGATTAGCCGTAACCTTGGTCGGGGAGTATCGGTAAGCAACAATAGTTGGTTCTTGAGATTCTCACCAATATAGCTTTGCTTGCGTTTTGACATCTCGAAAACAAAACGCTTGATATAAGGGATGTTCCCCTGATCAGCCTCTCTTACGACAGCAGTCCAAACTTTTGCCGCATCGAATTTCTCTATTCTGAAGATATTATTCTCGTAATGATTATTAGCATCGAAATTAGACATATAGAATTCTCCGCTCTTCAGTATTACCAGGATATGGTCACCTTCATTAAACTCTCCGAGCAGTTGTCCGTGTTCATCGTAGTTAAGACGGTTTACATCTGGGTCGAACCAAACTTTTCTTCCGCCCAAGGTGCTATGTCCGTGGCTCTTAAGAGAGATACGGTGGATATTGAGCTTCGTCAGGATGTTTCCTTTTGCAGTACGCCCTTTAACCAGTATTTCAGAGAAGTCTTTTTCTATGAATATGTTCTTCAATCTTGGCGTTGGGGCAAGTGTTACCTTTATTACTTCGGCTTCACCATTAGGATTTGCCGTGAAATAGTTTACCTTCGAGCCTGGAGTGCCTTGTGTTAGATCGTACTCCCTGTCACGGGTAACTCCTGCCACATTGAATCGTTTGATATAGTATGTGCCTTGACGCCCGTCACGATATACTACGTTATAGGTTGTTCGCTTATCATTCTTCTTGAATACAGCAAGATGTATGATATTCTTGCCAACAAAAATCTTGTCGGCAATTTTTACAACCTTGAACTTTCCATCCTTAAAGAATATGATAACGTCATCAATATCTGAGCAGTTGCATACGAACTCGTCCTTCTTCAATCCTGTCCCAATGAAGCCTTCTTGACGATTGATATAGAGTTTCTCGTTTGCCTCAACAACTTTGGTTGCTTCAATAGTATCAAAATTACGTATTTCTGTGAGACGCGGGTGCTGTTTGCCATACTTTTCTTTCAGATAGGTAAACCATTTGGCAGTGACTTCAACCATATTGTTAAGGTCTCGCTCTATCATTTCGAGCTCAGTCTTAATCCTTGCCATCAACTCGTCAGCTTTGTCTTTGTTGAATTTCAGAATACGCTGCATTTTTATCTCCATAAGGCGAAGAATATCATCTTTTGTAACCTCGCGAATCATTTGGGGATAGAATGGAGTCAACCTTGTATCAATATGCTGGCATGCGGCATCCATGTCGGGAGCATTTTCAAAACCCTTGTCTTTGTAAATGCGTTCCTCTATGAATATCTTTTCCAATGACGCAAAATGCAGTTGTTCAAGAAGTTCTCCTCGGCGTATCTCAAGCTCTTTGCGTATGAGGTCTTTCGTACGGTCAACGGAATGCCGCAAGACATCACTAACAGTAAGAAACTGTGGCTTGTCGTCTTCAATCACACAACAGTTCGGAGAGATATTCATCTCACAGTCTGAAAAGGCATATAGAGCGTCAAGCGTTTTGTCCGACGACACACCAGGTGCAAGATGTACCTGTATTTCAACCTCGGCAGCTGTATTGTCGTCCACTTTTCTCGCCTTTATCTTGCCTTTCTCTATGGCACGAAGTATAGAGTCAATAAGCGTTGTAGTAGTTTTGCCAAAAGGTATTTCGCGTATTACAAGCGTTTTACTGTCAAGTTTCTCTATTTTTGCCCTAACCTTAAGCTGTCCACCCCGTTGGCCGTCATTATATTTGCTGACATCAATGCTTCCTCCTGTAGAAAAGTCAGGGTAAAGCTTAAAAGGTTCATTATGAAGATAGCTTATCGCAGCGTCACATATTTCATTGAAGTTGTGAGGCAGAATTTTTGAAGATAGTCCTACGGCAATACCCTCAGCTCCCTGAGTAAGAAGCAAGGGGAACTTTGCCGGCAGGGTTATAGGTTCTTTGTTTCTACCATCGTATGACAACTGCCATTCCGTTGTCTTGGGATTAAACACAACGTCAAGGGCGAATTTAGACAGCCGTGCCTCAATGTAACGCGGAGCTGCAGCGCGGTCACCAGTAAGGATATTTCCCCAGTTTCCTTGACAGTCAACAAGCAAATCTTTCTGCCCTAACTGAACAAGGGCATCGCCAATGGACGCATCGCCATGGGGATGAAATTGCATGGTATGTCCTACTATATTTGCAACCTTATTGAAGCGACCGTCATCCATCCGCTTCATGGAATGAAGGATGCGGCGCTGCACAGGTTTCAGACCATCCTCTATATGTGGGACAGCACGCTCCAAAATCACATAAGACGCATAGTCTAGAAACCAGTTCTTGTACATCCCACTAAGGTGATGAACAGCAGATGCATCGAAACGGCTTGTTGGGGTATAGTCATTCGTTTCATCTGCCTCTGTACCATTGGAAGCCTCGATACTGTTTTCGTCTATTATCTCATTGTCTTTTATTTCGTCGCTCATTGTCGTGTAGTGTTACATCAGTCTTTCATTTTTCTTTTCTTTGCAACCGCACATGAAGAAAAGGAAAACCGTTCAAAATTACTGTTTTTTTTCGACTTTTACAAATTCTTTCACTGCATTTCTCCATCATGTATTAAGGCGTAAAACATAAAAACCACGCCATTGTTGAGCTAACCTGCAGTGATATTACTTGTTTGGGGAAGCAGAGGTGTTGAGCACGCTTTTGTAGATGTCATTTATCACAAGTCCTGCTATTGTAAAGCCAAAGATTGCTGTAATATGAGCCATGGTTCCGTTTATTTGCGCTTTGGAACTGCACCATTCATGGTTTACAAGCGCTGGATCTCCTGGGCCTATCTTTGCTTTAGGACACATGCATTTCTCTGTGCCGCAAGTTGAATTGTGCCCAATGTTTGCAAGGAGCTCCTCGCTATACACACATTTGAACTTACGGGCAGGGCGTATTTTCTGTTTTCTGAACTTATTCCTCAACGCACGTGCCAACGGGCAGCCCTTAACTTTCCAAAACTCAGCCACTCCTATTTTCTCAACATCCATTTTCAGAGCTGCGCCCATGGAAGAGTAAAACTGAGCATTTGTCTTGCAAGCTTCAAGAATAAGATGCGCCTTATCTTTGAGACTGTCTATGGCATCTATAATATAATCGTAGCTTTCCAGGCAAAAAGAAGATGAAGTCTCCTCATTGTATATTTTTTGCAAGGCAATAATTTCTGCATTAGGGTTAATCTCAAGCAGCCGTTCTTTTAGTGCTTCGACTTTCACGCGTCCAACGGTCTTTGTCGTTGCCATCAATTGTCGGTTAATGTTTGTTATGCAAACACGATCCGAATCAACTATAGTAAGATGGCGTATGCCAGAGCGCACAAGACTTTCTGCGCACCAACTGCCAACACCGCCAACACCGAATATTATCACTTTCGTTTCGGCTGTTTTCTGCATGACTTGCTCACCAACGAGCAACTCCATTCTCTTGAATATTCCCTTTTCTATACCCATGGATTTATTTGTTTTCCTATTGTTGCGTAGTTTTCTCTTCTCTTTTTGCTGTTATTATTCTTTTCACCTCTGCCATATCCGCAATTTCACTCAGTGGTTTCATTACGAATTCTCGTTCCGTCATAAGAGGGTGGGGGATGATTAAATCGCTCTCTGCTATATGGATGTCATCATATAACAGTATATCGATATCAATTATCCGGTCATGATATTGTGCTAGATGCGACTTTTCACTACGCCCCATCTTGCATTCTATCGTTTGTGTTAGCCGAAGGACTTGCCTTGGCGTCAGTTCCGTTACCACTGCCACCACAGCGTTAAGGAATCTGTTTGGTGATTCGAATCCCCATGGCGCAGTGTCATAAAGAGCTGACCGGCATATTGCTTTGCCGATCAGCTCTTCTATGTATTCTATGGCACGGCATATATTTTCTTCCCTTTTGCCAAGATTAGTGCCGAGCCCTAAATATACTTTATGTTTCATTTTTTTGTTTCAGACACCGCCTTCCATCAGTCATTGAGGATGAGCATTGCATCGCCGTAACATCCGAAATGGAAGCCGTTTTCTACTGCTTTTTCGTAAGCTTCCATAACCAGTTCATATCCTCCAAAGGCACATGTTGCCATGAGCAAAGGCGACATTGGCTGATAGAAATTAGCTATCATGGTGTCTGCCAGTCCACACTCATATGGAGGGAATATGAACTTGTTTGTCCACCCCTCATATTCCTTCAGCATCTTGTCGGTTCCCATTGCTGTTTCTGTGGCCTTAAGAACACTCGTTCCCACAGCACATACATGGTGTCCGCTACGTTTAGCATTGTTAACCACCTTGCACGCTTCTGCATCAATGTGCATTTGTTCGGAATCCATTTTGTGTTTTGTAAGGTCTTCCACTTCTATATTGTGGAAATTTCCAAGTGCGCAGTGCACCGTAATGAAAGCGAAATCAATACCTTTTATCTCCATACGCTTCATCAACTCGCGACTGAAATGCAATCCCGTGGCTGGGGCAGTGACTGCTCCCTCATTTTTTGCAAATATGCACTGGAAACGTTCTGCATCTTCCGGAGTCGTGGCACGCTTGTCTACGATATAATGAGGCAGGGGAGCCTCGCCAAGTGCAAAAAGGTCACGTTTGAATTCATCATGCGGGGCATCGTAGAGGAAGCGCAACGTACGTCCGCGGCTCGTAGTATTGTCTATCACCTCGGCAACCATAGAGCTACTTTCGTCAAAGAACAACTTGTTACCGATTCTTATCTTACGAGCCGGCTCAACAAGTACGTCCCACAGACGCATTTCCTCGTTGAGTTCGCGCAAAAGAAACACCTCTATCTTTGCTTCAGTCTTTTCCTTCGTGCCATAGAGTCGGGCAGGAAAGACCTTTGTGTCGTTGAATATGAAAGTATCATGCTCATCGAAATAATCAAGAACGTTTCTGAAATCCATGTATTGCTGTTTGCTGTCTGCATCAACAACAGGATTTCCGCTTTCGTCTTTCTTGAACATGTCAATGGTTTTAGACTTGCGATGTAGTACCATAAGTCTGCATTCGTCTCGATAGTAAGATGGCTCTAAGGCAATAAGCTCCTCAGGAAGCTTAAATTTGAATTGTGACAGTTTCATATTCTTGGTTTTCGTTTTTCTTTTATCATTCTGTCAAGCTCGTAAGCTTGAGTAATCATTTTCTATATCCCCTCTATTTTCTGTTGGCTAAGCCAAGAGGGAAAATCGTCAAGGGTTATACAGTCTTCTACCTTTATGTCTCCCACTCTTGTACGGCGCAGTGACGTGAGGAAAGCCCCGCTGCCTAGCGCATAGCCGATATCTCGTGCAAGAGCCCGGATATATGTTCCTTTACCGCATACTACTCTGATGGACATCTGCATTTTCTCTGGGTTGAAGTCTGTTAGCTCTATCTCGTCCACTTGTAGGGTCTTGGCCTTTAACGGCACATCCTGCCCTTTGCGCATGAGTTTGTATGCCCTATGCCCGTTTATCTTACAGGCAGAATAGGCTGGCGGTACTTGCTTAATTTCACCAACAAACTGCAAAAGCGTTTGCTCTATTAGGGAGTGCGTAATATGTGCTGTTGGATACGTGTAATCTACTGTATGCTCTTTGTCAAAACTAGGTGTCGTTGCACCAAGTTGCAAAGTTGCCGTATATTCCTTCGTATGCCCCTGTAATTCATCTATCCGCTTTGTTGCCTTACCAGTACAGAGGATAAGAACTCCCGTTGCCAATGGGTCCAGCGTCCCGGCATGGCCTGTTTTTACCCGCTTCACGCCCAACTTCTGAGATATAAGGAACCGTATATGAGCCAAAGCACCGAAACTAGACATTCGGTATGGCTTGTCGATGCAGATTATTTCTCCAGCGTTGAAATCCATCTTTGAATATTATTCTATTTTAAAAGAAGGAACAAACTGCCGTTATCACGCCAGCTATAGCACAATAGATTCCGAAATATATCAACTTCCCTTTCTTAACCACGTTAATCATCCACTTACAAGCTATGCAACCGGAAAGGAAAGCAGCAACGAAACCTACAACCAGGGGCAATGTGTCTACACCGCCAAAAGCCTGCTCGCCTTTAAGTCCTTTCAATACATCAAGCAATGCTTCGCCTAAGATTGGGGGAATAACCATAAGGAAAGAGAATTGGGCAAGCGATTCTTTCTTGTTGCCGAGCAGAAGGCCTGTTGCGATGGTGCTTCCTGAACGGGAAAGACCAGGCATTACGGCACAGGCTTGTGCTATACCGATAATTAGCGCATCTACAACACTTATCCTTTGCTTCTGTCTTGGCTTGGCATAATATGAAAATGTGAGCAATATCGCAGTTAGTATAAGCATCAAACCTACTATAAGCAAGCCTGAGCCGAATATGCTCTCTATTTTATCCTTGAAAAAAACACCGACTATTCCTACCGGTATCATAGAGACCACAATGTTGATGAAATACTTCGTTTCCTCATTCATACGGAATTTAAACAGTCCCTTTAATATCCAGTCTATCTCTTTCCAAAGAACAAGAAGCGTACTTAATACCGTTGCGACATGTACTAATACAGTAAACTCCAAATTGTCTTCTCCGTTTATTCCAAATAACGAAGCGCCTATCGCTAAATGGCCACTACTGCTCACAGGTAAATACTCCGTAAAGCCCTGAATAAGCCCTAGTACCAATGCTTCAAACCAATTCATGTTATTTTTATTTTAGAAAAATCAAGTTAGTCTTCCTCTTTGTCTTTGGGCTTACGAACAATTCCAAATATCATGGAAACAAAGCCAATAAGGCAAACTACAGGAGCCACCTTTATGCGCATTGTGCTGAAAATTTCAGGATTGTAGTGAGTTTCGTCAGAACCGCCGCCGCTCATTAACAAAAAGCCCGCAAGGACAATTATAAAACTCGCCGCGATCATAATAAAATTCCCGCGGCCAAATGCGAAATTCTTTTTCTCTTCCATTGTATTTCTTTATGTTTTTGTCTTTTTCTTAAATCTTATATAAGTCGCCGGCCTTCATTCTCAAATATTTGTTCACAGAAAGCCATGAGCATACTAGCGTTATAAGCAAGCCAAACAAAAGTACTGCTCCACCCGTTATCAGTATATTATCTATTGTAAGCACAGACAATATATCTGGCTCATACAGATACAGCTCATAGAGACCGCCTGCAAGTACTCCTTCTGCAAGGATTGATGCGAGAAAGCCCATTGCTACGGCATTGCGCACGAATGGAGCACGGATAAAGCCCCATGACGCCCCGACTAGCTTCATAGTGTGAATCGTAAATCGACGGGCATACATTCCCAAACGAACGGTATTATTTATAAGCGAGAATGAAACGAAAAGCAATAGGCCGGCAAGCACTAACAATACGATATTTATACGCTGGAGCTTGCTGTTTACACTTTCAACAAGGTCTTGAGGATAAGTAATATCCGTAACTTTATTGTTTGCCTTAAGTTGTTTGGAAATCCATTTAAGGGAATCATTGTTGGCATACTGAGCTTTGAACCGCAATTCCATGGAGCCAACAAAAGGATTAACACCGATAAATTCGCTAGGATCTGTGCCCATAGCCTGCGTCTGTTCCTTAAGGACTTGTTCCTTGCTTATGTATGTAACCTTATTTACATATGGCAACTTGGAAAGTTCGCGTGACAACTGGTTTGCCTCAGGATTCGTGACATTCTCGTCTAGCACCATGGTCAGCGTTAGATTTTCCTTTACGTATGCAGACAAGTTCTGCGCCGTAAGCACAGAAAATACTACCATCCCGAGAAGAATAAGCACCATGGCAGTGCTTATGCATAAAGTTACTGCCTGCAGACTTATACGTCGGCCGGCCTTTCTCTTTTTTTTGCCCATTATAAAAGCGGTTATAACACACCTAATTTCTTGCAAAGGAACAAAAAAAAAAGCGTATAAGAAATAGTTTAACATGTATTAACCTCACAAACCCACTTTATGCGAGCCTAAAATATGTATGCTACCTAATACGCGGAGGTTTCAATGGAAATACGATTTCATACATGTAGAGGGGCATTTTATATGAGGAACAGCGGAATGTTTGGATGGTAATTGTTTTCGTCATATTTTTGCAGCCGAGAAGAAACGGCGGGTGGGCATAAGTGAGCAAACGGGAAGAAATCTTTCTGCAGAAAAAACGCTCTGCATTTTTATTTTTTATCATAAAGATGTAACTTTGCCCCTATGAGTACTGTTATTTATCCATCTCCGATATTCGGACCTATACATAGCCGGAGACTTGGCATATCATTGGGAATAAACCTTCAGCCGGCAGACGGGAAGACTTGTACATTTGATTGTATTTACTGTGAATGCGGATACAACGCGGATCGCCGTCCGACATTGCCACGACCTGAAAGGAAAGATGTGGCAGACGCACTAGAAAAGAAGCTTAAAGAAATGCAGTGTGACGGTATTTCCCCTGACGTGCTGACTTTTGCAGGCAACGGTGAACCTACATCGCATCCACAATTTAAACAGATCATTGAGGATACCATTCAACTGCGCAACAAGTATTGTCCCAAAGCAAAGGTTTCGGTTTTAAGCAACTCCACCATGCTCCACCGAAGTCAAGTTGTTGAAGCCCTTATGGAAGTGGACAACAATATTTTAAAGCTTGATACCGTTGATCTTGAATACATAAAGCTTGTTGACCGTCCACAGCAGCCATCGTACAACGTTGAAGATATCATTGGCCGAATGAAGCAATTCAATGGGCACGTGATTATACAGACAATGTTTATGAAGGGGAAATTAGGAAACAAAGACGTCAATAATGTGAAGGAACAATACATCGTACCTTGGCTAAAGGCCGTGGAAAATATCCGCCCGATGGAAGTTATGGTATATACTATTGACAGGGAAACTCCAGACCATGACTTGTTGAAAGCTTCACGGGAGGAGCTTGATGCAATACGCGACCGCGTAATTGCAATGGGCATTCCATGCACAGCGTCATATTAATCACATTTTTTTGATTACAATGCAAGACTTCGCCAATGGCTTATGCCAAAGTCCCGAAGTCTTGCTGTACTTGTTTTTCAGTTATGCACAAGCGTTCCTATCTGTTCGCCATCCATAACTTTTTTCAGATTTCCAACAATATCCATATTGAAGACATATATCGGTAGGTTATTCTCCTTGCACATTGTTGTTGCAGTAAGATCCATCACTTTCAGACCACGGGTATATATCTCATCATATGTTATGTCATTAAATTTTGTTGCAGAAGGATCTTTCTCTGGATCTGCTGTATATATGCCATCAACACGTGTTCCTTTCAACATAACATCTGCCTCTATTTCTATGCCTCGAAGCGAAGAACCTGTATCCGTCGTAAAATAAGGACTGCCTGTTCCTGCAGAAAAAATACACACAAAGCCATTTTCCATAGCTTCTATGGCTTTCCACTTACTATAAAACTCTCCTATAGGCTCCATTCGTATTGCAGTAAGTACTTTTGTTTTCACGCCAAGAGCTCCTAAAGCAGAACTGAGCGCTAATGAATTTATCACTGTTGCGCACATTCCCATTTGGTCTCCCTTAACACGGTCGAAGCCCTTACCGGCTCCACTCAAACCGCGAAAAATATTGCCACCGCCAATGACAATACCTATCTGCACTCCCATTTCATGCACTTCCTTAATCTGACGTGCATAATCATTTAGCCTTTCGACATCAATGCCGTAATTTTGCTTTCCCATCAAACTCTCACCACTGAGTTTCAATAGTATTCTCTTGTACATTGTCATAGTAAAATATATTTTTTTTAAAGGTTGCTTTTAATGAACATAGCACCTTAATTGTTTAAATAACTTATTAGCACCTGAAAATTATTTCCAAACAATAATTATCTATATAAATAATGTCCAGATTGTTTTTATATATAATTATAGGACTCAATCTTAGCCTCTGAAAAAGAACGGTTACTCCCAATCTTCATCTTACAAGCCTAAATGAATTTCAATTCTTTGAATTCATACTTTGACAAAGTGCCGTCATCTCTTCTTAGAAGAATATGCCCGTTGCTATCCACATCTTCAATACGTGCATAAAATTCGCCTTCACTGTCAATATAGCCGTAAGAACCTGTTCTACGGTAGAGATTACGCATATATTCTTTCTTAATTGTCTCATAATCTCCGCTATTTACAGAATGTAAACACTCACAGAAATTGTCAAGAATGCGCTCAAGAAGTTTTTTCAAAGGAACAGAGTGCCGTAAAATTTGAGATAGGGATATTGGATTAGGTGCATCGCTTAAAAAATGTTGTTGATTAACATTAATTCCAACACCTATTATAAAATGGCTTACGCCCTTGCTGTTAACGGTACATTCGGACAGAGTTCCACTGATTTTTCGGTCGTCCCAATAAATATCATTTGGCCATTTAATAGTAAAACCGCGGCAATCCATGCCGCTAGCCACTGAGCGTCCGAACATAAAGTCATAGTCTTCAAGCATCTTCCAACTTCTTACACTTTCAATCTCCTTCTCAAGAGCAGACCTAATTGAAATAGCCATCGCTTCCAACAGTACATACTGACAATTGGCAGGAACGCCAACAGGGCTACATTCAACGCTGAAAGTAAGATTCTTGCCCGATTCACTTTCCCAACTGTTCTTTCCTTGTCCGTGACCCGACGTCTGAAAATTGGCAATAGCTACAGTCAAAAGTTTTCCACGCTCCCCCATATAGCTTTTCAAATAGGAGTTGGTTGAATCAACGACATCAAGCTCTATTATTTTTATCTTTTCCATTTTAGACATTATAAACAACAATTATCATGTAAGGCTTTGAATACTTTTAATAATGCACATTGCCTAATTTATGCAAAGATAACAAAGTTCTCCAAAATTAGGAAAGCAATATCTATTTTCATATGCTTCTAATGCTTCACAATTCAAAATGCCTTGTTACATTTTGCACCTTTTGTAGCGGCAATGTTATGTTTTGAATAAATCTATCTCTTATTTTATTCTAAATTTGCACTATTACAAACGTATTGACATAACACGGACGCATCATTGTCCATACTTTTGTAACCTAAAGTAAATCTTGCATAATTCAATAATCCTTAATTTATATTTTTTTATGAAGCATTTATTACTACTAGCAACAGCATCTATAGGACTATGTTGTGCATCATTTACTGCATGGGCTCAAACAAAAAGTGATTTGGCAAAGTCACATTTCCGTCCATCAAGAAAAGCATATATATCAAAATACCCTGTTTTTAACACAACAAGCAGAACCTCTCCATCGGAGTTTCAGCCCAAGACTATAAAGGCTTGGGGATTATATAATTCTTCATCAACGAATAATAATAATAAAATGATAGATACAATTATTTGTAATGCTGAATATTCCGATGGGTTAGTTACAAAATTCAATGTAAATAAAACATTTTTGTTTTCTTTAGAAGTTTCAGAACAAGGTGGGGACACTGTGCAAGAGATTTATCATAGTAGAAATGATGGCTCAATCCTCTATTTTTGCAATAGTAACGCCCTAATTGACTCAATTGACTACAACTCCACATATTATTACTCTTGGAATGACGAGAATGACGAGACTGAGGAAAGAAAGCTTCGTCAAAGCTTTGCCTATGACCGTAATGCTTTTTGCACACGCATGAGCGAAAGAGAATGGCTGGATGGAGAAAATACTTCGTCAACAGACTTGCTTTATGAATATAGATATAAAGAAGTTACTGATAGCACAGAGAGTGTCACAATTTATAATGATGGAATAATAAAGCAATATACTGTGCTAGCTTACAACGATGAAGGTGCTCCAACAATAGTTAAATATATCTATGGGAGCAATTATTCAGGAGAATTTTCACCAGCCTATGAAATTACATTTACTGACATCAAGTGGGAAAAAGCAAACAATCCAAGCAATATACTCAAACTTAGCCTTGACTTGAGTCCTACGCTTTATGAGAATTTAACGCTGCAAAATATTCTTCAAAATTGGGTTACTGCCGACAATCAGCTGAAAAGTTGTAACTATAACGTAGTTGCACACTCTTATTACTACTCAGACAGCCATGGCTCTGTAAATGTAAGTGTAACAAAGAACGATATGACAATAGTAATCAATGATGATAAGGATGATAACGATGATGAAATAACGATAAAATTAGACCCTATCACACAAGATATCTATGTAAATTCTAAAGCCGTGGAATATAAATACTTCGCCTATCCAGAAAGTTTGCCAGACTATATGGTAAAATTCCTTACTGGGGCTACTGTAGAACTGGCTGACATAGAAACACCAACCTGCATGATTGAACCAATAATAATAGGGAATCGTCTTTACAGCGAGGTCCCATTTAATATTGAATATGGTGACAATGGAATCCTTACACGTATGATATTTAATATTTCCGATTCTTCAAGTGCAGAAAAATACTCAATTACTAACGAATTTAATTATGTTATTGAATGCAGTGATTATGGCTCAAGCACATTCATATCACAGAAAAGTATCAAACCACAATGGGAAATAAAAGAAAACAATGGTTCCATAACTGTGAGCGGGCTCAATGGCAAGCCGATGAATGTGTATTCTATTAATGGCTTGAATGTATATCATTGTATGTCAGAAGATACTGTCACGCTCCCTGTTCCAGCAGGTGTATATATTATAAAAGTGGACTCTACGGCATGTAAAGTAGTTGTCAGATGACATAAACAGACTTGAGCTATAAACAATCTTGATTTATTCGTGTTAAAAAATAAAATCAAACTTTTATAGCTCAAGTCCATTTCTATTATATTCAAATGGGGGCAGTGAAATAATAGAATTGATTCTATTTGTTTACTTAAAAAAATAAGGCATAAAAGCATTCTCAATATGTTCTAGTCGGCAATGATTTTCATCTGTACCTGTAATAGCAATGACGTCAAACCGTATAGGTAAGTTGATAGAATTTGATTTTATAAATCGATTGGCGGCAATAGTAATATTCCTGATTTTTTTACGGTCTACAGCCTGTTCTGGCGAGAGAAAAGTATCATTGCGCCTTGTTTTTACTTCCACAAATATAAGTGTTCCGCAATAAATAGCAATAATATCAATATCCTTATGCCCGTCTCTCCAATCTCGTGCAATAACTCTATATCCCTTTGCTTCGAGAGTTTTAACTGCAAAAGATTCTCCCCATCGTCCTAAGTCATTATGCTGAGCCATATAGTTCCTAAGTAAAAATCATTCAAAATCTATTTCATCAATTGTATATCCTTACAATAGTATGAAAACATGCTTAATACTATAAACAAAGGTATTAAAATAATTAAGAAAAACCAATAGTGTTCACGAAAAAGTGAGTGATGCCCAAAATATAGCAATCTTTATTGCCACAAAAATTAGGCGCATAAGCAAAATGACAACAGAATAACGATTGTTCTTTCATTTTGAATTATAAGCTTTTTACATTATCTTTGCATTAGAAAGATCTATATCATATAGATTTAAATTTCAACGCTTTTAGCTATCACTATATCTCTTAGAAAAGACAGTGTAATGCTATTAAAGACAAGAGCATATATTATATAATCACAAAAAGAGAAAATTATGGTCTTTAATAAAGATAAGAATCTCAAACTCTATTACTCCATTAAAGAAGTTGCAGAGATGTTAAACGTAAGCGAAAGTATGTTACGCTTTTGGGAAAAAGAGGTGCCAATGATTAAGCCTAAGACAACGGGTAATAACATTAGGCAATATACTGAGGCGGATATTGAAAATATAAAGATCGTATATAATTTGGTTAAAATACGTGGCTTTAAACTTGCTGCTGCACGCAAGATGTTGCGTGAAAAAAAGAATGTGGTTAGCACAGACACAAAAGTCATGGAGATTCTACTAAAATTGCGCGATGATTTAGTGGAGATGAAAAAACAATTTGATTATCTGTAGTTTCCAATAAAATAGATATGTTGTACGTGCGGTACAAAATATGCTAGCAATAGCAAATAATGTACCCTAAATATGATTTTTGAACGTAAGAGATAGCTCAATGAACTCATTGCTGGGCGTGAGAATGGTCTGGTGAAGATTGCCACCGGAGTAAGCGATGTGGAAAGTCATTCCTGCTTTTCAATATTTTGCATAACAGGCTTCTGGAGCATGGCGTGGAAAAGAGGCACATTATAGAAATTCAGTTAGACGTTTTCATCAACCGGCGGATGAGACTTGAACTGGAAAAACTACAGACTATTCAAAAAATCTAAAAAATTACTTAGGATACAATACTCCTAGCATTGTTTTTACTAAGGGAAATAAAGCATTATTGAACGAACCATCTGTGGCAATAGTAGGTTCTAGAAGAGCAAATACTATTTCTCTTCAATTTACTTCAGAAATCGCAAGAAAATGCGTATCTGAAGGAAAAGTAGTAGTAAGTGGATTTGCAAAAGGAGTAGATAGAATGGCTTTAGATGCTACTCTAGAGGCGGGTGGAAAGAGTATTATTGTTCTACCACAAGGAATCACGACATTCTCCTCTGGCTTCAAACAGTATTATAAATATATAATGCAGGGAAGATTGTTAGTACTTAGTACTTTTCACCCTAAAGCTCCTTGGAGCGTAGAATTTGCGATGAGAAGAAATGTCTTCATATATGGGTTGGCTAACGAAATCTACGTTGCACAAAGTGCCGATAAGAGAGGAACCTGGTCTGGGGTAATTGATGGATTACGTAAAAAAAGTAAAATATTCGTTCGCAAACCGTTAAGTGGAGAGAAAAATGCTAATTTATTATTAATACAGAAAGGAGCTATCCCTGTCGATAATAATGGCAATATAATTAATATTTCATCTCAAGAAATGCTCACTCCCGAGGAGATAGAGAAAAAGAATCGCGACGAGAAGATAAAACAATTATTGGATTCATGTGTTTCTGTTACGAGCAAGATGGTTATTGAAAAATTATCAATTGCTTGGTCTGATCCGAAAACGTGAATTCAACAAGCAAGTGCAAATTTATAAAATCTTTTCCATGAAGCACTCTCGTGGTGTACAGAAATTTAATCTTTCCCTTGGGGCTGACTATCTCTAAAAAGCGTTGTCACATTTGAGGTCGATTAACTAATATTGTTTACACTATTTGTTTGGTTAACTAATTTACTTTACGCAAATACATCCTTCGCTAATTTTCCTTGACAATTTACGCTTGGTAAACTGATTTCCTTGACACCTCTTTACGGGGCGTAAGTCTGGTGTCTTGACCTCGTCCTCAATGCAAAGTTACTCAAATTCCTCAAAAATATTCCGTTCTTGGGTACGTATTTGTAATTTTGCATTCAGAAGCCGAAGAGGACACAGGCTCTGCTGGGGAGCAACCTGCCAGCAATAGGCCTTTGCACTACACTGAAACAGTGTCGGGCACGGTCATCACGCATGGCTGTGCCTTTTTGTTTCAGGCAGTGCTGGAAAAGCCACGCACATTTGACCCCCGAAGGCAAAGTTGCTTTGACCCCTTAAAATCTTTTTGATTGACCCCCTTAAAAGTCCTGGCCGACGGGG
>CAVAAS010000038.1:0-23129 GCA_963586715.1 Barnesiella intestinihominis
TAGAATGCCTGCCTGTCACGCAGGAGGTCACGGGTTCGAGTCCCGTACGCACCGCCTCTCCTTTTCGTAAAACCTTGCTGAGGTGCGTTAGTTCAGCTGGTTAGAATGCCTGCCTGTCACGCAGGAGGTCACGGGTTCGAGTCCCGTACGCACCGCTAGCATAAAGACTGTTCTTGAAAAAGACAGTCTTTTTTTTGTTTGCATACCTTCCCGGCTTTTTATCCAGCAGGAGAAGAGTATTCCAAGAGACCAGTTAAGCCCGCAAGGGATTTAAGTATTCAATAAAAGAAAAAATGAAAAAAAACTGTTTATTCACAAGTCTTGCGTCGTTTGTTGCCGTAAGTGCTACAGCACAGGTGCAGGTGCCGCTGACTGTAACCCAGGACATGTTCAACAATGACGAGGTGTTCGTTGTCAAGGACCGCGTGGAGTGGGACGCAAGTAACAACGGAGTGAAAGAAATGGAAACAAGGGATGCCTGCAATGCAGTCTTCAAATTCGAAGGCACGCCGGGTTTCCTGCATCTTGACCATTCGCGCACTAGATGGGGAAGCGGACAAAGCATGCAAATACAGGAGAGCGCAGACGGCGAAAACTTCACAGATTTATATAATGGCGCCTCTTCTACCGATTGGAACGCCTTGGCTGCTCCTTTGAAGAAGGACACGCGCTATATCCGTATGCACTATGAGGCAAAATACAAGTTCGGTGACCTATGGTCGCGTATGGGCTATTGGCGTAACATAAGCGTTAGCGAACCAATTGCCGCTCAGGAGAAAGTGGATACGATAAACGTGGATTTCGGTTCCAAGACATCATATCAAGTAAGTGTGGCTTGCTCAAATCCAACAGGTGATGTAGTGCTCAGTTCTACAGACCCACATATCGTGTTTGATGAAGAAGGTGCTACTCAGAAAACATTCTCTAGCCTAACTGGTCAGGAGTCCACGTTGACATTCACCGTTTATTATGATGCATCTAAAGAACCTGCTGCGGTAGGCGAGCGCACAACAGGATTTACCATTTCTGATAGCGGAAACGAGGGCTATGCCAAGGACTATAAACTTGTTGCAAACGTCAATTCTCCGATGACGCTTCAGACAGAAGAGGGTAGCGTTACCGGTTTTGTTGGTTCTTCCACAATGACATCGTTCATGGTAAACACAGCTGCAGACATTAAAGCCGAGGATATCTCTGTCGTGCCGTCCTCTTCTGATGTTACTCTTGATGCAGTAAGGGAAGAAGGCGAAGGTCAGTTGGCTGTGGTTCTTAACTACTCTCCAAAGGCGGAGGCTGACAATGATACGGTTAACGTGGCTGTAACATATAATAAAACAGGCTTAACGCTTGTATATAAACTTATGGTTACGGCATACAAGACGAGTTATACCATTGCTACCGCAGAGGAATTCAACAAATTTGCCGTTGTTGCCAATAAGGGTGTTGATGTAAGCGCAGAACTTTCTGCTGATATTGCCTTTACAGAAGCTACGCCAAACGTGCGTATAGACACTTTCACAGGAGTGCTTGACGGCAAATGCCACACTGTGAGCGGCTGGTCAACAGACGATACCGCTGCACTCTTTGGCTCACAGGTAAACGGAACGGTGAAGAATATTGCTCTTGAAGGTTTGCGCTTGCTGCCGTCAACAGTTGAAAGTGCCGATGCTTTGGGCAACGGACTTTCTGTTGAGTACTGTTATGGCACGCCTTCCGACAATGGAAACACCTTGCTTATGAACTATAATTATATGGCTACCGACAAGGTGAAATACACCTTCACTCGTGTGCGCAGCGAAGAGGATATTGATGCAGCTACGGGGTTGGGAACTCCTGTGTATATGCTGAAACTCGGTGCGGCAGACTTCGAAATATTGATTGCCGACCAAACAACAGCACAGGGCACGCCGTCATGCTTCAGCATGTGGCAAAAGCTTGATGCCGACAGTGCGTCAGCCAATGTCTTCGGAATGCTTCTCGGACAAGACGAGATGCCATCGTTCGCCAATGCAGAGAATAATATAGTTAATGCTAAGCATTATAATAATGTGGAAGGTGCCACCCCGTCAACAGTATATGTTCAGAACGGAAAATACTACGACGGTGAACTCAACAATGTAAAGGTTGGAGATGCCAACGACTTCCTTGTGCTTTCTGTTTCTAGCGAGGCTTTAAGTGAAGGTGTGCAGCAACTTCCTAATAACGTTGTTACATCCGATGGTAAGGCTGCAAAGGTTGTCTTGAAAGATGGTGCAGATTATGTGTTCCCCTCTGCTGCAGGTTTCACAACTATCAGTGCCGACAGCGTAGTTTATTCGCGCAGCTTCTCTCGCACCGGGGCATATGCTCCTGTTTGTCTGCCGTTTGCCACAACATCTTATAGCCTTGACGCAGAAACGGCACTTGAAGGTGACACAGTAGACATAGCTTTCGTTGACACACAGAAGGAAACCGTTTCTGAGAGTACGGAACAGATAATCCTTCAGTCGGCTGTCAATCCTGCATACGCTATGGATGATAGAGCAAATGGAAAGTTCGCTGCTGGTACAGTGTTCTTCTTCAGTGTAGCAAACACTAGTGATGGTGAAGGTAATGCGGTTGTTACATTCGTTGGCGAAAACGCTACACTTGATGCTGCCCAGCCTTCGCTTACGGATAATGCACCATTCAACGGTACATTTAAGGCTGTTTCTTCTTCAGATGTAGCACTTGACGGCTTTGATGTTTATACGCTTCATGATGCAACGGTGGAGCAAAGCGCAAGCCAATGGTTCGCTAAGGCATCTGCTGACGCACAGATTGGCTCATTCCGGGCTTATGCCGTACTTGATTCTACCATTACAGGCAACGGAACCAAAAACTTCTCCTTGAAGATTGACAAGGGTGGTGCTGACGGTATTGATGGCTTGTCAAATGATGAAGCCGGCATGAAGAAGGATGCACCTGTATATACTCTTGGTGGACAGCGCGTTTCTACTCTTCGTCCAAATCAGGTTTATATTAAGAACGGCAAGAAGTTCTTTACTACAAAATAATGATTTTAATGCTCCCCACGTGGGGTAAGCAACCTTTATAAAGCGAGGCGGAACGTTGATAGCGTTCCGCCTCGTTGTCATTTATTGGTGCTTGTTTTTGTATTTCGGCTTTAGCCTAAAAGTTTATAACGGGCGGAAATGTAATTTTTTTTAGTTAATGTTTTTAGAAAAGATGAATTTTTTTGCATAAAAGCAGAGAAATATAACTATCTTTGCACGGATTATACCTTATGTTTGTGTAAAAAATAAATACACGGCTAGTTGAAAGTGGACAAAAACTTAAAAACGGCTATATACATACAACGACAAAAATATGATAGACATGAAATTAAAAACGGTGCTCGGTGTGGCTATTGCTGCAGGTAGCCTTGCTTCTTGCTCTGTTGAGGACAGCGTGGAGATTCCTGCAAAAGAGGCTTACACTAGGGATTTCATCAAACAGTTCGGTGCTATTGACAAAAACCAGGACTGGAGCGTGGTTGAACACAAAAACATCACAGTAGACTTGGCTGAACCTGCCCATGTTAAAATTTACGCTAAGCAGAGCGGTGAATACCGCGTTGCTGCCGACTACAAGGATGTAACGAAGAAGACCATTACATTCGATGGCCTGGAAGGTGATAACACACCTTTTCTGCTCAGTATCAACGGTAAGATGCTTTCTGTAAGCAATGGTGAGACTGTTACCCTGAAGGGGGGGGTAAATTCGCCTCTGCGTACTTCTGCTATTCCTGAAGGAAACGAATATGTAAAGCAAGGAGGAAGGAATGTATATACTCTCGGCGATAGAGATGAAACTTTGAAGACGCTTTCTAACGATGGTGAAAACCATAATGGAACTATTACAACCGAAAGCGACTATGTAACAACGCTTAACGGAAGTAAAGAATACGAATTTGTTCCATTGTATTGGAACTCAAGGAATACTCACACTGCCGGACTTTATTATTACGACAAGTCGGAGTCTGGTAAGTTGGAAATGGTTAAGATTCCTATTTACAAGGACCACGGAGGCGATGAACTTCAGTTCCAAATTAACGGAAAATATACAACTACTGTAGAAGGAGCTGACGATTGTTGGGACTATGGCGACGACGGAAAGGTGGAATTCTCGGCGCCATTCAGTTTCAAAGCTAGAAAGTATAAAGTAAAATTCGGCGAGAACAATAGTCACGTTTGCGGAATTTATGTTGAGGTAAACGGGCAGTTCTATTATTCTCAGGCAGAACTTAATCCTGATAGAAAACCTTATATAGGCTATAAAACAGTGCTCAAGTCAGACGGCTCGCAGTATACTTATATCGCGTTTGACGATCCCGATGGTGACGGCGACTTCAACGACTTGGTACTCTACACGGAAGCAACTCTTGTTCCCGCTACAAAGTCTGATTATGGATGGACCATTGCTTGCGAAGACCTTGGCGGTACGTTCGATTACGACTTTAACGATATTGTGTTCCGCGTGTACCACACCGCAGGAAATAAATTTGTAACCATCGTTCCCGTAGCAGCTGGTGGTACATTGCCTGCTTACTTGCATTATGTGAACCAAAAGGGTAATAAAGACTATGAAATATCCGAGGAATGGCACCAGCACTTCGGCAACGGATATGAGCCGAATGTCATGATTAACACGGGCAATGTAAGCGAAAGCGTGATTTGGCCGATAAGAATAGAAGGTGTTTCTGACGAATGGAGCATACAGGAATTCACACAGGATCCTGATGCGAAAGATGGAAACTTCTATATAAAAGTGACCCGTGCAGACGGTGAACAGCAGAGCATAACCAAGCCAAGCAACGGCGAGGCACCGCAGATGCTCGTGTTGCCAGTAGACTGGCAGTGGCCTAGCGAGTTGACACGTATAACAAATGTCTATCCAGATTTCGGTACTTGGGGTGAGAACTATACCAATTCTACATGGGTTAACAACTACGACAAGACAAAGACGATAACCCTTGGCGAAGACGAGATTACCGCTACCAAGTCACCTAAAACAACATCGAATGTGAAATAAGCCTAGCTTTACGCAAGTAAAGACTATAAAGGATTTGCCCCAAAGGTAATTCTAATGGGTAAATATAACGAAAGCCTCGGACAAGTATGCTAAAATGCGCTGCTTGTTCGAGGCTTTCTTTTTTATGTTCATCATAGTCCATCCCGCTTTTTGACGGAAAAGATATCATGCTGCAAGCAATATCTGTGGTAAAAAATGGAGTAAAAGCGTGTTTTTCCCCCTTCGCTGTACGTTTTTACTCCATATCCACGTCTTAATTCTGCTAATTTTGCGTTGTGAACATCAAACGACACTAACCTAAAGATAAAATATGAAAACGACAGAATTAGTTGCTGTGGCACTTATGATAGCCACATCGGCTCCTTTATCTGCACAGACAGACTATCCGTGGATGGATACAAGTAAAAGTTTCCATGAACGGGCGATTCTATTATGCAATGAACTTACATTACGTGAAAAAGTAGACCAGCTAGGAAACAATGTCAGCGAACCTATAAAACGCGACGGAAAGGTGATAGTGCCGTCATACCAGTATTGGAACGAAGCACTCCACGGAGTGGCACGTTCTGGGGCGGCAACAAGTTTCCCAGAGTCAAAGGGTATGTCGGCAACATGGGACGAACAACTAGTAAGGGCTTGCGCAGAGGCAATATCCGACGAGGCTCGACTTTATCATGTAAACACGAATAAGGGTCTTAACTACTGGGCACCAACGATAAACATGGCACGCGATCCACGTTGGGGGCGTGAAGAGGAAAACTATGGCGAAGACCCATATTTGGCAGGACGCCTCGCAGTGCAGTTTATAAAAGGATTTCAGGGCGAAATAACGCCGACTACACCTTATTACAAATTAGTGGCGTGCGCAAAGCATTTCGCTGCAAACAATTATGAGCAGGGACGGCAGTCAACAACCTCGTTCGTTACTGAGAAGAATATGCGTGAGTATTACCTGCCAGCCTTTGAGATGAGCGTTAAGGAAGGCGGCGTGAAGAGCATCATGGCGGCATATAATGCCTTCTCCACAGACATTACGGAAAAAGACGCCAATAATATGGGGGCTGACAAAGCCCATGGCGGAATGCCTTGTTGCGCAAATAAAATGTTGCTCACCGATATATTGCGCACGGAATGGGGCTTTAACGGGTATGTTACTAGCGACTGTGCCGGACTGTCGTGCGTTCACCGTGCCGTTAAGCATAAGTATTTCGGTGACTACACGACAGGAAAGATTGACGAAGGAATCGCCTTCTCTTCAATCCATTCGGCATATGCTAATTCTACAGAGGCAGAGCAGATAATGGAAGCCCGCACCGCCTCAATATCCATAAAGGCAGGAACAGACACCAACTGTGAGTTTTCAAGCAAATCATCAGTGCTGCAGCGAGCAGCGGTAAATGCCGCAGATGCAACATTTCAGGCAAAAGAAACAGCAGCGCCAAACGGACAAAAATATATTGATCTTACAGAGGCAGACATAGACACTGCTGTTGTCCGTGTGCTTGAAACGCGCTTCGCCTTGGGAGAGTTTGACAATTATGTATATCCAGTGAGCAACACATTGGAAAGCGAAGCCAACCAGTCACTTGCCCTCAAAGCAGCACAGGAAAGCATGACATTGCTAAAGAATTCCGCACCGGAAGGTGCTGCGGCGCCGCTTCTACCGATATCAAAAGACAAGAAAGTCGCTCTTGTCGGACCTTATGCCAATGCCATTATGCTGGGTGACTATAGCGGAACACCAACCTATACGGCAACGCCGTATGAAGCATTTTGCAAGAAACTCGACTTTACGCTCGATGAGGTGCGCACTGGCAAGACACCAGCCGTGCCGTTTGACGAGGCTGTCGTGTCGAAACGCGGTGCTTCAAACAACGACAAAGGGGCAGGTTGCCTTGAGAATACAGCCAGTGGCGACATATTCCTCTACAAAGCAGTAAACTTCGGAGTGTTGGGTTGCACAAAGTTTGAAATGTCATGCTCGGCGAAAGACACGGGGCTAGGCTCGGTGAGCTTTATGCTTGACAGCAAGGATGCAGAGCCTTTCCTCACCGTGGATAATGTGAACACGGGCAGCTGGAGCAATTATACCGCTGTTACGGCAGATGTAGACTCCACGGTTCTGCGTGGAACGCACGATCTGTATGTTAAGTTCAGTACGACGAAAAGCTACGTTGGCAACTATAAATACTTCAATTTCTGGAACCCCAACGAAGAACTCATACCGAACGAAGAAACACAAGGTCCTCTATATATGTGCAGAACTTCGCAGAGCGTAACAGAAAATGCTTCAGAATCTATGATAAAACGTGCTGTGGAAGTAGCTAAACTCGCAGATGTCGTAATTTTCATCGGTGGAACAAACTATGACAAAAGTGCAGATCATTCAACAGGAACAGAAAGCCATGACCGTTGGCTACTTACTCTGCCAGGTAACCAAACGGAGGTGCTGAAAGCAATGTATGAGGTGAACAAGAACATCGTGCTCGTGCTGGAAAGCGGATCGTCGCTCGATATAACATGGGAAAAGGAGAATCTTCCTGCCATCCTTGAGGCATGGTATGGCGGACAAGCGCAGGGACAAGCCATCTGCGACGCTATCTACGGTGACATCAACCCTTCGGGAAAAATTACCTCGACATGGTATAACAGTCTTTCTGAACTTCCTCAAGAAAGCGCAACGGCAAAGAATGCTTCTAGCTATGGGCGCATGGGAATGATGGAATATGATATTGATGAATGGGGATACACATATATGTATTATGGTAAAGGAGAGAAAAACCCATGTCAAGCCGAAAAGCCAATGTTCCCATTCGGATACGGGATGTCTTACACTTCATTTGCATACAACGACATGGCTGTTTCTACCTCTCAGGTAAAGAAAGGAGGAAACTTCTCCGTTACGGCGAGCATAAGCAATACGGGGCAGCGTGATGGAGCAGAGGTTGTGCAGCTCTACGCAAATTTCAATGGTGATACACATTACGGCAAGAACGGCAACATGCGCCGCAAGCTCATCGGATTCAAACGCGTGGAGTTGAAGGCGGGCGAGGCAAAGCAGATAGAAATCCCCGTTGACTATACGCAGCTGAGCTATTTCGACGATCAAACCCACCAGTATAAGGTTGCAGGATGCCGCATTACCTTGGAACTTGCCGCTTCAAGTGAGGATATACGTCAAACGAAGGATATTACGGCAGAAGCAGGAGTGGCAAAAGAAACCTATGTGTCAACCCACACCGATGCTATTGAAACCGTGGCAACAGGCAGACAATTGGAGAAAAACGACCATATATACAACGTTATGGGTGCGTATCTCTGCAATGCAGACCGTTACGATACTCTTCCCTCAGGCATATATGTGCTTAACGGAAGAAAATATATAAAGAAATGATTAAGGAAATGAGATTGCTCACCTATAAACAAATGGTGTAAGAGGATAACGCTCGCCAAGCTGCAATCTGCGGCAAGGCATCAATACTACTAACAAATCTGCAGACTGCCCGGAAGCCCTTATGGAGCCAATGAGCAGTCTGCCTTTTATTACCTCAAGCAATAGTCGTATGATAAAACAAAATCATGTCGATAATTTGGGGTTAAACACAAGCAAAATGCGCGTTATTCGGATTTTTATTTGTAGCTTTGTGCCCGAAATGAAAATCAAAGTATTGAAATGACACGTTTTTTCTGCAATTTGTTTTTATTCGTCTTTATGTTCTTTAGCCTTACTCTATCCGCACAGTCGCAGAGTTACCGCGAGATGCACAAAGTGAAGAAAGGCGAAACCATATTCGGCATAGCCAAACAATATGAAATAACCATCGAAGAGCTCATAGCCGCAAATCCAGACATGAATGCCATCGGGTATGAACTGAAGAAGGGTGACTATATCTTCATCCCATATTCTTCCGCACAAAAGAAGCAGAAGGAACAAAAGAAACAGGCAACGCAAAAGACTGTACGCGTAGGCATAATGCTTCCGCTGCATAATGTTGACGGAGACGGACGACGTATGTTGGAATATTACCGTGGGTTTCTTATGGGATGCGACAAACTAAAGAAAGAAGGTATTGGCGTAGAGGTTAAGGCATGGAATGTTCCGATAGAAACTGACATGGGCAAGAAACTCCCTCAGATGGACGGTGCTGATGGATGCGACGTGATTTTTGGTCCGCTATACTCCTCGCAGGTCAGCGCATTGGGAAACTTTGCAAAAAAGACCGGGGCGAAACTCGTGATACCCTTCTCTATAACAGGCAATGACGTGGCTTCAAATGCCAACATCTTTCAGGTATACCAAAGTCCACAGTTCTTCACTTCGGAGGTTATAAAGAACTTCGTTGCGCGTTTTCCTGGTCATCATGTAGTAGTTATAGATTGTAACGACCGTCAGAGCGACAAAGGTGTATTCACGTTCGGACTTCGAAAGGCACTTGCCGCCAAAGGATTGGAATGTAGCGTGACCAACCTTACAAACAGTGAGGAAAGTTTTGCAAAGGCGTTTAGCACGGATTTGCCAAATGTTGTGGTGCTGAATACGGCACGTTCTCCCGAACTCAATGCAGCCTTTCAAAAGCTCGACAAGCTGAAACTGGCAAAGCCAGGGTTGTCGATAACCCTTTTCGGGTATACGGAATGGCTGATGTATTCAAAATATAACACAGACAAGTACTGCAAGTACAACACATACATCCCCACGCATTTCTATTATAATCCTCTGTCTTCAGCCACACAGTCGTTTGAGAATGACTATCGTGCGCGCTTTGACCAAAGTCTCATGGATTATATGCCGCGCTTTGCCATAACAGGATATGACCATGCGCTGTTCTTCCTGCGAGGTATCAGTCGACAGGAGAAGGCTTTCACTGGTGCAGAGGCGGACAAAAGTGCACTGCAGACACAGATGCATTTCAAGCGTGTTGCCGGGCAGAACAGCGGACTGCAGAATGTAGGTGTATGTTTTGTGCATTACAACAATAATCATTCCATTTCCATCATAAACTATTGACGCGTATGATGGAAGCCAACAACAGACACTTTATGAATAAAATAAAGTCAATAACACTGCTGCTCGCTGTTTGTTTAATGCCAATCACGGCAACTGCCCAAATAGGGGAACACCGCAACACTCTTAGTCTTGGCGTTAACGGAGGATATGTGATGAGTAGTGTTAACTTCTCACCCAAGGTGAACCAGACAATGTATGGGGGCATGCAAGGCGGATTGTCGTTCCGTTACGTCTGTGAGAAGTATTTCAAGACTATCTGTTCTGTGCAGGCAGAGGTGAACTACGCCAAGATAGGATGGAAGGAAGATATCTTGGACCTGCATGATTCGCCTGTTATAAATCCAATTACGGGAGTAGCTGAAAAATACAGTCGTACTGTCAACTATATACAGATACCAGTTTTTGCTCATTTGGCATGGGGTAAGGAAGACAATGGGGTGCAGTTCTTTTTCCAGGCAGGACCGCAGTTCGGCATATATCTAAGCGAGTCAACAGAGGCAAACTATGATTTGTCGTCACCCAACCTCAATGACCGTTCTAACCAGAATGTGGTGCAGGAAACGATGCCCGTGGAAAATAAATTCGATTATGGCATTGCCGGTGGGTTGGGGTTGGAATATTCCCATCATAAAATAGGTCATTTCCAGCTTGAGGCACGTTATTACTATGGCTTGGGCAATATCTATGGAGATTCTAAACGCGACTATTTCGGACGATCCAATTTTGGAAATATAGTTGTGAAGATGACGTATTTCTTCGATTTGGTAAAGACAAAGGATAAACAGAAATAATAATATAAACCAAAAACAGAAAGCTTATGTTTGAAGGACAGCCGAAAGGCCTTTATGCGTTGGCACTTGCCAACACTGGTGAACGCTTTGGTTATTATACCATGCTAGCCGTGTTCTTGCTCTTCCTACAGGCCAATTTCAATTGGAGTGAAGGCTTGGCAACAACAGTTTATTCAAGTTTCCTAATGCTCGTTTATTTCCTTCCTATATTAGGAGGAGCTATAGCAGACAGAATTGGGTTTAACAAGTGTGTAACGCTGGGCATCTTTGTGATGTTCGTTGGTTATCTATGTCTCGCTCTCCCTGCAGGGAATGGTACTCCCGCAATTGTGTTGATGGGTGCGGCACTCGTGCTTATTAGTGTGGGCACAAGTCTTTTTAAGGGTAATCTTCAGGTTATGGTAGGTAACCTGTACGATAGTCCGAGTATGCAAGGCAAACGCGACTCTGCCTTCTCCATATTCTATATGGCAATAAATATCGGAGCATTGTTTGCCCCAACCGCTGCGGTAAAGATAATGGATTATGTTCAAACCGTATGGGGGGTAAGCAAGGCTGATTCTTACCATTTTGCTTTTGGTGTGGCATGTATTTCGCTCATTGCCTCAATATTGATTTATTATGGCTTCAAGAGTACTTTTGCAAGTGTTTGTGAGAACAAAACAGATAAAGAGTCTGCAGATTGTGCAAAAACAAACGTTGAAACAATATCCCCGGCAGAGACGAAAGATCGTCTTGTTGCTCTTTTCCTTGTTTTTGTGGTTGTAATATTCTTCTGGATGGCATTCCATCAGAATGGAGCAACGCTTACGCTATTTGCACGCGATTTCACAGAAACTCAGGCAACAGGAATAACAGGTATGTTGTTTGATGTTACGAATCTTCTGGCTGTTATATTTATCGTTTATGCAGCATTTGCGCTTTCAGGAGCAAAGACAACAAAAGGAAAAGCCGTTTCTGGTATAGTTATACTCCTGTGTGTTGCTTTCCTTGCATATAAGTATGTAAGTGCCGAAGGTAGTAGTGTTGTTATAGAAGCTCCACTCTTCCAGCAGTTTAATCCTTGCTTCGTCGTTGGCCTTACACCAGTGTCAATGGCAGTATTCGCATGGTTAGCCAAGAAAGGCAAAGAGCCTTCTGCTCCGAGAAAGATTGGTCTTGGAATGCTTGTAGCAGGCTTGGGCTATGTCATCATGGTTTGCTCATCGTTGGGACTTGCTTACGATGGTGGTACAAGGGTTTCTCCCAACTGGCTTGTTATGACATATCTTGTGCTAACTTTTGCAGAACTTCTGTTGTCGCCAATGGGAATCAGTTTTGTATCAAAGGTAGCACCTCCCAAATATAAGGGAGTAATGATGGGATGCTGGTTTGGTGCCACTGCAATAGGTAACTTCCTCGTGATGATTCCTGGTCTGCTTTGGAAGCATATACCTTTGGCAGGAGTATGGGGCGTGCTTGTTGCATTGTGCCTGCTCTCGTTCCTGTTTATATTCTCTGTAATGAAGAAACTAGAAAAAGTTAGCTAACAAGCAAATTGTGACAAAGGAAAAATAAAAAGCGGTCATCCGAATGTTCTTATTCCGGATGACCGCTTTTTTAATAGGGTGATGTATGATATCTGTAGATGCTACAAGTCAATGTGATAAACACTAACTTACGAGTGGTTTAATAAAGCTAAAAATGCACGCTATCGCGGCTAAGAGCCGTTAATGCCCACATATATAATGTTAAAAGAGAAAAAAAGAAAATGACAATGTGGCGGTTTAACATTCTTTGCGCCTATATTTGCACCTCGAAAAGAACAACGAAACAATTAAAACGACAAAGGATATGAAAAATCTAACCAATCGTATGGCTCAGGCAATGCTCGCTATGACCTTGACTGTAGCCGCTCCTGCAGTGCCGGCAATGAGTTTTGCCGCTGTGCCTGCCCAGCCCGTTGACCTTACTTATGCCGCAGAGAAGGCTCTGTCTTCTGTGGTACATATAAAATTCCTACAGAACAGCAAGGTGCAAACAGTAGATGTTGAATCAGACCCATTCGGTGACTTCTTCGACCCCTTCGGCTTCTTCGGAAATCCTAACAATGGGGGAGGAACGCAAAAGCGTAAGGTTCAAACACCAAAGCGTGAAGGAGCTGGCTCAGGTGTAATTATCTCTGCTGACGGATATATTGTTACCAACAATCATGTTGTTGAGGGAGCAGACGAACTGACTGTTACTTTGAATGACAATAAGGAATACTCTGCACGTATAATAGGTACAGACAAGACCACAGACCTTGCACTTATCAAGATTAGTGCATCAAACTTGCCCGCTCTGCCGATAGGTGACAGTGATAAACTAAAGGTGGGAGAATGGGTGCTCGCTGTGGGAAATCCATTTAATCTCAACTCTACAGTTACAGCAGGTATCGTGAGTGCAAAAGCACGCTCGTTAGGTGCTAATGGTATAGAATCCTTCATCCAAACAGATGCAGCCATAAATGCAGGCAACTCGGGTGGCGCATTGGTAAATACGCGAGGAGAACTGGTAGGCATAAACGCTATGCTTTATTCAAAAACAGGTAGCTACAGTGGCTATGGCTTTGCTATACCAACGACAATAATGAATAAAGTCGTAGCAGACCTTAAGAAATATGGTGTTGTACAGCGTGGAATGCTCGGCATACTTGGAACGAACGTCAACGATTATTTCGACAGACAGAAAGAAGCTGGCAAGGAAGTCGATCTTGGTACGATGGAAGGAATATACATCAGCAAAGTTGAAGATGGCGGCTCTTCTGCAGAGGCTGGTTTGAAAGAAGGTGATGTCATAACTGCGATAGACGGTAAAAAGGTATCAAAGATGAGCGAGTTGCAGGAAATTCTTGTTAATAAGAGACCTGGAGACAAGGTTACTGTTAGCTACCTGCGCAATAAGTCAAAAAAGACAGCAACGCTTACGTTAAAGAATGAGCAGGGTAATACAAATATAGTAAAGGACGCTGATCTTGATGTTCTTGGCGGTACGTTCCGTCCCGTTACGGAGCAGGAGAAGAAAGACCTTGGTGTAAGTTACGGACTTGTTGTTACTAAAGTAAACTCCGGTGCATTAAAGGATGCAGCAGTGTATAAGGGATTTGTTATACAGCAGGCTAACGATACTCCTATGAAGAGTCTTAATGATTTGCAGAAAGCAGTGAAGGAAGCTTCAACAAGCAAAGATCCAGTGCTCATCCTTAAGGGAGTATCTCCTACAGGAAAGAAGGCTTATTTTGCAGTAATGCTTGAAAGTGGAAAATAAAAAGACATATATTTCATGCCATCCACACTATAGATGATGAGAATGCGCATGTAGACGAAAAGGCACAGGCGGATATCCTATTTCCATCTGTGCCTTTCATCTGTAATAAAAGGAAATCCTTGATGCTCTTGAAGTATTCTACATTACATTTAGTCAAAAATTCCAACAGTTCGCTTGCAGAGATGAAAAAAAAAGAGTAGATTTGCATTTGGTAAAATAGTGCATTTACGAAATATACCACGAGCAGACCTGGTGATATGGACAGCCACCACAAACCTATAAAAACTTTATATTCTATGAGACAACTGAAAATCACATCATCCATAACGAATCGCGAAAGCCTTTCGCTGGACAAATACTTACAGGAAATCGGTCGTGAGGAACTCCTTTCGGTTGATGAAGAAGTGGAACTGGCACAGCGTATAAGAAAAGGCGACCGTAAGGCATTGGAACGTCTGACGAGAGCAAATCTCAGATTCGTTGTCTCTGTGGCAAAACAATATCAAAATCAAGGTCTCAGCTTGCCGGACTTGATAAACGAAGGTAACCTTGGACTGATACGTGCGGCGGAGAAATTTGATGAAACACGTGGATTCAAATTCATTTCCTATGCCGTGTGGTGGATACGTCAGAGTATATTGCAAGCTATTGCGGAACAAAGTCGTATTGTGCGACTGCCACTTAATCAAGTGGGTTCTGTGAATAAAATCAATAAGGTGCAAAATCAGTTCGAACAGGAAAATGAAAGACGTGCTAGTGTCGATGAGATTGCAGAGAGGGTCGATATGCCTGTAGACAAGATTGCTGCAGCGATGAAAATAAATGGTCGGCATGTGTCAATGGATGCGCCTATAAAAGAAGGTGAAGAGGGAAGTCTAATAGATGTGATGTCTAATGCTGATGCTCCAGAGCCTGACATAATGCTTGAAATGGAGTCGTTGCGCGATGAGATAAAGCGGGCACTTCAAACACTAAACGAGCGTGAACGTAAGGTCATTGTTGCTTTCTTCGGAATAGACCAACCAGAAATGACTCTTGAGGAAATAGGTGCACAATATGGATTGACACGTGAGCGCGTAAGACAGATAAAGGAAAAAGCCATACGACGTTTGCGGCAGAATACAAAAAACAAACAATTGAAGTCCTTCCTGGGAAAATGAATTCCTTTGGGATGTGCTGAGAAGAAAATAAAAAGAACAACAAACAAGTATGAAATCATTGAAATATTTGGCTATGGTCTTGACTGTATTCATGACATCCGTTGCTATTGCAAATGCGGGAAAAGGCAAGGCCAAGAAAACTGTTTATGTTTTCGGGGTAGCAACATCGTTTAACGATTCTACTGCTTATGTTACGGCAGTACAAAAGCTTGACTCCGTAGAATTGGCTGGTAAGACTGGGCTTCTGGCTCATAAAAATGAATACTCTTATCAGTTAAAAGACTACCTAGCAAGACAGGGACAGAGTCATAGTACATGTGTTACGGTTAATGCCTCAAGCTTGAAACAACTTGAAAAGTTGAATACCAAGATGAAGCTTAAGTTCGCAAAGAAGGACAAATTTATAGTAAAGGATATTCCTGAAAGTGACTTTCGCTACGAACGTGTAGTTGAGGCGCAGTAACAAAAGCAACTTTATAATAGGAAATGTTATATCGTATAGCGAATTTTTCAGTTGGAATAACATTTGCAGAAGGAGGGTGTAATGACAAGAGGCTTATACCCTCGTTTTCTGTATTTGAGGATATCGGAAAATCAGAAATTGATAAAGATGATAATCTTTTCAACTTGTTAGTTGATGACAATGTCAATCCGCTTAGATATGAAAAAGAACGTATAGGAAAGTTTGACACAGGTAATGGAGGAACTGTGGTTGACCGCTTCGCAGATGGATCATATCAGTATATTATCAAAGATATAAATGGGGATGAATGCTGCTTATTACAGTGTGACAAAACATTCTCTTCTTGTCGATGTGCTCTTAATGGTTCATTTGCAATGCGTAGATTCGGACTGAATAATGCGTTAATGCTTGTTTTTGCCTTTGCCGGTTGTAGGCGTAAAACTCTTTTAATTCATGCTTCGTTAGTTCGGCATGATGGATGGGCGTATGCCTTTATCGCTAAGAGTGGCACAGGAAAAAGTACCCAAGTCAGTAACTGGCTTCGGTATATTCCTAATTGTGACTTAATTAACGATGACAATCCTATAGTGAGAGTGGTAGATGGCCAGGTCTTTATTTACGGCAGTCCTTGGAGTGGCAAGACTACATGCTACCGTAATGTGAAAGCAAGGTTGGGTGCTTTGACGCGAATAGAGCGTAGCACTACCAATAGCATTGAACGTATGTCTGTGGTAAAAGCTTTCGCTTCAGTTTTGCCTTCGTGTTCCGCTATGAAGTGGGATAAAGAAATCTACGACAACATATGTAATATCGTGTCAGAGGTGATTTCTTCGACAGCTGTGTATGTTCTTCATTGTCTGCCAGACAGAGAATCTGCCGAGTTGTGCTGTGAAACAATAGCACGTTCAAAATAAAAGCCCCATTCAATTCTTTAGGGAATATTGTATATTGTATATCTTTGCTTTAGGCAATTTAAAACCTTGTAATAACATAATATTAAAAACGTGGGTAAAGAAGTGAAGACATTTTCCAATTCTGTGTTTCTTCCAGAGGTAGTACGACTTTTAAACGAAGGTCATACTGTAACGTTAAACCTGCGTGGTGTGAGTATGCGCCCTTTTCTTGAAGACAAGCGTGATAAGGCTTTGCTTAGAAAGGCTGGCAGACTGAGAAAAGGTTCTCCTGTGTTGGCTGAGATACGACCAGGCTTTTTTGTCCTTCATCGCATTATAAAGATAGATGGAAATACAGTTATATTGCGTGGTGATGGCAATCTTAATACAGAGTGTTGTCTTGTTTCTGATGTTAAAGCAGAGGCCGTGGGCTTCTATCGTAAAGGTCGTGAGCTTCTTGACCGCACATCTGGTTGGAAATGGCGCATCTATTCATTTTTATGGGCGGATCTCTTACCTCTCTTTGGACGCCGTTGTTTATTGTATCTATATAGAAGAGTGAAAGATAGAAGCTGGGGGTGATGAATTATAAATGCGGATTGTAGAAATTTTTACGGACAATATGGTTGAAAGATAGTACTAAATGAAAAATTAAAATAGATATTATTATGAGAAAGAAGCTAGACTTTAATCTTCGCGAAGTATGCGGCGAAAAAGTTATTGTGGCAGAAGGTATGCAAAATATTAATTTTAGTAGTATTATAAGTCTTAATGAGAGTGCTGCTGAAATATGGAAAGCTATTGGTGATGAAGACTTTTCTGTTGATAATATGGTGGAAATAATTATGTCGAAATACGATATTGATAAAGAAACGGCAATGGCAGACTGTCAAGAGTTGGCAACCAATTGGATTGAGGCTGGTATTGTTGATGCTTAAGACTAAACAACGGCAATGAAATTTTTGTTTCATTGCCGTTGTTGTTATTGTTTTGTTTGGATTTAAGCTGTGAACTTTTTTCTATTTTAGTTTCTCTACAAAGAAATCTGCAATCTGTCGCAGCAGATGGTTGCGTGTGTTGCCACCATAGATGCTGTGGTTGCGGTTTGTATATATGTTCATTCTGAAATCTTTATCCGCCTGAACGAGAGCTTCTGTGTATTCAAATGTGTTTTGCGGATGTACATTATCATCGGCAAGACCATGACATAGTAGCAAGCTTCCGTGCAGTATCCCTGCGCGTTTTATTGGATTTGTATCGTATCCAGAAGGGTTTTCGTCAGGTGTCCGCATGTAACGTTCTGTATATACGGTATCGTAGAAACGCCAATCTGTGGGTGGGGCAACAGCAACACCTGCTTTGAATACTGGGCGCCCTTCACTCATACTCATCAATGTATTAAATCCTCCGTAGCTCCATCCCCAAAGGCCAATATTGTCTTTGTCTACATAGGGTAGGCTAGCAAGGTATTGTGCTGTTTCTACTTGGTCTTTTGCTTCCAGCTCGCCAAGCTTGAGATAGGTGCATTTCTCGAAATCTGCTCCACGGCCGCCTGTTCCTCGTCCGTCAACACAGACAACGATGAAGCCTTTTTGAGTAAGATAACCATCATAGAGGCATCCGTTACCCATTGACCCTACAGACCAAGAGTTTACAACCTGTTGGCTTCCAGGACCGCTATATTGCCACATGATTACAGGATATTTCTTTGTCTCACTGAAGTCCTTGGGCTTTACCATAATTCCATTGAGTTTCACCCCTTCACTCGTGGTGAATGTAAAGAATTCCTTTTGTGGAAGGTCGTATGAGGCAAGACTCTCTTTGAGTTCTTTATTGTCATTTACAACAGCCAGTTTCTTTCCCTGGGCATTGTATGTTGAATATTCAAAAGGAGTTTTGCTGTCGCTCCATACGTTGACGAAATATTTGTAGCTTTTACTAAAGTTTGCGCTATTCCAGCCCTCTCGTGTAGTAAGACATGTGGTTTTTCCATTTTTATGTGTAACATAAATTTCCCTGTTGAGAGGGCTTTTTCCGGCTGCTTGATAGTAAGTATTACCTGTTGTTTCGTCATATCCGTAAACTTTTGTTACGTCTCTGTTGCCAGAAGTCACTTTCCTTTCCAAGGAGCCATTGAGGGTATAAAGGTAAAGTTGCATATATCCATCGCGGTCGCTCGGCAAAAGAATGTGATTTTCTGTGATTTTTATGTCACCCATAGCTCCTTCTTGAACATATTTGTTGCTTCCTTCTTTAACGAGAAGCTGGGAAACTGTGGTTCGCGGATTAACGGCATAGATACCCAGATGGTCTTGATGCCGGTTCATTGTGAAGACGATAATTTTGTCTTTGTCGTTAGTGGTATGAATGCGTGGAATATAACCGTCGGTATCAACTGGAACTTGTAATTTGCGTGTTTGGTGGGATTGAATGTCGTAACTATATACCTCAACATTAGAGTTTTTGTGTCCTGCTTTAGGATATTTATAACTATATAGTCCTGGGTAATCTGTATATTCTGTTTTTGTAGGGTGTGAACCTTTGAACATTTGCAGTGAGTATTGTTCAACGTCTTTTTCGTTGTACTTTATCCAACAGAGCATAGTACCGTCTGCATTGAATGTAAGTGCGCGGCTGAATCCGAATTCTTCTTCGTTTACCCAATCTGGAATACCGTTGATTGTTTCGTTCTTTTTACCGTCTTTTGTTATTCTACTTTCTGCATTGCCGTAGAGTAGCTTTACAAGATAAATGTCATTTTCGCGTACGAAGGCAATTTGTTTGCTATCTGGCGACCATACAGGCGCTTGTTGCGGACCATAGTCTGACAACTTTTCAAGTTTATGGTTGCTTATAGTATAAATATAGTATTTGGCCGTAAAGGAGCGACGGTATATTCGCTCTGATTTTGTCTGTATCAGCATACGCTTTCCGTCGGGGCTAAGGATGTAGTCTTCAAATTCGTCAATCTTTTCTCCAACGGTCTTGTCTGTGTCGAACAATACATCAGATTGCAGTCCGGTGCGGAAAGAATATTTTAATATCTTCTTTCCGTCTTTGCTGACTTGTGCATAAGTTTCACCATCTTCCAGTGCTGTAATGCTTCCAAGGCCTTTCGGACTGAATTTTCCTGAAGTGATATCTTTTAGTGACAAAGCATTGCCTGCCATAGTACTAGAGATAGCTAAGAATATTGCTGCACACATTAGGATAATTTTTTTCATAAGTGTTCTGTATATATATTGTTTGTCCTTCATATAATGCAAATGTACGAATTTTTATTGCTACTTTTGCAACTGAATGCATAAAAAAGCGATGAACAATTATAACTCATATAGCGACTGGATACGTGATAAATTCCCATTCCGGGTACAGAAAATTTCTGTTGATGCAGGGTTCTCATGTCCTAACAGAGATGGAAAAATAAGTTTTGGTGGATGCTCGTTCTGCAATAACCGCAGTTTCAATCCAGCATATTGCAGTGATGATAAGTCTATTGCGCAACAGATAGAGGAGGGTAGGCGTTTTTTTGCCCGTAAATATCCTGACATGAAATATCTCGCATATTTCCAAGCTTACAGTAATACTTATGGGAAAATTGAAACTCTAAAGGCTAAATATGAAGCTGCATTGTCATGTGATGATGTCGTCGGCCTAATAATAGGTACACGTCCTGATTGCATTGACAATGATGTGCTTGATTATCTGGAAGAGCTTAATAGGCAAACTTTCCTAGTTGTTGAATACGGAATTGAAAGTGCTGATAACCGCACTCTTAAGCGTATTAACCGTGGACATGACTTTGAGTGCTCGCGTATGGCTATCGCTCAGACGAAAGAACGTGGAATAATAACAGGAGGTCATGTTATCGTAGGGTTGCCTGGTGAAGGCGCAGAAGATATTATTCGTCAAGCCACACTAATTTCCGAAACGGGTCTTGACATTTTAAAAATCCATCAGCTTCAGGTTTTGCGTGACACACGGCTTGGGGACGAGTATCTTAAGAACAAGTTTCATGTATTGGCAGTTGATGAATATATTGCTACTATAGCAGAATATATACGCTTTCTACGTCCGGACATTGTCATAGAACGTTTTATTTCGCAGTCACCGAAAGATATGTTATTGGCGCCGGACTGGGGATTGAAAAACTATGAATTTACGAATCTTCTAACTAATTATCTATTGCGGAATAATATTCATCAAGGTGATATGTATGTAGGATAGGGATTGTTTGGGAACGAATGCTAATTACTTATAACAAATGAATTTCTTAATTTGGGAATAGTTGTCGTTCTGCATAAGCTCTGCGATATCTACATTTGTGTTGCAGTGCATATATTTTTCTATAGCTGAAACAAAAGGCGTTTCGAAACTTTTATGCTCCAAAACTTTATTGGTTATCCACATTATCTTGCCTAAATGCAGGTCGCGATCGCTTTGCGGACGATTCTCAAACTCATGCATGGGGTAAAGACTCATTAGATAGAAACAAATGGCGTCAGGAACAATATTCCTACGGTTCATGGTTTCCCTTTGTTGCAAGGGGTAATATTTTTTATATAGTTGATAATTCTTACCCAAATATTTATCTATGCTAATTCCTATGGTGTTGTTCCCGATTACAATGCTTTGGTCTAGTGCACCTATCTGCATGTATATTTTGGGAGTCGTGATGTTGGGAATATATTTTCGTAGGTTGTTGAATGCCGTGTTGAACTGCTTGTTCAGATCATCAACGTTGGCATATTGTGATTCTGCATCACTGATAAGAGTCTGAAGGGCTGAGTCTTGATAAAATGTGAGGAAAGCCTTATTAATAGCCGGGTCATTCACTTCTCCTAATTTCAGAATATCTTCAATGAGAGTGCGGGTCTCTATCGGATAATCTGTATTCATCTGCTGTAGAGCCGAGAAATCGCTTGTTGTGAGATATTGGCTTTCAAGTCTGTCGTAACGGCAAATTTCTATCTTGTCCGAATTCTTGTCAACCAAATCAAATGGCTTGAGTTTGTATTGGCAAGATTGGAAAACAAGTGCGCATGCAACGATAATATAAGACAGAAATTGCTTCATTATAAAATTATTACCTTAATAACGCCACAAAATTACTAAAAAATACTATATCTTCCAACGGGTAAACTAAATAAAACAAAATTATTGGCGTAAATACGCCTTTAAGTTTTAAAAATATATAAATATAGACTTATTTTAGTTCTGATGAGGAACCGTATGGAGTGTAAGCCCCTTTAAATATTATTTTAAAAGAAAACAAGGTAAACACGGTGTTGCCCATGTTTACCTTGTTTATGGTATTATAATCAATAATTGATTATTCTGCTGCAGTTGTTGCTTCTGTTGCAGGAGCTTCTTCTGCTTTAGGAGCTTCAACAGTTTCATTTTCTGCAATTACCTTTACAGGGATTTCAACGATAACTTCCTTGTGGAAATGTATTGTTGCAGAGTAATCGCCAAGTTTCTTTGTATCGCGCATTGTTATAATCTTGCGGTCGATATCAAAGCCTTTCTTTTTCAGTTCATCAGCCACAGTGGCTGCATTTACAGAACCATAGGTTACACCATTTGCTGAAACCTTCATTTCAACAACGATAGCAACATCATTGAGAGCTTCACCCTTCTTAACTGCTTCTGCCTTAATAGCTTCGAGTTTGCGAGCCTGCTGCTTCAAATTTTCTGCCAAAACTTTTTTAGCTGATTCTGATGCTATAACACCTTTTCCTGTAGGGATAAGGTAATTACGACCGTATCCAGACTTTACATTCACGATATCGTTCTTGAATCCCAAGCCGATAATATCTTCTTTCAGTATTATTTCCATTCTGTAATCCTCCTTTAATTATTTCATCAAGTCAGTTACGTAAGGAAGCAGTGCTATTTGGCGTGCACGTTTGATTGCCTGAGCCACACGGCGCTGATACTTCAAAGATGTTCCTGTGATGCGGCGTGGCAAAATCTTGCCCTGCTCATTCAAGAATTTCTTCAAGAATTCGGGATCCTTATAGTCAATATACTTGATACCGCTCTTCTTGAAACGGCAATACTTCTTTTTCTTTGTGTCCACTGAAGGCGGAGTCAAATATCTTATTTCTGATTCTTGTGCCATGTCTTAAGCCTCCTCTTTTTTACCTAGTTTGTTTCTTCTCTTGGCAGCATACTCTGAAGCATACTTGTCTAGTTTTACAGTCATGAAGCGGATTACCTTCTCATCGCGGCGGTATCCAATTTCAAGATTTTTGATAACTGACGGCTCAGCGTTGAACTCAAGCAGGCAATAGAAACCTGTTGACTTCTTATCAATAGCATAAGCCATCTTCTTTAGTCCCCAAGTCTCTTCGTTCACGATTTCTGCACCTTTGTCGGTGAGCAGAGTCTTGAATTTAGCGACCGTTTCCTTCATCTGTTCATCAGACAAAACGGGAGTCAAAATGAAAACGGTTTCGTATTGATTCATAC
>CAVAAS010000039.1:0-20557 GCA_963586715.1 Barnesiella intestinihominis
TCATTGACTTCATTTTTACACCTCAAAATGTGTCAAGTTTTTCCAGTTCAAGTCATTTATGTATGGCGAATATTATTCTTCATCGTCTTCTATAATATTTTGAAATCCTTTTGCTAATCCACCTTCACTTGTTTCTTTATAAAGTGAAGGAATGTCGTGTCCCGTACGTTTCATTACTTCTACAACCCGGTCGAAAGAAACACGGTGTGACCCATCGGAAAACGAGGCATAAAGATTTGAATCTAAGGCACGTGTTGCTGCAAATGCATTTCGCTCAATGCATGGTATCTGTACAAGGCCGCAGATTGGGTCACAAGTCATTCCTAAGTGATGCTCCAACCCCATTTCTGCAGCATATTCAATTTGAGATGGACTGCCTCCAAATAGTTGACATGCTGCAGCGGAAGCCATTGCGCAAGCGACTCCTACCTCCCCTTGGCAACCAACATCAGCTCCCGAAATTGACGCATTCTTCTTAACAATATTGCCAACAAGTCCTGCAGTTGCAAGAGCATGTAATATTTGCATTTCTGTAAAAGAGTGTCCCTTATATATATGATAGAGAACTGCAGGCAAGACTCCGCATGCGCCACATGTTGGAGCTGTAACGATGGTTCCCCCGGAGGCGTTCTCCTCACTAACAGCAAGTGCATATGAATATACTAGAGCTCTACCTTGTAAAGACTGCTTGTAGCCAGATGCTTTTATATAATATGTAGGAGCCTTGCGTTGAAGATTTAACGGCCCAGGTAAACGTCCTTCATGCTTAATTCCTCTTTCAACGGCTTGGCACATTGTGTTCCACACGACATCAAGATAGTCCCAAATGTTTTTGTCCTCCCTAAGTTCTACATATTCCCAATAGTTCCTGCCCGTCTTTTCGCACCACTGCATGATTTCTGTCATAGAATTCATGTCGTATACTTCTAAAGAATTGAACATGTCACCTTTTTCCTTGCCTTCGGACAAGGCGCCACCCCCTATACTATATACTGTCCATTCGTCATACTTTTTGCCGTTGCCGTCTTTGCTTGCGAATTTCATGCCGTTTGGATGAAATGGCATGAATATGTCTGGTCTCCAAATAATTCTAACAGGTGCGATACTTTGCAGTACATCTGTTATAGCAATGTCAGTCATGTGTCCTTTTCCAGTTGCTGCAAGGCTACCGTAAAGGGTTACATCAAAACCTTTTGCTTCCTTATGTTTTTCTAGATATATTTTAGCGGCTTTTTGTGGCCCCATGGTATGGCTACTAGAAGGACCTTTACCAATTTTGTATATTTCTCTTAGAGATTTCATTATTATATATTTATCTTTTCTTTCTGCAAATTTACTTGAAAATCATTTCTTTCACGAATTATGTTAATCAATTCTTGTCGTTTGTCTTTTAAATCACTATATTTGCGGTGTGAAGAGATATGGAATATTGAAGCGTATGCTAGTATGGTTGTTGCGTATCAGACATTGTCGTGGCTTTGGCGTTCAGTCGCCTTGGGCTTATAGCTTTGTAAGATATGTGATAAATGGACGGCAATCATTTTGTGCATATAAGGCATTGCATGACGCTTTCCCCCGGGCAAGTCGCATAGAACGGAAGAATGGTGATTTTTTTCTTCGCCTTGCAAATTTCTCGCAATTTAAGACTGTGTTCTCATGTTATTGTGATGCTTCTACAGATGACTTACTTGCTGCTTATGTTTGCGCGGGATGCCACAAAGCAACATATGTAAGCTGCAATAGCTTCTCAAAATTAAAGACGGAATTGGAAGTCCGTTTAGCGGAGCGTCCTGTGCTTATCATCGTTGATACTCTTTCCTCGGCATGGGAAAAGGACCTTGAAAGTATGCAAGGACTGCTTAAAGATGAAGACTTTCTCGTGGCTTTGGATATTCACGCTATGGGTGAGGCAAGAAAACGATGGAGTAGTATCATGAATAATGTGGCGAACGGTTTGACGTTTGACTTGTATTATGTTGGGGTAGTATACTTCGACAGTAAACGATACAGTGAGCATTTTAAAATTAACTTCTAAAACACAATACTATGGCAATTACAACAGTTTATACAAAGACCGGTGATAGTGGAACAACAGCCCTCATCGGGGGAATTAGAGTGAAGAAAACACATCCGCGTATAGAAGCGTATGGCACTGTTGATGAGTTGAGTTCACAACTGGGCTTGCTAGTTTCTTTTATGAAAGATGGTGATGACAAGAAACTTGTTATACGTATTCAGCGTCAGCTCTTTACCATTTGTTCATATCTTGCCACAGACTTATCTCAAACACCGCTAGCTCCTAGCTATACGCTTGATACCGAAGAGGTGAAAGTGTTGGAACAGGCAATAGATGATATAAATGCCAATTTGCCTCGCCAAACCGCGTTTATTATTCCTGGAGGCTGCCACGAGGCAGCACTTGCCCATGTGTGTCGTACTGTTTGCCGACGTGCCGAACGCCGTATCTTCGCTTTGTCAGAACTGTCACCGCTTGATGCACATGTATTGGAATATATTAACCGCTTGTCTGACTACCTCTTTGTTTTGGCACGGAAACTTAACTTTATTGAAGGTGTAAGAGAAAAAATCTGGAAGAAAAACTTGTAAACAAGAAAAAAAATATTATTTTTGCGTCCAATTTTAAATGTGGCTGTAAGCTTAGCTTGCGGAAAAAGATCAGAATAAACGCAAATCGATAATATTTATTTACTATGTATTGGACACTAGAATTGGCTTCAAAGCTTGAAGATGCACCATGGCCTGCAACAAAGGAAGAGTTGATTGACTATGCAATTCGTTCCGGTGCACCTCTTGAAGTGCTTGAGAACCTGCAGGAAATAGAGGATGAGGGTGATGTTTATGAAAGTATCGAAGACATTTGGCCCGATTATCCTACAAAGGAAGATTTCCTTTTTAACGAAGACGAGTATTGAAATCAGTTTATAAGAACCTTCCGGCCGAAAGAGGAGCTGTGAAGGTTCTTTGTCTTTTCTGTGATTAAAATGCAGAATAGCCAATATTCTTTTCTTTAGATAATACAATAAAATTAGCAAAACCTCGTTTAATAAGCGTGTTTAAACGTTTATACATATTTTTTGTACTGTCAATTCTCTTTTCCGTTACGGCAAAAGGGCAGTATGACGCATCGTTCAGTCATTACTGGGACTTGGAATCTTATTTCAATCCGGCTGCAGTTGGAAAGCAATCAAAGCTGAATGTCGCAGGAGCATACGCTTTGGACATGGCAGGCTTTGAGAACAATCCGCGTACAATGTATCTTGGTGCTGATATGCCATTCTATTTGCTTAATGCATACCATGGCGCAGGTATATCCTTGCTTAATGACCAGATTGGACTTTTTACGCATCAACGCATAGCTATCCAATATGCATACAAACAAAAATTGTTTGGCGGGCAGTTGAGTATAGGTCTGCAGTTGGGTTTGCTTAACGAGCAGTTCGACGGTTCAAAGGTAGATTTGGAGGATTCAAGCGACCCGGCTTTCTCTACGTCACAAATTAAAGGTAATTCTTTCGATCTTGCTGCCGGTCTTTACTATACACACGGCCGATGGTATGCTGGGGCTTCGGTACAGCATGCAACTTCTCCTCTTGTTGAACTTGGCGAAACAAACGAATTGCAGGTCGATCCCACATTTTATTTAACTGGCGGATACAATATTAAGTTAAGAAATCCGTTTGTTACAATACCAACGTCTGTTCTTGTTCGCACGGACATGAAAGCCTACCGTGCCGATGTGACTGCACGTGTGGTGTATACAAACGAGAAGAAAGTCATGTATTGCGGTCTGTCTTATAGTCCAACAAACTCAGTAACAGGCATTATCGGAGGCTCTTTTCATGGCATAAACGTATGCTATAGCTATGAGATGTATACTTCGGCAATAAATGTTGGAAATGGAAGTCACGAACTTTCGGTCGGATATCAGACGACATTAAACCTGTATAAGAAAGGCAAAAACAAGCATAAAAGCGTGAGAATACTCTAAAACAAAGGAAAAGAACTAAAAATATATGTTTACAAGATATATGAAAATTGGAAAAAGTATCATAGCTCTTTTGGTATTGGCAACGACACTTACCAGTTGCTTTGGCGGAAAGGCTACCACTTCATCACGTGGCGGTGAACTTACCGGGACGGGTGGTGGCAAGGGCTTCTCTGAGCCTACACCTTTCGGTATGACACTGGTAAAGAAAGGTTTTCTCAAGATGGGAATGGAAAAGGAGGACAGTCTTTGGGGAAAGAAGACGCCCGTAAAAGAAATATCCGTAGATGGATTCTGGATGGACGACACAGAGATAACGAACTCTGAATATCGCCAGTTTGTATATTGGGTGCGTGATTCAATCCTCCGTACGCGTCTTGCAGATCCCTCATATGGCGGTGACGAGTCATATATGATAACGGAAGACAAAAATGGCGACCCAGTTACTCCACATCTAAACTGGAAGAAAGCTTTGCCACGTAAGCCGAACGAAGATGAGTTGCGCGCCATTGAAAGCCTTTATGTCACAAATCCTGTGACTGGAGAGAAACTTCTTGATGCAAGTCAAATGAACTATCGGTATGAGATATATGATTACGTGACGGCTGCAAAACGGCGTAATCGTCTCAATCCCTCCGAGCGTAACTTGAATACAGACGTTCAGGTTGATCCCAACGAAGTTGTCATGATATCAAAAGATACGGCATATATTGATGATGCAGGCCGTATTGTAAGGCAAACTATCAACCGGCAGTTGACAGGGCCGTGGGATTTCCTCAATACATACATTGTCAATGTTTATCCAGACACAACGTGTTGGGTGAATGACTTCCAGAATTCCGATAACGAAACTTATATGCGGCTATATTTCAGCAGCCCTACATATAATGATTATCCAGTAGTTGGTGTTACATGGGAGCAGGCAAATGCTTTTTGTGCATGGCGTACAGATTATCTGCTTAAGGGACTTGGTGGCGCAGCAAAATATCTGCAGCGTTATCGCCTTCCAACAGAAGCGGAATGGGAATTTGCAGCGCGTGGACGAGACGGCAATGAATTCCCTTGGGAAAGTAAAGACGTCAAGAACGACCGGGGATGCTTTTATGCAAATTTCAAACCAGACCGTGGAAATTATACTCTTGACGGAAATCTCATTACCAGTCGCGTAGGCATTTACTCGGCCAATTCAAACGGTTTGTACGATATGGCGGGAAATGTAGCTGAATGGACAAGCACAATCTATACGGAAGCAGGTGTAACGGCAATGAATGATCTCAATCCGCAGTTGACATACAATGCGGCAATTGAAGATCCTTATAAGATGAAAAAGAAGAGTGTAAGAGGCGGCTCGTGGAAAGATCCGGAATCCCTTATACGTTCTGCATGGCGCACATGGGAATATCAAAATCAGCCGCGCAGCTATATAGGTTTCCGTTGTGTGAGAAGCTTAGCGAGTACAACTAGTTCTAAACAAAAAGGTAGCAAGAAAAAATAATGACTCAGTATAGCAAATTCAACGTGATATACCGCTTACAGAAGTGGTTGGACAGCGTGCCCGGACAGACCTTCATGAACTATGCATACAGTTGGGGCGCTGCCGTCGTGATTTTAGGAACACTATTTAAACTGACCCACTTGCCAGGAGCCAATATCGCTCTTTTCTTAGGTATGGGAACAGAGGTCTTTGTGTTTTTCATTTCTGCGTTCGACCGACCGTTCGACAAGACTGCCGATGGAAAAGACTTGCCAACGCATGTAGTAGACGATGAGTTTGAGGTAGAAACAGAAGGTGGCGACAATGATACAGAAACGGGCAATGGCGAGACACCAATAGCTGTTGCAGGCTCTGCAAACGGCAATGTATCCGGTTATGGACCTGTTTTTGTCGGTGCTCCATTAGCTACTTCAGGAGTTGCTGGCCAGACTGCGGCAAGTTCAGCTGCTGTAGCTGAGGGTGAAGAACCATCATCTTCCGTATCTTCCTCTTCTGAAACCCCAATATCTGCAACGCAAACACTCTTGTCGCAATGGGTTGCAGAGCAACAGCAAGTTTCGCCGGAGATGGCTGAAGCGACACAACATTATGTTGAACAACTGAACAATCTCAGTGATATGCTTGCAAAGGTTGCAGAGCAGAGCCAGCGTCTCACCCGCGACTCTGAGGAAATGGAAAATCTGAACCGCACATTGACCGGCATCACCAAGGTTTACGAGATGCAACTCAAAGGCGCAAGTGCACAAATCGGTACAATTGACCAAATTGACGAGCAGCAACGACGTCTTGCCAAGCAGATTGAACACCTTAATGCTATATATGCCCGTATGATAGAGGCTATGACCGTAAACATGCGTGCAGCGGCTCCATCAGCCCCAACATCAACAATAGACTAACCCCACTAAAAGAATAAATAAAGTGGCAATAAAGAAAAGACCGTTATCTCCCCGCCAAAAGATGATCAACCTTATGTATGTCGTCTTGATGGCAATGCTTGCGATGAATGTCTCAACGCAAGTTCTCGACGGCTTCTCGCTCGTTGACGAGAGTCTGCAGCGCACAACTGCGAATTCTGCAAAAGAAAACGAGAGCCTATACGGTGATTTTGAAGCTCAAATGAAAAGCAATCCCGAAAAGGTTCGCGAGTGGTTTGAAAAGGCTACTGCCGTAAAGCGGATGAGCGACTCTCTATATGATTTCGCTCAGGCTCTCAAAGTGGCAATAGTAAAGGAAGCGGATGGGGCAGACGGTGACATAAACAATATTGAGCGAAAAGACAATCTTGATGCAGCAGCGAGTGTTATGCTTGCTCCTGGTTCGGGTAAGGGAAAGGCTTTGTACAATGCGATAAATTCTTTCCGTGAGCGCATATTGAAGATGGTCACCGATGAACGTCAACGCTCCATTATCGCCAGCAACCTTACCACGGTAGTGCCAAAGAACGCCAAAACATTGGGCAAGAACTGGCAGGAATATATGTTTGAAGATATGCCTGTGGCTGCTGCCGTCACGTTGCTTACCAAGTTGCAAAGCGACGTGCGTTATGCTGAGGGCGAGGTTCTCCACACGCTTGTCGCCAACATCGACATGAAAGACATCCGTGTAAACAAGCTCAGTGCTTTTGTTATCCCCAATGCTCAGACTATAGTTCGTGGTGACAAGTTCTCGGCACAGATTGTGATGGCCGCTGTGGATACAACGCAGCAGCCGCAAATTTACATCGGTGGCCGCCAGATGAACTTGCGTAACAATACGTATGAGATAGTCACCGGCTCTACTGGCGACTTCACTCTTAACGGATATATAACCATGCAGAATGGCAAGGGAGATGTGATACGGCGCGATTTCTCTCAGAAATACACCGTTGTTGATCCGAGTGCAACCGTTTCGGCAGATCTTATGAACGTGCTTTATGCTGGATATACTAATCCTATAAGCATAAGCATACCCGGTGTGCCGTTGAATAAGGTGTCGGCTACTATGAGCGGAGGCACGTTGCAACCTGTCGGGCCGGGGAAATATATCGCCCGTCCTTCGTCTGTGGGCAAGGATGTAACGATAAATGTGCAGTCGTTAACCACAGGACAGGCACGACAAGTCGGCCAGTTCACATTCCATGTGCGTAAGTTACCTGATCCAACGGCATATATTCTCTTGGGCACTAACCGTTATCGTGGCGGAGGCCTTTCTAAAGCTTCGCTTATGGAAGCCGATGGAGTAAAGGCGGCAATTGACGACGGACTGCTTGACATCCAGTTCAAAGTGACAAGTTTCGAAACGGTGTTCTTTGATAATATGGGTAACGCGGTGCCTATGGCATCAGCTGGGTCGCAGTTCTCCCAAAGGCAGAAAGATGCATTCCGAAGCCTTGCCCGCAACCGACGTTTCTACATCAGTCGTGTAACTGCCGTTGGTCCTGATGGCATCAGCCGTACACTGCCAGCCTCAATGGAAGTGATAGTGAAATAATAAAACATATACATATCTATATATATGAAGAAAGTAATTCTGACATTCCTGATTGTTTGTCTCGCTGCCGGCACTGTCAGTGCTCAACCCACAGCGCGACGTAACCAACAGGCGCAGCAGCAGAAACAGTCAAACGCACAGAACATAACGACGCGCGCCCAGATTTCTTATCCCGTGCAGGAGGCAATGGACGAAGATGTTGTTTGGCGCCGGGATATCTACCGTGTCATCGACTTAAACGAAGACGCCAATGCTGGGCTTTATTACCCGGTGGAGGCTGTCGGTTCGCAGATGAACCTGTTCACATACCTCTTCAAGCTCATGATGCGCCAACGTATAACCGCTTATGAATATAGGCTTGACGGTAACGAAGTGTTCAACGACGCATCCAAGATAAAGCCTCTTACGTTTCTCGACAACTATCATATTTACTATGAAAAGAAGGGAAACGGCATAAACATTGACAATAGCGACATTCCATCGCGCGAGGTAAAGTCGTATTATGTTAAGGAAAGTGCTTACTACGACCAGCGGTCAGCAACGTTCCACACCAAGGTTCTCGCTTTGTGCCCCATCATGTCGCGTGAAGATGACTTCGGCGACACTCCTCAGACCTATCCGTTGTTTTGGGTAAAGTACGATGATATCGCACCGTTCCTAAGCAAACAGATTATCATGACCAGCGATTTGAACAATGCCGCCACCATGACGCTTGATGATTATTTCACCAAGAATATGTATCGCGGAAAGATATACAAGACGACGAACATGCTTGGACGCACATTGGCTCAGTATTGCAAGACAGACTCAGCAATGACCAAGGAGCAAAAGCGCATAGAAGGTGAACTTGCCGCATTTGAGAAAAATCTGTGGGGTGACCAACAGCTGAAGGATTCTCTCGACAGTGTTGCCAAGGCGCAGCAGGGTGCAAAAGGCAAGAAGGTGCGCAAACGTAACAGACGCGCTGGCTCTTCAGCTTCCGACACGCAGTCAACATCCGTTTCCAAGAAAACACGCAAGAGCAGCTCCTCTTCTTCGGCTTCCTCTTCGTCAGCGCGTGTGTCAGTAAGAAGACAGAGACATTAACGATTATACAAAGAAAAAACAAGCTTATGAAAAAGATTTTTGCCTTAGCCCTCGTGGCATTAGGTCTGATGGCTGCAAAGCCAGCTGAAGCAGGTATAGGCTTCGGATTGAAAGGTGGTTTGAATATTACCAGTATGTCTATGTCGAGCGAAGTTCTCGACGCGTCCAACCGCACGGGATTCTTCATCGGCCCGTCAGTGAAGTTCACTCTTCCTGTTGTTGGTCTCGGCATCGACGCATCTGCTCTCTACGACCAGCGTGAAGCAAAGCTTAAGGGAGAACTGTCAGGTTCAGACCTCAACACAACAGTTAAGCAGCAGGCAATAAATATCCCCATCAATCTTCGCTACACATTTGGCCTTGGCGATTTGGCAGGAGTATACATTGCTGCCGGTCCACAGTTCGGCTTCAATGTTGGCGACAAGAATTTTGATGTGCTAAAGGTTGCCAACTACAAACTCAAGTCTTCTAATTTCAGCGTGAATCTCGGCGCTGGTGTAACGCTTATCAAGCATCTTGAGATAGGGTTCAACTACAACATCGCATGCGGAAAGACAGGTGAGGTAACAGGTAAGGGCGCAGCAACAGACGTTGTTAAGAGTCTTGCCGATTCGTCAGGTAAGTCAAATGCATGGCAGATTTCTGCGGCTTATTATTTTTGACAATAAGTTCGTGAGTTAAAAGGCTCACAAACATAGTTGATAAAAGCATCCCGTTCCTACACAAGTGTTAGGAGCGGGATGCTCTTTTTCTATTCATTCATCACGTGTTTACGGTTCGCCGTCTTTGTGTTGTTGGCTTATTTGTTGCTCATGGCTTTTATTGCCAGAGAAAAAATCCCTTTGATATAATCGTCAGGCGTCTTGTTCTGCATCTCAGACAAGCCTTTTATGCATAGCGACTTTTCGCTTTCGTTCATGTCTTTGCCGTTTTTCTTGCAGAAGTCAAGTATGGAATTTGCCAGACCGGTAAGCATGCTTGTGTTGTCAATGTTGCCCTCTTTTATGTTCTCGAGGTATGCAGCTCTCATGTTGCTGAACTTCTGTATCGGGTCTGTAGCATATTCGTTAGACGAAGAGGAGGAAAATCCTGTTGAAAGTATTGATTCGTTGCCTTTTCTGTCCGTCACACTTACTTTTCCGTCATCGTAAATCTTTATCGAGCCGCCGTCAAGAGTAACAAGAGACTGCACTTTCCCGTTGTTGCTCGAAGTGGTTGTTGTAGTAACTGTTGTTCCCGGAGTTATTATTTTCCCGTCTTTCGTTGTAATTATTGTTCCGTTAGGACCAGTCTCTATCTTGCTTCCGTCTCCGCTTGTTATGTGTGTTAAGCTCCTTTCCACCTTGACTTGTGGTGAAGTGGCAGAATTGGCGCCCTTTTCCCATTTCTTTGGATTGGGACTTTTTATCTTATATATTTTGCCTGTCGTCTTCTTTCCTTTTTCTTGCCACACCATTCCATAAACAGTGCGGTTGATGTCATTGTCCTTGTCATTGAAAAAGAGCAGCAAGATGTTGTCGTCTGTACTGTTTGTAGGCCAGCCTATGTACAGATTGTGGTTAAGAGTTTTCCCATACCCGATGGTGATGTTTTTTTTCTGCTTGCTGCCAGCTTTTTTATCCATCGTTTCGTATGCGTCAGGCATGTCCTTGTAGAATGCCGCCTTTAAGGTTTCAAAACTTTTCTTCTCCTTTTTGGGCAGAGTGAACTCATATTCTCCGTAAAAGTCATTGGCTCCGTTGTATTGTATTGTTGAGCGATAAATGTACTTGCTTGGCTGATGTGATAAAAAGTCATCCATTGCTTTGTCAACATTTTCCTGGGCATAGGCGCAAGTTGTGCCTAGTGCAAAAATGGTCGTTAGGGCCAAGGGGATAATCTTTTTCATAATTTATTTTCCTTTCCTTTGTTTTATTGATGCAAGAGGCTAGTATTGCATCTATTTATGTTGTTAATATATTTCTTCACTGCACATCAAGCTGATTTTTTCGTCGCGCATAACGTTTGCAGCTTGAATGAGACCTATTGTTAGCTGCTGCAGATATTCAATACGTTGCAGCTCTTGTTCCGCCATCATCTGCGAGGCTTTGTTTATGGAGTCTGCCTGTGCTTCGTATTTGTTTGCCAGTAGTGTTTCCGGCGGTGCCGGTTTGTATCTGTATTTTATCGTTTTTCGCTTTTCGGGCAACCGCTTCTCTTGTCCGCTTGTGGTAGATGTGTCAACATTGTTAACGCTGTTCTCCAAAGAGTCAACCTTTTGCAGAGTGATCTCGCTGTCTGTTTTGGGGGCAGTTGGGAGCGAAGCGATTGGCTTTTCGCTGTTCTCATGGGGTAGTGTAAACATGATTATTGCAGCTACTGCTGCCGCTGCAGCACCAATAGCCCAGCCAATGTAGCGCTTTATGCTTGTCTTTCGGCACTTTTTCTCACCGTCCGTTTCTTTCAATAGCCCAGCTTTCTCGGGCATTCCACCGGCAAAGTATCTGAACATTGCGGCATATGGCTCAAGCTCTGCGGGGATATTGTCAGCTTCACAGAAGTATTGTTGCAGGTCATGCTCCTCGTCAACGGACGTCTTGCCGTCCATAAACTTCTCGATAAGTCTTTTTATGTCGTGCTCTTTCATATATACAATATTGTTGTCATTTCCTCTTTTTCAGTTCCTCCAGTAGTTTCTTTCTTGCGCGTGCCAGTAGCGTAGGCACAGAAGTGGGACTTATCCCCACAATGGCGGCAATCTCTTCGGTAGACTTTTGTTCCACTTGACGCAGATGCAGCACTGCATATTCTGCCGACGGCAACCGCTTCAGCGTTTTTGAGAGCCAAATGTCGTTTTCCTTGCTTTCGATAATCGCGTCAGGCATTTCGTAGCTACTTGCCGCCGTGTCGTGCCAGTAGAGGGCTTGCGGGTGTTTGCGTCGAAAGCAGTCAACGGCCAAATGCTTTGCTATGGTAACGGCAAGAGCTTCCGTCTTCTTGTCTTTCTGAAGGGCTTTGTGCATAGTCCAAAGTTTGAGCATAGTGTCTTGAGCAACGTCTTCAGCCTCTTCCTTGTCGAGACTAAACCCTTTTGCCACCGCAATGATGCGATGGCGCAGACCCGTTGCTATGTTTTCAAAGTCTTTCTGCTCCATGCTTTTTTCGTACGTCTATATAATAAACGTAAAAGCTGATGATTTATGGACAACGTTATGATTGTTTAACAATCCCGCGGCGTTGTGTCCGTTTCCCCGCGGGCTTTCATTCCTGTTCCTGCGGTGTTGTGAATGTAAATCAAGGTAATTATGCGTGAGACATTGCCTTAACATAATTGAAACGCTAAGTTAGGGCATTTGAAATATGGGCGCAACAAGTGTGTAACATTGCCTTCGTACTTTTGCGCCAGATAAAATTATAATCAAGAATAGGGCGAAGACATAATAACCTCTCTTTTCCCCAATGGATAATTACCAAAAAAAGAACTGGGGATTCATCTGATTGCAATCGTGCCGCAACATCCCCTCAGGGGTGTGCGGCACGGGTTTTGATATTTGATATGTCTTGTCTTTGCTCTTTTAGAGTGTTTTGCAGTTGTCTTCGTCAAGGTACCACTTCGAATATTCCACGTAGTGCTGTGCGAAGCTCTCGGCTTGGTTCTCCCTTGTCTTCTTGATGAACTTAGCGGGAACGCCGCCCCATATCTCGTGGTCACCCACTTTTGTTCCTCCCAAAACAAGGGCTCCTGCGGCAACAACAGCTCCCTCGCCAATCTCGGCGTTGTCGAGAACTGTTGACCCCATGCCAATCAATGCCCCTTTGCGTATAGTGCAAGCATGTACCGTGGCATTATGGCCTATGGTAACGTCGTCTTCAATTACAGTAGGTCCGACCTTGTTTGTTACATGTATGCAAGAACCATCCTGCACGTTAACTCTGTTGCCCATCGTTATGGGCGCAACATCACCACGCACCACAGCGTTGAACCATATACTGCATTCATCACCCATGCAGACCTCGCCTACAATTGTTGCGTTTTCGCTGAAATAGCAGTCTTTACCCCATTTCGGCTTCAATCCATTTATCTCTTTTACAAGTGCCATAAAATATTTTCTTTTTTTGTTTATGCAAAGGTAATGAAAGAAACGGGAAAACGGTGATACTCTTGTAGCTTTGATTTTGTCAATATTTGGGGATATCCATTTGTATATCGCTAAACTCGTCAACATATTTGGGGAATTTCCCGTATCTGTTGCTGCGCTTCTCGCTATCTAGAGTACATCGCCAAAGGCAGATGGCTAAAGATATTAGCGTTGTTGCAGCTGCAACAATTAAAAAAATGTCAATTGTATTGTTTTCTTTTCCCCAATTGATTATCGCAAGTATAATTGTTGTGCATACAAGCAATATAAATATGTAGAACATTCGTGGGTTGCCAGTGTCGTTGAGACGCCTGCAAAGCAGAATGGCAAAGGCTCCTGCAAAATATGCATTGGCAAGAAAGCTTGCTGTTTCAATATATTCGTTATAGAAATTTGTATAGATCTGCAAAAGGAATACTAGAATGTCTACAATAGTTGACGCAATACTCAGAAACAGAAAGCACCACCAAAATTCAGAGCGTCTCGACCTTCCTTCATCGTTTTTGTGAAGCCATAACCCGTCAATTAACGCTTCTATAAAAGTTAATCTAGGTTTTTCTTTCATAATCGGTATTATTGTTTTGTGATGACTTTTTGTCTTTGTATAAAAAAAGCGGACGGAAAATAAAGATACCGTCCGCTTTATGTAAAAGTCTTTTAACTTAGGTGATGCTGTAATTACAAGTTTGGATTCATCTTAGTCCATTCTGCTACAGGAGGAACAATGCCCAACTCTACAATCTCGTCGCGCATCTTGCAGAGATGCTCGTAAGATTTGTTTAGAGCTGCAAGTTCTTCTTCTGTGCCTGTTGGCTCAACGAAATGAACACCAGTCTTGTCGATAGTTGTAGGCATTGCCATCATAACATTCTTGAAGCCGAGTTTGTCGTTGCTTACGTAACATCCTGCAGGAAGAAGGAATTTCTCGCCACCCATAGCGGCCTCAATCATCTTAACTGCATTGTATGCAGGGCTTTGGAAAGAGCTGCGTCCACGGAGCTTGATGATATTGGAACCACCTTGCACGGTGTGGTGCTTGATTTCTTCCCAACGTTCTGCAGAAAGGCCCATTTCTGATAATGGTTTGCCGTCTACCTTTACCTGAGAAGCGAATACTGCCATCTGCTCGCCGTGGCCACCATATGTGTGGGCTCCTGTTACTTTGTCTTGCTGCACACCGAACTCCAGAGCCAAAGCCTGTTGCAGGCGTGTAGAGTCGAGAGCTGCGAGAGACGTTAGCTGGCTTGGTTTCAAACCAGAGTGGATGAGTGCTGTAAGGGCAGTAACGTCGGCTGGGTTGAAAATAACAACAACATGCTCTACGTCTGGGCAGTATTTCTTGATGTTGTCACCGAATTCTGCAGCAATCTTGCAGTTTCCCTTGAGAAGGTCTTCGCGTGTCATACCGTCTTTACGGGGAGCACCACCAGAAGATATAATGTATTTTGCGCCAGTGAAAGCCTCTGCTGCATCAACGGTGTAAGTTACGTTTACACCGGGGAAGGCACACTGCTGTATCTCATCGAATACACCATGAACGCCTGGCTCATAGATATCGTAAAGAGAGATATTTGGAGTAAGTCCTAACATCAATACGCTTTGTGCCATGTTTGATCCAATCATACCGCCGGCACCGACGATAACAAGTTTTTCGTTAGTTAAAAATTCCATAATTGATTTATACGTGTTATATTGTTGATATCCGTTGTTTTCATGCGCAAAGTTAGCAAAAAAAAGCGGATACGTCGTAACAAAATAAAGCCTTAATTTGTTATTAAATCTGAAAAGTAATACCTTTGTAATGCAGATTTTGCAATTACTCGCGCAAACAAAACAGAAAAGGCGCGGAAATGCTATAACTGTTCTAGAAAGGAATATACGGAATGAAAGACGTGATAAGAAAAAGGATAGAAAGTCTGAGGGAGGTTATGCGTAGGGAAGGACTTGACGCATTCATCTTTCCAAGTACTGACCCTCATAACGGAGAGTATGTCCCAGAACATTGGGAGGGACGCAAGTGGATAAGCGGTTTCGACGGAAGCGCCGGGACGGCTGTTGTGACAATGGACAAAGCGGCTCTTTGGACGGACTCAAGATATTTTCTTGCTGCAGCCGAACAACTTTCCGGAACGGAGTTCAAACTTATGAAAGAGCGAATAGAGGGAACACCGTCTATAGCAGAGTGGCTGGGCGTTGTGCTTGCGCATATCAATGGGGCGACGGTAGGACTTGACGGATATGTGAATTCTGTAGGTGAGGTGGAACAGTTGGCAGCAGAGCTACGTAGACAAGGTGGTATAACTTTGCGTACGAATTTTGATCCGTTGGACATCATTTGGAAAGACCGCCCTGTTGTGCCTGAAAACATCGTGCAGATACATCCGATACAGTATGCCGGCGAAACGGCAGAAAGCAAATTGCAACGGATACGTCAGGCTCTGCATAAGCTTGGTGCAGAGGGGATGTTGGTTTCTGCGCTTGACGACATTGCATGGGCTTTGAATCTGCGAGGAAGTGATGTGCATTGCAATCCCGTATTCGTTTCTTATCTCCTTATTGATGGTGAATCCTCTACATTATTTATAAATAATGGAAAACTAACACTAGAAGTATCTGCTTATCTTAAAGAGCTCGGAGTTGATGTCGCCCCTTATGCAGAGGCAATCAATGGGGTGAGACGTTACGAAAGCTATAACATACTTTTGGATCCCGCCGAAACAAACTATGCTATGTGTAACGCTGCCCGCAACTTGCGTGTCGTTTCTGCTGCGTCACCCGTGCCTATGCTCAAAGCTGTGAAGAATGAAGTTGAGATTGAAGGCTTTCGGAATGCGATGTTGCGCGACGGCGTAGCTATGGTGAAGTTCCTGCGTTGGCTGAAGTCCGCCGTTGCGGCTGGAGGACAGACGGAAATTTCTGTAGATGAGAAATTAACTAGTCTACGAGCAGAACAACCGCTTTTTCGTGGAATCTCGTTTGATACCATTGCTGCTTATCAAGAACATGGAGCAATAGTGCACTATGAGGCGACGCCTTCTACCGACATCCCGCTGAAGCCGGAAGGATTTCTGCTCCTTGACAGTGGAGCGCAGTATCTTGACGGCACAACGGACATAACACGTACTATATCTTTGGGTCCAGTAACGGAGGGACAACGTCATATATATACACTAGTGCTAAAGGGGCATGTGCGGCTTGAGATGTGCAAGTTCCCTAATCGTGCGAGTGGAACGCAGATAGATGCCCTTGCCAGAGAAGCAATGTGGCGCGAAGGCTTTAACTTTATGCATGGCACAGGGCATGGAGTGGGAAGTTATCTGAATGTTCATGAGGGACCTCATCAAATAAGAATGGAGTGGAAGCCCGCTCCATTGCAGAGCGGTATGACAGTGACAGATGAACCAGGGCTATATCTGGCGGGAAAGTTTGGCGTGAGAATAGAGAATACTCTTTTAATTAAGGAATATAGAGAAACAGAGTTTGGAAAATTCTTGCAGTTTGAGCCACTTACGCTGTGCCCGATAGATCTTGACTGCGCAGACTTGTCAATGCTTACCGATGATGAGAAACTGTGGATAAATAGTTATCATGAAATGGTCTTTGCGCGTTTGGCACCTTTGCTTGACGGTTATGATTTGATATGGCTGAAAGAAAAAACACGAAGTATATAGGCAAATAGTTTTATCTGTTGAGGCTGAAAATGCTGAAAAACAGAGAGTATTGTTGATTTTTCTTCATAAAACTTGCAAGTTCCGAAAAATAGGAGTAATTTTGCAGCTGCTTACAAAAGCATTGACAGATAATAAATTAAGTATAACCAAATAAAACAAAACAAAGAAAAAATGATTATTGTACCAGTTAAGGAAGGCGAGAACATCGAAAGAGCCTTGAAGAAGTTCAAGAGAAAATTTGAAAAGACAGGTGTTGTTAAGGAACTTCGTGCACGTCAGCAGTTCGATAAACCATCTGTTCTCAAAAGACTCAAGATGGAGCGCGCCGTGTATGTTCAGAAGCTGAGAGACGCTGAAGAATAAGCCACTACGCAAAAGAGATTTTAAATAAGGTCAACTGGTGGTAAGCCATTGCCAAACATACAAAACCGTTCTTTTGTTACAGGAGGTGTACTTAGGTAAATAATCAAAAGAATATTTAGGCGTGATGATAAATCCTATATGAATTGATCAAAGCATCGCCTTTTAGATGATACAATCATACATTTAATTAACGTATGGTTGTATCATCTTCTTTTTTTATATAGGTTTTTAATGTATGTTGTTTTGTTAAAATACCAAATTGAAACGTAATACTCTGAATATGTTGTCGTTATTCTCTAAAATATCCCCCCCTCCAGCGATATTCTGTTCTTAGATGGACGCTTTTCTTCTCCTTCTCGTTATTCCTTCTGATGTGGCTTTCGCCAGACTCTTTTTTGATGCACATTTGTGCATGGCGAGAGGATTCCGCATGGTTCTTTACTGCCGGTAAGGCATGGATGGAAGGGATGACACCGTATGTTGACTTTGCAGACTCAAAAGGACCGCTGCTTTGGCTTATTTATGGTGTTGGGTATCTTATTTCACCTACGTCTTATGTTGGTGTGTTTTGGCTAAGTGCTCTGGCTTATACTGTGACTTTCGCTTTTATATGGCGCACGGCAAGGCTTTTTGCCGGGTGGCGGGAGTCTGCTTTTGTGCTTGCATTTATGCCAACGTTACTTTTCCTGAAAATCTATCATAACGAGGTCCGAGCTGAGGATTTCTGTATGCCGTGGGTTTGTATCGCCATTTATTGTACGTGTCGTGCTTTCCTCAACCATATTGCCGTTTCGCTTCGTAAATGGGCGTTTGGACTAGGCTTCTCCGTGGCGTGCTGCCTGCTTATAAAATGGAATATGTTTTTCATGATGGGCGGTATGGCAATTCTGGTTACATGGATATCTATAGCTAAGAAACGGGTGGATGGTGTACTCTTTGGATTGTTGGGCATATTTGCTGTGACATTGCCTTTCGTTGTTTACTTTCTTATAAAAGGGAATTTCTCTGCCTTTGTTCAAGAGTATTTCGTAAATACGTTCCTTATAACTGGACGAGGTAAGGATACAGGATTGTGGCATACCATATTCTTTAACGTGCTGACAGACCGTTCTTCTCTTTATCAGACGATAACAATTACTGGAGTTTTTGTCGGTATGGCATTCTTTTGCCATCGCTTCCGTATGTCGTATTGGTTGTTGTTTGCCTACGTTCCGTTTTTCTTGTGTCTAGGTATAGAACCGTCATGGAACTATTATTTTACCATAGTCATGCCGTTTTACATGTTCTTTCTCGTCTTTATAGCAAATGTTATTTCTGGTTGTTTCCGCAATCTGTCAGATGTTTGGTTTGTTACAATAGTGGCGTTAGCTTGTTTACTAGGCGTTGGCTATAATGTACGTACAGAGAATCTAGTGTTTTTCCCGTCCCCTGAACAGAAAACATGGGATGAGATGCAATCGGTTATGCAAAGGAAAAAACGTTCAAAAATAATGGTTATGACAGATAATGGTTATGGACTTCTTGTAAATGCGCTGCCAGCTTGTAAGTATTGGGCGATGCAATTTAATCCGAGTGATGCAATGTTAGAGAACCGCCATAAGGCATTAAAAGAGGGAAAACCGGATTTTGTCATTGTCTTAGCTAAATATAAAATAGAGAATATCGACACTTTGTTTTATCCTGTCCTCCATGAGAGTGGATATCGTCAATGCTATGTTACGGTGGTGGAGAATGGCAAAACGATGAAAAAGGCAATGCCAATATATGAAAGAGGCAAGTAAAACATTTTTTTTGTTGTCTTTTTATGAAGAGTGGCAATTGTATTATAGTAGACTTCGATACATTGGAAAGCTGTGCCTGGGAGTTGATGGCAAAAAAGCGTAACAATATTTTGTTGTTTCCGCAAAAGTGCGTATTTTCGTAGCGAAAAACAAAAAGGAGCTAATTTTTGATGATTGAATGTTTCTTTGATTATCTCAGGTATGAGCGAAACTACTCTGAGCGTACATTGTCTGCTTACAGAGATGATCTTCTCGCTTTTGAACTGTATTTCAAGGCTCATGTACCAGGAATGACTTGGCAGACGGTCCGGACAGATGTTGTGCGAGACTGGATGGAAGAAATGATGGATAGAGGTAACAAAGCATCTTCGGTTAATCGGCGTTTGAGTGCTCTACGGTCTTTATACCGCTTTGCGTTATCAAGGAAATTAGTAGAACGGGATCCCGTGCGGATAATCGAACGGCCAAAGAATAGCAAACGGCTGCCGGATTTCGTTAAAGATTCCGATATGCGTGAACTTCTTGACGAGAGAATGTGGAACATGGAGGATTTTAAGGATGTGACAATGCGAAGTATCCTTCTTGTGTTCTATGAAACAGGAATACGTCTGGCGGAACTTATCTCGCTTGATGATTCAATGGTTGACTTTGTCAATAAACAGATAAAGGTTACGGGCAAACGCAATAAGCAACGTGTAATCCCTTTCGGGGAAGAACTGGAGCAGGCACTGCAATATTATATAAAGGTGAGAAACGAAAATGTTTCACAATGCAGTGGGGCATTCTTCGTAGGTGTTGATGGGAAACGAGTAACGCCTCAAGGTGTGAGGTATCGAGTGAAGAAATACCTTGGTAAGGTGACAACCCAACAGAAGCGTTCGCCGCACGTGTTGCGACATAGCTTTGCAACAACAATGTTGAACCATGGTGCCGGTCTTGAAAGTGTTCAGAAGTTACTCGGACATCAGAGCGTGGCGACAACAGAGATTTACACGCACACTACATTTGAAAAGCTGAAAGAAATATACAAATCCGCTCATCCGCGGCAATAGTAATAACCAGACGTAGACTTTGAAACAAAGGATACGTTAATAATAAGGAGAAAGAATTATGGAAATCAAGATTAAGTCTATTCATTTCGATGCGTCGGAAGCACTGAATGCGTTTATTGAGAAAAAAGTTGAAAAACTATCAAAAACATACGAAGATATACAGAATTGTGAAGTTCAACTGAAGGTTGTTAAACCTGCAACAGCTATGAATAAAGAGGCAAGTCTCAGTGTAGCAGTGCCTGGCAATAAAATTTATGTGGAAAAAACATGTGATACATTTGAAGAAGCAATAGACCAGTGCGTCGACTCTATGAAGGTTCAGTTGACGAAATTTAAAGAAAAAATGAGGGAAAACTAAAAAAAAACCTCAAAAGTTTTGGAGGATTGAAAATAATGCGTACCTTTGCAGCCGTGTTCAAGACACGTCCATTACGACAGCGCCAATATGGCTGCAAGGTCTTGCCTCTTTAGCTCAGTTGGCCAGAGCACGTGATTTGTAATCTCGGGGTCGTTGGT
>CAVAAS010000040.1:0-19812 GCA_963586715.1 Barnesiella intestinihominis
GTAGTAAATTCGTTTCTGTATACGGCAAAGTAATGCTGCATGATTGTTGAAGAACAATAAAAATGCACTGCTCTCCAATGAATATGAGAAAAAATAGTTAACTTTGCACCATTTGTAAACGCATTGCCAAATTAGGCGTTTTCATTCTGTAAATAATATTAAGGTATAAAAAGAAGCATCATAAAGAATATGAACAATAGGACAATAGGCGGAATTTCCATGATAGCAGATTTCGAAGGCGATTTGGAAACACTCTTTCAGGAACACTCTACAAAGGAAATTCCCATCCTTGCGACGCGAAACTACATGATGTTTCCGGGCGTTGTTTCCCCTATAGTGATAAGCCGCGAGTCAAGCAAAAAGCTCATCAAGTACGTTGAAGAAAGGAAAAAACCCGTAATCTTCGCCGTATTCTGCCAAAAGAACAACGAAACGGAAAATCCTACTGAAAAAGATCTCTACGAATGGGGCATCTATGCCAAGTTGCTAAAGGTGATAGACTTCCCCGGCGCACAGTCTAACGCCACAGCCATCATCCAAGGACTGGGACGCTGCCGTATGATTTACGGCACAAGGAAAACTCCATACATGAAGGGATATGTTGGCCTGGAGGTGGAAACTATGCTTACGGATGAGCCCGACGATAAAATATGCATTGATTCTTTGCGCGACGCCGCAATAGAATATATCCGCATGAACGACGATATACCTAACGAAATGTCGCTTTCGGTCAAGAACACATCCAACAATGTGCTGCTCGTAAACTACATTTGCGCGTCGTTACCGTTCAAGATGAGCGAAAAAGCCAAGTTGCTCGCCATAGGAAGCATGCGGGAACGCGCTATGGCAATGATGAAAATCATTAACAGGGAGATGCAACTGCAGCAGCTAAAGCAGGACATACGCATGCGCACAAAAGAGGAACTCGACGAGCAACAGCGCGAATACTTCTTGAAACAACAGATAAAGAACATCAAGGAGGAGCTGGGGGGAGGAGAGGAAACTCCCGAGCGTAAGGATATAATAGAAAAAGCCAAGGGAAAACAATGGAGCGAGGAAACGGAACGTGCCTTCCGCAGGGAATACGACAAACTGGATCTCTTCAATCCGCAAAGCCCTGAATATGCGGTGCAACTGACATACTTGCAGACGTTCGTTTCGCTTCCGTGGAACGAATGCACGGCAGACGACCTGAACCTCACCAAAGCACAGAAGACGCTTGATGCCGACCACTACGGCATGGAGAAAGTTAAAGAGCGCATACTGGAATATATAGCTGTGCTTTCACTGCGCGGAGACCTTAAGTCGCCGATACTCTGCCTCTATGGTCCTCCTGGAGTGGGCAAAACCAGTCTTGGACGAAGCATAGCAAAAGCATTGGGCAGGAAATACGTAAGAATCTCGCTTGGAGGCGTTCATGACGAAGCGGAGATTCGCGGACATCGCCGCACGTATATCGGTGCAATGCCGGGGCGAATCATCAAGAGCCTGCAAAAAGCCGGTTCGTCGAATCCTGTATTCATACTCGACGAGATAGACAAAGTATCGCAGAACAACGTCAACGGAGACCCGAGCTCCGCTCTGCTGGAGGTTCTCGACCCGGAACAGAACAACGCTTTCCACGACAACTATCTTGACGTTGACTACGACATTTCAAAAGTCCTCTTCATTGCAACGGCAAACGATTTGGGAACTATCCCACGCCCGCTCCTCGACCGAATGGAGATAATTGAAGTTGGCGGCTACATCACCGAAGAGAAACAGGAAATTGCCCGTCGCCACCTCATACCGAAAGAGAAGAACAATACGGGACTTGACAAGGGGGAACACCTCACGTTCACCAAACCCGCGGTAGAGAAAATCATTGAGAACTACACACGCGAAAGCGGTGTTCGACAACTGGAGAAGCAGATAAACAAGGCACTGCGCAAGCTGGCACTTGCCAAGGCACGTGACGGCGAACTGCCTTTCACGCGCATCAAGCCAGAGAACCTTGAAACGCTGCTCGGCAAGCCACCGTACTATCGCGACATCTACCAGGGAAACAGTTACGCCGGTGTTGTGACAGGATTGGCATGGACAAGCGTTGGAGGAGAGATTCTCTTCATAGAAACCAGTCTGAGCAAGGGAAAAGGCTCAAAACTGACACTGACGGGAAATCTTGGCGATGTGATGAAAGAATCCGCCATGCTTGCACTGGAGTTCGTAAAATCGCACAGCGAAACGCTGGGCATAGACAACCGCATCTTCGACAACTGGAACATTCATATCCACGTGCCAGAAGGAGCAACGCCAAAAGACGGTCCTTCTGCAGGAATAACCATTGCCACGAGCCTTGCCTCGGCACTCACGCAAAGGAAAGTGCGTGCCAACGTTGCCATGACGGGCGAGATTACGCTTAGAGGCAAGGTGCTTCCTGTTGGCGGCATAAAGGAAAAGATACTGGCTGCCAAGCGTGCTGGCATCACAGACATCATGCTCTGCCAGGACAACCGCAAGGATATTGAGGAAATTCCAGAAATCTACCTCAAAGGAGTAACATTCCACTACGTGGAGAACGTTCTCGATGTATGGAATTTTGCACTTACCGATGAAACTGTCGACAACCCGCTGATTTTCTCCATCGAAGAAAACAACGCGCCAACTGCCGGCAACGAAACAAAATCCAACCAACAATAAGGAAAATGACCTTCAACCTAGAATATACCGACACGGCAAGCGACGCACGCGCCGGCACCATAACAACCGACCACGGACAGATACAGACACCGATATTCATGCCCGTGGGAACATGCGGAAGCGTTAAAGGACTGCATTTCAGCGAGCTGCGCGAACAAGTTAAAGCACAGATTATTTTGGGCAACACTTACCACCTTTATCTGCGTCCAGGACTTGACATACTACAACGCGCTGGAGGTTTGCACAAATTCAACACATGGGACCGCCCCATACTGACCGACAGCGGCGGATTCCAGGTTTTCTCGCTCACGGGCATACGCAAGCTGCGCGAAGAGGGATGCGAATTCCGTTCACACATAGACGGCTCGAAACACTTCTTCACACCGGAAAACGTTATGGACACTGAGCGTGTGATTGGCGCCGACATAATGATGGCATTCGACGAATGCCCGCCCGGAGACAGCGACTACCAATATGCGAAAAAGAGCCTTGCCCTGACACAACGCTGGCTCGACCGCTGCGTGAAACGTTTCAACGAGACAGAACCGCTTTACGGCTACAAGCAGTCGCTCTTTCCCATCGTGCAGGGATGCACATACAAGGATCTTCGCCGTGACGCGGCAAAGCATGTTGCCGACAAGGGAGCCGACGGCAACGCCATCGGTGGACTGGCTGTCGGGGAGCCAACAGAGGTGATGTACGAAATGATAGAAACAGTCAACGAGATCCTGCCCAAAGACAAGCCCCGCTACCTCATGGGCGTGGGCACACCGCAGAACATTCTTGAAGCCATTGAGCGTGGAGTAGACATGTTCGACTGCGTTATGCCTACACGCAACGGGCGCAATGCAATGCTGTTCACATACAATGGCACGATGAACATGCGCAACAAAAAGTGGGAAGACGACTTCTCACCGATAGATCCCGACGGATGTCTTGTTGACCGCATCCACACGAAAGCCTATCTTCACCACCTTTTTAAAGCGCAGGAGCTGCTTGCCATGCAGATAGCAAGCATCCATAACCTCAGCTTCTATCTTAGACTGGTGGGCGACGCACGCCAGCATATCATCGCCGGAGACTTCACACAATGGAAACGCTCCGTCATCGACGACCTCGGCAGAAGAGTTTAACCCCTTCATCATACACCTCGAAGACAAAGGTATCCTGAGCAAAGCAAGAACAAAAAGCCATTGACAAACGTAATATGGAAAAAATGCACAAAACGATACAACGGTTTCTCCATGCCCTTCCTCTACCGAAGGGGCAAAGACTTGCAACGTGCCTAAAATGGCTAAGTGTGCTCAATCCGCTGAAATACGTAAACATTCTCGACAGATATATTATACGTAAATTCATCGGCACATATATCTACTCCATCCTGCTCATCATATCTATCTCAATCGTTTTCGATGTAAACGAGAACCTGGCGAAATTCACTCAATACCACGCACCCGTAAAGGCAATCGTAGTGGACTATTACATGAACTTCGTACCGTATTTCGCCAATCTCTTCAGTCCGCTATTCGTATTCATTGCCGTAATATTCTTCACATCCAAACTGGCGGGCAACTCGGAGATAATATCAATGCTTGCAGCAGGTGTGAGCTTCAAACGCCTCATGCGCCCATACATGATTTCTGCCCTGCTTATCAGCATTCTTACTTTCTATCTTGGGGCATACATCATTCCCAAAGGTACCATCGTAAGGCAGAACTTCGAAACCATGTATAAGAACAAGCGCAAGAATACTTCAGCGGAGAACGTGCAACTACAAGTGGGCAAAGGAGTTATAGCTTACATTCAGCACTATGACAACCAACTGAAAAAGGGCTACGGCTTCTGTCTTGACAAATTCGAAAACAAGAAACTCGTGAGCCATCTCACTGCCACGGAGATTCAATACGACACCATCTCGGACTCTAAATACCATTGGCGAATGACGAACTGGCGACTGCGCCAGCTGAAGGGAATGCGTGAACATATCACCAGCGGTATGCAACGCGACACAACGGTAATGATGGAACCGACAGACCTCGTATTCTCTAAAGGGCAACAGGAAACATTCACCTCGCCACAACTCAGGGAATACATCAACAAACAGATAGACCGCGGATCGGGCAATGTGGTGCAATATGAAGTGGAATACCACAAGCGCATAGCAACCTCGTTCGCCTCGTTCATTCTCACCACCATCGGTGTGTCGCTTTCTTCGCGCAAGCGAAAAGGCGGCATGGGAATGTATCTTGGTATAGGCCTTGCCCTCAGCTTCGGATACATCATGTTGCAAACCGTTTCGGCAACATTCGCAATACAGGCGAACACGCCACCTATGCTGGCGGCATGGATCCCGAACATCATATTCGCCGTTGTAGCATACTTCTGCTACAGAAATGCGCCAAGATGACAAAACAAAATAACTTTCAGAACAAATGGATTTCTACGATTTAGACTTGAGCGACAATACTCTTGACGCTCTCGACGATATGAACTTTACCACCTGCACTCCTGTGCAAGCCCAATGCATTCCACCAATTCTTGAGGGGCACGACCTTCTTGGCGTGGCGCAGACAGGCACGGGCAAGACTGCCGCATACCTTCTGCCGATACTCAGCATGCTCGATGAAGGGGGATTTCCCGAAGATGCCATCAACTGCGTGATAATGAGTCCCACACGAGAGCTTGCACAACAGATTGACCAGGCAATGCAAGGCTTCGCCTATTATATGCCGCAGCTGGGCAGCGTTGCCGTATATGGAGGCAACGACGGCAACAGATACAACCAGGAAGCTCATGGTATGAAAATGGGAACAGACGTCATCATCGCCACACCAGGACGACTAATCAGCCACATTACGATGGGGAACCTTGACCTTAGCCGCTGCTCCTTCTTCGTTCTCGACGAGGCAGACCGCATGCTCGACATGGGATTCTCGGAGGACATAATGAATATAGCAAAACTTCTGCCCAAGGAATGCCAGATGATTATGTATTCCGCTACCATGCCGCCTAAGATTGAACAGCTGGCTAACACTCTGCTTAAAAGCCCTACCGTTGTAAAACTAGCCGTGAGCAAACCGGCTGAAAACATAAAGCAGGCAGCATGTCTGTGCCACGACAATCAGAAAATCCGTGTGCTTCAGGACATCTTCCGCCGCGAACCTCCCAAGCGCGTAATAATTTTCAGCAGCAGCAAGCTGAAAGTTAAGGAAATAAACCGTGAGTTGACAAGGCTGAAACTAAATACTTGCGAAATGCACTCCGACCTTACCCAGGCGGAGCGCGACAGCGTTATGTATAAGTTCAAAAGTGGGGAGGCCGACATCCTTGTGGCAACAGACATCGTGGCTAGAGGCATTGACATCGACGACATAACGATGGTAATCAACTATGATGTGCCAAGAGACGTTGAAGACTACGTTCACCGTGTCGGAAGAACTGCACGTGCCGGAAGAAACGGTATGGCACTGACACTCGTCCGCGGTAGCGAAGTGGGCGATTTCATGAAGATAGAAAAGTTTCTTGAACGCGAAATAGAAAAAATCCCCATGCCCAAAGGCATTGGAAAAGCGCCGGAATATAAGGTTTTGCCACGAGGAAACAAGCGCAACGACAGAAGGGGCTCTGCCAAGAAAGGGGCAAACCGAAGAAGAGGCAGAAACGACAAGATGCATGCACAAAGTGGTGAAGGAGCGAAAAGGAAAAGTTCCGCACCCAAGACAAAATGCGCCGATAACCGCCATGCTTCTCCCAAAAAGAAACAAAATACCGGCAACACCAGCGCAAAAGAAGCATAACTGCATGAAATAACCAAAATCTCAAGATATGCAAATAGGAACAAAAAACACCCTTGAACGCAAGGTAACGGAAGAACTTTCAGCACTCAGTATGGGCAGTGGCACGCTGCGCGTCTTTGCAACCCCCGCCATGATAGCCCTCATCGAAGAGACTTGCTGGCGCAGTGTAGCACAACAGTTGGAAGAAGGACAAGGCACAGTGGGCACGTTGCTCAACGTAAAGCATCTTGCCCCCACACCGCTGGGCATGACTGTAAAGTGCGAATCAGAACTCATTGAAGTGGACGGCCGCCGCATTCTCTTCAGCGTTAATGTATATGATGAAACGGGACTGGTAGGCAGCGGTACGCACGAAAGATTTATTATCAACGAAAGCAAGTTCCAGGCAAAGGCTAATTCAAAATTCCCGGAATAGCATAACGACGATGAACATCACCCTAACGTAAATATACAGGCTAAGATACAAAACGGCGACTTCCTCACCTCTTTGCAGATTGGAAGCCGCCGTTTTTATATGTCTAAGGTTTTCGTTTTATAAAAATTATTGTTGTCCGCTAAAACTCAAAAGGCCACAAATAGAAAGTCTTTGGCTTTCAGCGTTATTTCTGTATGATTTTCTTGCCGTCCACAATGACAAGCCCCTTGTAGTGTTTGCCGACACGCTGCCCGGCAATGTTGTATAGCTTGTCTGATGCTGTGCGTGTGGCGCTATTTCCCATTACCTTGTTTATGCCGTCTACCGTGTCGCTCCACTCAAATGTCATGAGTACGTCCACCATGTCGTCAATCATGCCACGATTAATGTCGCCCCAAGTCAATCCGGTAAATCGCATTTCGAGCTTGCCACTATTGCCGTCGGTTGTATACGTCGGCAAAGTCACGTTGTCAAGATCAATTTCATAATATCGGTCGTTAGGGTACATATACATTGTTCCCGATGTGATGTTCACTGTGCCATCGTCTTTTACTGTGAACTCCAAATTCGCCGGGTTGCCCTTTGCCTCGTAGTGAGATCCTGGTGCAACGATATTGATGCGATAGCTGTTGTCGGCAATTTTGTACATGGTGGTCGAATCCGCATATTTCACAACAGAAAACGCCCCATCACCGTCTTTCTCTGCAAACGTAAGAGTGCCTTCCACTGTGTTGTTGTCTTGCTTTCGTGTCAGAGTTTCCTTGTAGTATTCCCACACAGCTTGTTGACTGTCGCTATAGCCTTTTGCAGCTCCGCACCAATCAAGCGTAATGATGCCGTCTGCATCCACCTTAGCCACTACAGGTGCGGTAATGTCTGCCGCGCCCATTCCCACAAAGTCACCGGTCAGATCATCGGGCAATGCGCACATCGTATAGAGATTGGCGTAAGATGTCGGGGCGATAGTAATAGTTTGGGCATCCTTGTCGAAAGTGCCCGTCACTGTGAAGCCTTGTTTACCTAAGTTCTGTATCTTCACTTCGGAATCGCTTTCCTTGGTGATGATTACATCGCACCGAAGCGTGTCGGTCTGTTTCTTTGAGTTTGCAACATTGCCAGTTGTGGTGTCGATCGTGTACTCGGATACGTATGTTCTGAGACAAACGTCACTGTAGGTTGCCACAATGTCGTCAATAGTGATTTGTGCGCTAGAAGCCATGCAACATAACATGACCAGCATTGACAGATAAATTTTCTTCATGTGTTTGATGTTTTTATGTTTTTTTGAAATGTGTTTTGTTGCTTTCCGCTGGCAAAATTAAGAAAATGGTAGAAGTTTGCCCAGTTTCTTGCGATGTTATGGTTTATCTTTCAAGAATTGTAAAACAATGGCACACCGATATGTTCCGTGCAGTCAACCAATTCTTGAATTGTAAACATACGGTAGTTATATAGTTGGAGTTTTGCTTGTTTTCGGCTTCCGTTCTTATCTTTCTGTTAGTGAAAGAGAAAAAATTGCATCCAAAAGGTTTAAGTTTGGAAATTTTCATGTAAGTTTGCGTTACAAAAGATATTGTTATGAAAAAGAGATTTCGCATTTTGTTCGTGTTCATGCTCATTTCCGCCGTTGGGTGGTGTAAGGGTGCGCCTGTGAACCCGGCTATGAAGACCTTTTTCCGTGGTCTTGAGTTTTACGAAGCCGACAATATGCCTTTAGCCATGCGCTATTTCACCCGAAGTGCAAGTCTTGCCGAGCGGGATAACAATTATTTCTTGCAGGTTCGCAGCTATGCCTATATCAGCAATATATTTTACGATGCCGCCAACTATGGGCGTAGTCTTACCTACTTGACCAAGTGCTACAAACTCGCCTCAATACAAAAAGACCCTTATATGCTAAGCCACTTGCCTACCAATATCGTGGCAACATACTGTAAGATGGGGAAACCACAGGAGGCGAGACACTGGCTGGAAGTGGTCAAGCGAACACCTTTTAGTGACACGTTGGAGTGGCGTTACTATGTATTGTACAGTCAGGCTCATATTGCCAAGGCAGAAAAGCATTATGCCGAGGCATTGAAATTTCATCGCCAAGCTCTGGCCAGTACGGCCACGTTGTGGCACGGCGACACCTTGGCACTTTACCAAAAGGCAGAAATGGCCGAAATATATTTGCTTACCGGGAAATACGGCCAAGCCATCAATCTGGCATCTGCTTGTGTTGGCAGAGCCCGTCAATGGAACGAACGTGACCTGTTGTTGTCGCTATATAAAATCCTTGCTGACGCTTACGCTATGCGAGGCGACACAATAACTTCCCATAGCTATGAAGAATATTACTTTAGGTTGCAGGACACGGTGTTCAACCGTGTAGGCATGAATGTGGCCACCGGTGAACTCGCCGATTTGGAGGACCACAAGAATGAGGAGCATGTCTCTGCTCTTAATGCCATCATCCGCAACCGCACTGTGGTCATTGTAGCTTTTTCAGTACTACTGATGGGCTTGCTTATCTTGTTGTTGTTTCTTATTCACAACAGGCGCCGTCTTCGTTTGGCCTACAGTGCTGTCGTAGAGAAAAATACAGAGTTGCTCAAGGCTTATGATGCAAAATTGGGAGCGAAAGCCTCGCCAGGTGAAAAGGAAAGTTCTGACGGGATAGATGGGGAGTTGCTCGGCAAAATACAGCAAGCACTTGCAGACAAGCAAACAATTTCAAACCCCAATTACTCACTGAAGATGCTTGCCGACGAAGTGGAGTCAAACACAAAATATGTCTCACAAGTAATCAATGCCTATTATGAGATGAACTTCAAGTCGCTACTTAATGAGTGCCGCATTCGTGCGGCTTGTCGTCTAATGGGCAACTCGGAAAATGTAAGGAAATACACGCTGCAAGCAATTTATGAGAGCGTGGGCTACGGCAACGCGACAAGTTTCATCCGTGCATTCAAACGCATCAACGGCATGACTCCTTCTGAGTATCAGCGCTTCTTGGAGCGTAGGCGCGACCCAAAAGAAGAGGATGACGTTGATGAGATGTAGTAAAATTACCTTCCACAGAAAACGACATACGGACAGTACTTGCATGCCCCAGTATCACTTGTGCGGCGAAAGGGCGTATCCATGTCGAATAATTCAGTGAGCAGATCCATTAACAATTCGTTGTAGGACGCCGAATATTCGGCAATGTCGGTCATGCGCTCCGTTCCCATTAAGAGCACAGGGTCGTAATCGTCGGCAGCCGCCTTTTGGATAAACACCAAAGCAGGAGCCACCGGCAGAGCCTGAGGGTTACACGGATGGGGTAGGGATCCGTTTCCTCCGCGTATTATGCCAGAATAGAGCATCGTCTGAAAATAATAGTCGGTGTGCCCTTTCGAACGCTCATCGGCATTGGCACGAAAAACAGTCTCCACATCTTTTGGCGCCATTCTAACGGCAGAGGAGCCCGTTTTGTAGTCTACCACTCGCGTCAACCGCATTCCGCTTTGCCTGTCCGTCAGAGTATCAATACGGTCAACACGCCCGCCAACAACCACATCAATATTTCCTTCCGGAGTCGGCACGCAAACTTTTCTCTTCACATTCCCTTCCACTGACACAATGTCAAGCGGTGCTTGCCTCATGTCGAGCTTCAGCATGCGTTCAACATACTTGATTATCACCCTTCTGCTCAACAGTTGCATGCCAGTGTAGTGCAGTTTCCGTCCGGGACTGACACCCTTTCCATATATCTCCTGTATGAACATGCGATCAACGGTAGCCTCAACATTGTGTTTCTCAGCCAACTTTTCAATGAGCGAAGCGGTGACAGTGCGTCCCGTGCCAGCGTAAGGCTTGTAAAGTTGTTCCATCGTATTGTGGAAGATGTTTCCGAAGGCACGCAGCGAGAGTTCCTCCTCAGCATCATCGTCAGGTTCCTTTATGCCAGCCATGTAGTTGTAGTAAAATTTCATTGGGCATGCCATATACATGTTCAGAGCCGTTGGCGAAAGAGGATGTTCCTCGGACGACATTTGCCGTAGGAAACACAACATCCGCTTCGTCTTTTTTACCTCAGATTCTGATGGCAACATAGCATCCTGACCTGTTTGCAGTGTCGTTCGCCGAATGTTGAAATCTGTTTCCACAAGCATCTGGAGCATGAAACGGCTCATTTCGCCACGATTGCCGTTTTCCGTGGCATTGTTGTAAACCACGGTAATGTCTTTCGCCCTTTGTATAAGGCGGAAGAAGTAATAAGCATAGATGGCAACCTTGTTGTCAACGGTTGTAAGACCGTAAGCCTTGCGCAGGGCATAAGGTATGAATGAGGAGTCGCGTATGCCCTTCGGCATATTTCCTTCGTTGCAAGAGAGAATGAGCAGATGGTCAAAGTCCAGATTTCTCGTTTCCAGCACACCCATTATCTGTATTCCTTTCGCTGGTTCACCGTGGAAAGGTATACTCGATGTGGCAATTATCTGCTTCAGTAGCTTCTGTAATGTTGTGCGGTCTACATCCAGTTGCCCTTCAGAAACGAGCGTTTGCAGACGATTGACTATTGTGTAAGTGCAGAACACCGCCTCTTGATAGAATTCCGATTCGCAATGCGGTGCCACGTTTCTAAGCACTTCCACAAGCCATTCCATCAGTTCGATATTGGTTGCAGGCTGTCGGAAGAGAAGTTCCAGTTCATTGTCTCTTGCAAGGTCAGCTTGCGTTGGGAAATAAATATGCTGGCTCTCAAGATGCTCAAGTAGCGAGGGGGCTGACGGAGCAGCCAAAGTGGAGTAGGGGTGAAGCAGAACACTCTTTACTGCCTTGAAGCGAAAGCCTCCATCTGAACGGTGTCCGGTTGTCTGCATGTCAAGAAGCTGCGTTACGAACGATGCCACAGGAGTCTGCGCCAAGGGGTATCCTGCCGTTATGTTCACATCATATTCTTCACCTTCAGCATCCGGAAGGGAATAAAGCACAGGGAGAAGTAACGTCTCGTCGCACATGACTATTGCTGTGCGACTACTTTGGGCATAACGTTTTCCCGTGCGTAGCCACTGTGCCACATGGCGTGCCTGAACGTTTTCAGTCTTTGCCTTTACAAATTCCACGCTCTTGGGCTTAGTAAAATTGCGATATGCCGTATCAAACATGCTTGCAGGCATTTGGTTGCCAAGCAAGCTTATATACTGCGCAATGTATTTCCCCGCCTCACGCTGCTGCTTGCGGGCTGAAGGATTGCAGTAGAAGGTGTCGAAATCCCAGTAGAATTCTGCTTTTCCCTCTTCCTTCAGCATTCTGAACAGGCTCAGTTCAACTTTTTGCAAGAGGTTGAAGCCAACAAAAATATACTTGTCTTTGTCTACCTTTATACGATTGTTCTCGATGGCATCGCGGTATAACATTCCTTCATAGGCAATACCTTTTTGTGAGAGCCGCTCACGGTAGGCAGTGTATATGTCGCCGAGCTTGTTCCACAATGTCAGGAAAGTTTCCTTTAACCGCGAATTATGATCTTCGCTAAAGTTGGCAAAAAAACGCTTAAGCGTTTCTCTCTGGTTGTCCGTCAAGTAGTCGGCACTGTCAAACTCGTGTATGTTGGCAATATTGGCAAAGAGTTCTTTCGGGTCAGCCATGTTCTTGTCAACGTCATCAAAGTCACCTACAAGTAGTTTTCCCCATTCAAAAAACTGGTCTAGCGTTTCATCTTTCCCTGTTACCTGGGAATACACGGCATACAGTTCTACGATGGACAATATCGGATCGGCTTGCTTAAAAGGCGAGTCGCCATGGAAAAGTTCGCTAATGGTGATGTATGTTGGAGCCCAAACAGGCTTTCCTGCTGCTTTGTATAGATAACGGTTAAAGAAGAGTGCGGCACGCTTGTTTGGAAAGACAACGGCTATGCGGGTCATGTCCGTGCCGTAACGTTCCACAAGGTCCTGTGCCACGATACTAAGAAAAGTGTTGTCCATTGTTGATATCTTACGGTTGTGTAATTGTTAACTGATTCATTTGTCTACCTGTATCACCTTTCCTTGCTTCAGGAACCACAGGTATCCGGTAACGTCTGTGTAGCCCATGCCTTTAAGTAGACTTATGTATGTTTTCACCTGTTCACGGTATTTCGGCATGTCGACACGCCCAAACTTAAAGTCCACCACAACAACGCGCTCTCCATCCTTCATAACGCGGTCTGGACGCAGGGCTGTCACCTCTCCTTGTGCCGTCTCGCAAAGTATTGAACACTCGTTGAATAATGTCCAGCGAGGCGAGAACCATTCTGCAACGGTGGGATTGCCGTTTATTGCAGCATTAAGATTCTGTTCTATCACGTCACGGTTGAGATTTGCCCCAGGAAGTATTCCCTCGCTCTCATAGCGATCCAACACTGCGGGAATATCGGCTATGGTGCGTATTTCCGACAACACCAGGTGCATGACATTGCCTTCTTTGATATATTGCGATGCCTTTTTCGATGTCGTTTCTTCATCTCCTTCGTCAGAGGAAAGCTCCTCAATGAACTGTCGCGAACTGTTGCTCTGCCTGAAATCAATGCCATGCTTTTCTTTTTGTCCTTCAGCTTGGGGCATAAGGTAGTTCATCGGTTTGCTACGGGTGGAGAATGTAGCTGTCTGCGGTGCGTATGGCTTTAGGAAAACGTTGGGTGTCTCTTCTTTTTCCTTTTCCACCGATGGTTCAAACGTTCCGAAAGTGAAGAGTAAATCGCCTTCAGGATCGTCGTCACCCTCAAGCTTGGCTCCGTCAAGCGAAGCGTCTTCGCATAGTGCTGGCAAGACATCGGCTAACAGTTGCGAACGGTTATTCGTAAGTCTTCGGGTACCAGGACGTTGCCCGATGACAAACAGATTTTTCTTCGGCCTAGTGAATGCGACATACAGCAAATTCATGTTGTCTATGGTGTTTTGCGTATGTTCATGGCGGAAGTCTGCTGCAAAGACCGTTTCGCTCAATTTTGTGGAGTAGTCTATCGGAATGGCAGGAAGCCGCGAGAAAGGTTCTTCCGCAGGATGACACCATATTATGTTGCCCGAATATTTTTCCAACTGCCAGTTGCAATAGGGGAGTATCACCGTGTCAAATTCCAGTCCTTTACTTTTGTTGACGGTAAGCAAGCGCACTCCGTCAACACTATCCGTCTGAATTGTTTTCCTTGAAATGTTCTCTTCCCATTCATGCACAAAGCCAAGCGGAGAAGCCGTCATGTCATTGATGTATGCCGTTAACGCATCAAAAAAGGCACACATGTAGGCACTCTCTTGAGACAGCTTGTCGAGAGAAAAAATGGAAAACAGGCGTTCACACAAGTCATAGAGCGGAAGTTCTTTAAGCTTGGCTGCCTGACTGACATATTCTTCCGGCAACAATTCTGACAGTTCGGAAACGGAAGCCAATAGCGCATCAGCATTATCCTCACCCGATAGCTCTACGTTTATCTTAGCCAGCAATCCGAGCGAAAGCTTGTCTGATGGTTCATAGAGATGCTTCAATGCAAGTATAATGCAACGTGTTGACACTGCATATTCAAGGCGGAAAGCCTCATCGCTCAGTACACTGATGTCGGGACAATGAATATGCAAATAGTCGGCAAGCATAGCAATATTCCTGTTCGTACGCAGTAATATGGCAATGTCATGCGGAGGTGTACCTTTGTCTATCAGCATACGCAAAGTCCTTTCCGTTTCTTCAAGCATGCGTTGTTGCCAGTTTTCAGAATTCAGCAAGCAGATATTCACCAGTCCTTTAGCATCTTTCTTCATAGGCCGTTGCTCAACATCGGCATATGCCTCTGCCAAGAGCCGGGCTTCAAAAGCATTTACGTGTGATTCTGTTTCAACTTCCTTTTCAACCCCTATACGGAAAAAAGAATTATTGAAAAGCACTATGTTGCGTTCGGAACGGTAGTTGTCTTTCAACGCCTGAATATCAACACTATAGCCAGGAAACTCATCCCGTATCCCTGCCAACAAGCGCCAATCTCCGCCACGCCAGCGGTATATACTCTGCTTTATGTCACCAACAATAAGGTTTGCCACAGCACCTTCGTCGGCACATTTGCTACTCATACACTCACGCAGCAGACAAAAGAAATTGCGCCATTGCACAAGACTGGTGTCTTGGAATTCGTCAATCATAATGTGCTGCAACTGCATTCCTATTTTTTCAAAGATAAAAGGGGAGTCGCTATCGTCAATCATGCCTGCCAAGACTTGCTGAGTGTCGCTCAGCAAGAAACGATTTTCGTTGGCATTCATCTCTTTCATCTTGCGTCCGATATCGCCAAGCAGACGCAAATTGTCAAGATTGCGCAATGTCATAGTAGCACTATTGGTCACAATAATCGCACGACGACGAATATCCTCCGTCTCGCGCAGAAAAGGTATCAGGACATCGTCTGCAACGGCAACAATATGTTCTTTAGACGCAGCTTTTTGCTTAGACCAACTGTTTGCATCTGCAAGCAATCCGTCGACTGTTTTCTTCTGATAATCAATAGATTTCAGACCATTATTCAACAGTCCTTTCATGTATCCTAAGATTCCCTTTGAGGCACCTCCATATAAATCCCCGACATCTACACTATAATTGCTCAATATGCCATTGAATTTGGCAACTTGACCATCCAGTTGTTCCGTAACATGTTTACGCATGTCCAAGATATCCTGCCTGTAACGAGAAAAGAAATCCTTCTCAGCGAAGATGGCATCCAATTCAAGCGCATGGCGTTGGTATTCGTCATCAAAAACCATATTGCCAAAATTCTTGGCATCCTTAATTACGTTCCAGTTTTCGCCATTTTCTATCTTCTCAAGAATATTCCTCATAAGCCAGCGAAAAAGGCGAGAACTCTCGTCCAATTCGTCAACCATGCAGTCCACAGCTTCGCTCTCAATCCGTTTTCCGTCAAGCTCTATGCGCAATGCGGCACCAAGATCCAGTTCCTTGGCAAGATTACGGAGAACGGTTTGAAAAAAGCTGTCAATCGTTTCAACATGAAAGTAATCATAGTTATGTATAAGCTCCTGCAAAGCTATAGCCGCACATTTCTGGATATCTTCTTCAGAAATACTGAGTTCAGATGAAGCAACTTGTGAGCACGCCTTACCGTCGGGCAAAGAATTTGAAAGAGCATAAAGCATTGCAAGTATACGAGTCTTCATCTCGTCGGTAGCTTTATTCGTGAACGTAACGGCAAGAGTGGAGCGAAAAGCTGTAGGGTTGAGGGTTAACAACTTTATATACTCAAGGGCCAATCGGAAAGTCTTGCCGCTTCCAGCGCTAGCTTTATATATGGTAAGTTCATCACGCATAATCTTCTATTTTACATAATGGCTATTAAATTAAATCTATTAAGAATGTAATTGTTAGTACATTTCCTTACTTCTCATACCCCTCATAATATGTGCATAATCTAACGACTTTGCGCCAATTTCCTTTGTAGTCATAATCTATTTTCCTTTGTAGTCATAATCTATTGAATTATATTTGCCTATTGGGTTGCCGGGATATTCAGAGAAATGTCTTTCTTTGCCATATCCCTTCATCTTATTATTTTTTTATATACAAAGATAAAAAATATCTTTGACAATCAAGAAAGATTATGGACATAGATGCGTTTTTCCATAAAAATGTTTGAATGTTTCAAGCATTTTACCGAATTTTGTACGAATGAATAAAACAGCCGCAAAACTAATGACAACAGTTTTGGTAAAATACAGATAAAAAAACAATTTCAAAGATATGAAGAAATTACATGTTTCAGCAATGGCTTTTGCTCTCTTTTCGCTTTGCCTTACGGGCTGCAAAATGGCGCAATCCAACCAAAATGCTCAAAACGCTTCGTCTGAGAGCTCTCAACAAATGAACATGGGCGAACTACCAATCGACAGTGTATGCTACAACTATACAGAAAAAGACGGTATAATGTGTAAGATAACTGTTGACTATCCTAAGTCCGACGACAGCCTGTCTTTAGGCATTAAGACATTTATTGCCAACGAATTGGCAGCATTGTATTTACCCCTGGAAAACCAAGAGGATGAAGGGGCTGCCAGCAAATATCCCACTTATAGCGGGAGTATCAACGATGGCAAGCAGATTGTAGACTACTACGGCAAAGGTACTATGCGTTATATGGCCGGTCTTCTGGACGAAATGAAGAAATCATACGATGCTAACCAGGAATTGCCTCCTATAACGCAAGAGATAAGAATCAAACTGAAAGAGATTACTCCCACATACATTACTTATAGCATCACGGACGATTATTATCTTGGAGGCGCACATCGTTCTTACACCTCATATCTGAAAAATATAAGTCGGAAAAGCAATAAACCTGCCAATAATCTTGTTGACTCCACAAAACTGGTTGCCTTGCAGCCCATTTTGCGGAAACAGATTTTGCAGTGCCTAAAGACTAGCGGCATAGAGTCTGTCACCGACAAGACCATAGAAAACTATCTTATATTGCCCGACGATGGAAACGTGCCCTTGCCTGCACATGCTCCATGGCTTCAGAAAGACAGTCTCTGCTTCGAATACCAGCCCTATGAGATTGCTTCTTATGCCGTTGGTGCAATACGCTTCAAGATTGCACAGAAAGACCTCAAACCATATCTCACAAAAGAGGCACAAGACTTATTTGGAGAATGATAAACCAACATGCGAAAAGAATCAAAAGCTATGTATGGATAAAGCAAACACTAAGCGCCATGTCTTTATCAGCCATTACGCCTCGCCTTGCGGGAAAATAGTGCTTGGCGCCATAGGTGAATCTCTGTGCCTCTCTGACTGGAGCGATATGCCCTGCGCCAAGCACAACATGCTGCGCCTTCAGCGTTTGCTGGATGTTGATTTCATCGAAGCGGATACAGAAATAATGAGCATGGCGAAAATGCAGCTCAACGAATATTTCGATGGCAAACGTAAAGACTTCGACATTCCGCTACTTACCATCGGCACCTGCTTCCAGAAACGAGTGTGGCAGGCATTACTCGATATTCCTTTCGGCGAAACGCGTTCTTACATGCAAATTGCACAGAGCGTCAACACCCCCAAAGGCGTGAGAGCTGTGGCACAAGCCATTGGAGCAAACGGCATCTGCATATTCGTTCCTTGCCACCGCGTTATTGGCTCAAACCATACTCTGACGGGCTTTGCCGGTGGACTGGAAGCTAAGAGGACATTACTACAGCTGGAAAGAAGCAGCACTCCCCTATCACAATTCCATTAGCATCTTAAGGCATCAACAGGACATGAATGTCTGGACTTGATAAAAACAAATATTTAAAAACTCAATAAAAAACAATAGAAAAGTAAAACTATGAATTTTTCAAAAGAAAAGAGCGGCATGCTTTACGGCATACTGCTCATAACCCTCTTTGCATATGCCGCCGTAATCATCGGAGGTACTTATTGGATAAGAGCCCTATCGCTTAGCCCTATGGTTGTTGGCATTATAATAGGTATGCTATATGCCAACACCTGCAGCGTTAAGATGCCTGCCACATGGTCACCGGGCATAAAGTTCTGCTCTAAGCGTGTGTTGCGCACGGGCATAGTGCTCTACGGCTTCAAGCTTACGTTTCAGGATGTCATGCAGGTGGGCATCACGGCTATTGCCCTCGATGCCGTCATCGTGTGCGGCACAATCGGCCTGGGTGTACTTCTGGGGCGTTGGCTGAAGATCGATCGCAGCATAGCCCTGCTCACCTCCTGCGGCAGCGCCATTTGCGGTGCTGCTGCCGTGCTGGGTGTCGACGGTGCCATTCGCCCGAAGCCGTACAAGACGGCCGTTGCCGTTGCCACGGTGGTAATATTCGGCACTCTATCCATGTTTCTCTACCCTATCCTCTATCGTGCCGGCATCTTCGACCTTACCCCCGATATGGCAGGCCTCTTCACCGGAGCAACGGTGCATGAGGTTGCCCATGTGGTGGGTGCGGCAAACGCCATGGGCAACGAGGTGAGCAACACCGCCATAATCGTGAAGATGATACGCGTGATGATGCTCGTGCCGGTGTTGCTCGTCATAGCGTGGACCGTAGCAAAAAGCCACAGCACAAAAGAGCTCGAAGGATGTGAGAACTATGGGAAGACAAGCATAACGATACCTTGGTTCGCCATCCTCTTCCTTGTGGTCATCGGCTTCAATTCCCTTGGTCTTTTGCCTGCCAGCTGTGTGGCATGGATAAACCAGCTCGACACGTTCCTCCTCACCATGGCAATGGCTGCCCTGGGGGCAGAAACAAGCTTCGACAAATTCAAGAAGGCTGGCTTCAAACCATTCCTCCTTGCCGCCCTACTCTACTGCTGGCTCGTAATCGGTGGCTACTGCCTTGTGAAGTTCGTGGTTCCCATTCTCATGTAGCAATTCCGTAACGTTATATACTTCAAAAAATTAACAGATGCTTCACCCACAACAACAAATATTATCCCATGCCAGCACGTTTCTGAAATGGAGCATGTTCTTCGTATTCTCATTCATAATACTTTTGTTGCTTTCGCCCGACTCGCCATTGATGCACCAGTTTGGTGGGCGTTGCGATTCGTCATGGTTTTTTACCGCCGGCAAAGCATGGATGGAAGGAATGACGCCTTATGTTGACTTTGCCGACTCCAAAGGTCCGCTTCTTTGGCTTATATATGGCATTGGCTATCTGCTAACGCCAACATCCTATTCTGGGGTGTTTTGGCTTAGCGTCATCGCATATACTTTCACGTTCGCTTTCATTTGGCAAACGTGCAGACTGAAACTCCAGAAACGCGATTCGTTGATTGTTGTAGCATGCATGTCTGCATGCTTCTTCTGCCGGATTTTACATACCGAGGTGCGTGCCGAAGACTTCTGTATGCCTGCCATCATGAGAATCCTTGAAGATACAGATGGAAGAAATCTTTTGAAATAAGCAGATATGA
>CAVAAS010000041.1:0-19725 GCA_963586715.1 Barnesiella intestinihominis
GGGAACTGAGGCAAGAAGCCCCAGTCCCACAGTCATCATCTGATGTTTCATACCTATTTCTTTTACTCAATCATAATCAACTTATATTTCTTGCTCCCAAGTCCTATCTTTTCGGCATAATCGGTAATGTAAGTGCCATGCTGGCGGTTAATGCGCTCTATCAGGGGCTTCTCGTCATCGCCGGGCTGCGTCTTGTGGGTGAACACGAGGTCGAGACAGGCTTGGTCAACGGCCACGGGGTCGGTGCTGGCGAGGATGCCCATGTCCTTGAGCTTGGGGTCGGCAGGATGACTGTCGCAGTCGCAATCCACGCTCATGTTGTTCATCACATTAATATATATGATGTCCTTGCCATGGCCGAAGTATTCGTGTACACCCTGTGCCGCGGCCGCCATGCTCTCCAGGAAATCGTCCTGCTCGGGCAGATTCTTCCAAAGTAGGGAAGCATCCTGCACCTTGCCCGCCGTATGGATGTAAGCCTTGCCGTCGGTGGAAGCCACGCCGATGCTCTGGTTCTTCAGCACTCCGCCGAAGCCGCCCATCGCATGACCCTTGAAGTGGGCGAGGTTGATGAGGAAGTCGTAGTTGGCGAGGTGGTCGCCCACGATGTCATATTTCAGGTGCTTCTTGTCCTTCACGGGGATGCGCATCTGTCCGTACTCGTCCATCAAGTCGACTGCGGCGATGGAGTCGAAGCCGTGGGCATGGATGGTCTCCCAGTGCTTGCCCTTGTCCTGCCGGCTACCGCCATAGGCGGTGCAGCATTCCACGAGCGTTCCGTCCACCTCGTCCACGAGATTGCGAATCAAGGTTGGCTTCAGGTAGTTGTTGCCACCCATCTCGCCCGTACTGATTTTTACAGCCACCCGCCCGTGCGCCGGCACCCCAAGTGCCTTGTAGATGCGAACCAGTGCATCGGGACTAATCTCCTTGGTCATATAGACCTTTGGCTGGGCATGGAGCATCATCGTGCCCATCAATGCCACAGCGATAACAAATAGTTTCTTCATATCTTGCAGAATTTTCACGCTACAAAATTACAACTATTCAACCAAACTCTTCGTAGATGAATTACGGACAGAATTAAACATATTACGGCAATGACTTAAGATGGCGGCATGTTGTATGTTGAACAAATGTTCCTAGACAAGCACCACCGTGCCGGCGACGATGAAGAGATGTGCGCAAGACTGTTTCTGCGAGAGATTAAGAATGCGGGGTGGTGCGAGCTGGCAGAGTTGAAATATTGTGGTGGGAGACATTGAAAACGATAGCTTTAAAATACAAAGAATCACTCTTAAGAAAAATGGACTCATGGCTTTTCCCCAAAGACATGAGTTCGGCGAATTAAAGTTTAGCTACATCCTCTTTACTCCAAAAAGCCAATGAGCAAGATGCTCGCTTGTGCGTATCACATTACTAGCCACAAGACTCAATGCCACAACTATAATTGCCAACAAGAATGAGCAGAAGAAATCTACTGAAGGATTAATGTTATTCAGAAAGAAATCGCCTATGATATCCAGATTCCGAGGAAGGAAAAAATAATGCAGAAGATACACGTCTAATGTCCTCTTTCCTATGTATTGTAGTGCTTTGCCTAGGACTGTTGTCTGCCGGAAAGAAGCTTCGTGCTTCCTGAAAAAATTGAATACTATACATATACCGGCTATGCCTAAAAAGACTGACAGCAATATTTGTAATGGCCCATAGTTGGGCAAAGAACCTTTGACACGCAAGAATACAATGCCGCAAAATGCCACAAACATAATAGAGAAATATTTACCATCCAAGAAATCCACAAAAGACTTAAAGTGACTCTTTACGTAAGCACCAAAGCTAAAGAACACAAAATACCACAATTTGTTAAATTGCAACGCCCCCCAAACAGGGAGATAGCCTATTCCCAAAAACAAGAAAGATACAACAAACAACACCTTGTATTGAAAGCGAAGGGGCATCATCTTGCAAAACGAATATACAAGAAAATACTCGAACAATGTGATTGTAAACCAATATCCACTCTTCATGCTATCGTTGATGCTATCAATCACGTTGAGATCAAACATATAACAAAAGAGCGACATAAAGACAAAAGTGGGGATTAACTGTATTTTCGCCTTCTTCTTAATGAAAGGAACGGCATCTTTCAGCCTCCAGATTATCCCTGGTTTGTCAAGCAGAAAGCCACTGACAAAAAAGAACAGTGGCATTCTCATTACATTAAACAAATCGTTGTAGCTAGCCCCCCCGGAAATTTGAAAGATGAAAAGAGAAAAAACGAACATGAGAATAAATAACCAACAACATCGTCAATCCCCTCATCGCATCCAAATATTCTATTCTCTTGTTTAACTGCATTTATAAAAATTGTTTCGCTTAAATATAATGTGACTTACTAGATTTTGTCTTGCCTATATAAAGTAGTATATCGACAAAAACAGAGTTTATGTTTCTTTTTCTCTCCTTGCACTAACTATTATAAATAATTCATAGACACGAAAAAAACGCTTTTCTCTTGCCTATGAATTATCTAGATAAAATATATCTTAATCTTAAAAGATTGTTCTCCCCTATCAGAGAACTGCTTTTATTGCTTAAATTTTGGAAAGTCTATCCTTCCATGCTGCATAGGCTGCGAGATATTCTGGGCGCAGCTTCTCGTCTGGCTCTATTACCGCGAGCTTTTCCAGTGAAGAGAATGCTTCGTTGTTGTCTTTGTAATAGCCGCAACCCATTCCTGCTCCCTTTGCTGCTCCTACGCTGCCATCGGTTTCATATAGTTCAATCTGCGCTCCGCTAACTCCAGCCAGTGTGTCACGGAACAACTTGCTGAGGAACATGTTTGCTTTTCCAGCATGTATCTTTGTTATGTTCATGCCCATCTCTGCCATAATCTCCATTCCGTAGCAGAAACTGAACACGATGCCTTCCTGAGCGGCGCGCACTATATGTGCCTTTGTGTGCTTGTTGAAGTTTATTCCTTGAATAGAGCATCCTGTCTCACGGTTTTCGAGAACTCGCTCTGCCCCGTTACCGAAAGGTATCACAGAAAGTCCCTCACTGCCCACGGGCACACTGGCTGCAAAGTCGTTCATATCTGCATAAGATATGCCTTCTGGTGCTATTGTGCGCTTTGTCCATGCATTGAGAATACCCGTTCCGTTTATGCAAAGCAACACGCCAAGACGGTCTTGCTCACTGGTGTAGTTAACGTGCGCAAACGTGTTTACACGGCTCTTTGGGTCGTAACCAACATTGCCAAGCACACCATAAACGACTCCCGATGTGCCTGCCGTAGAAGCTATTTCGCCCGGGTTGAACACATTTAGGCTCAAGGCATTGTTTGGCTGGTCACCGGCTCTGTAGCTTATAGGGGTGCCCTCTTTCAAGCCCGTCTCAGCTGCAGCTGCTGCCGAAACCTCACTCTGCACACTGAACGTCGGAACGATGTCCGGCACGAGGCTGCGGTCAATACCATAAAAGTCAAGCACGAAGTCTGCCGTAGTGCGCTCCTTGAAATCCCAAAGGATGCCCTCACTCAGACCGCTGGCTGTTGTATTCACCGTTCCGCTGAGTTTCATGGCAATGAAGTCTCCTGGAAGCATAAACTTATATATCCGGCTATATACCTCCGGCTCATTCTCTTTCACCCACGCCAGCTTAGCTGCGGTAAAGTTTCCTGGAGAGTTGAGCAAATGGCTAAGACACTTGTCTGAGCCGATGCCATGAAATGCCTTTTCGCCATATGGCACGGCTCTAGAGTCGCACCAGATAATAGCCGGACGAAGCACTTCAAGGTTTTTGTCCACGCACACCAATCCATGCATCTGGTAGGAAATGCCGATTGCCTTTATGTCGTCTGCCGACGCATTTGCCATCTCCTTTACTTTCTTTACGCAGAGTTTGCAGTTGTCCCACCACATCTGTGTATCCTGCTCTGCCCATCCGCTCTTTACAGCAATGATGGGTGCTTCGCTTTCGGGGTAGAATGTTGTTGCGGCGCATTTGCCGCTTTCAATATCAACGAGTGACGCCTTGACGGAAGAGCTGCCTACGTCAAGTCCAAGAAAATATTGTTTTCCCATAGTATAATTATATATATTGTTTGTTAGTATAGTCTGTAAGAGAACGGTAAAATGTTTCGCCTATGCAAAGAAGCTTGCTCAGAACAATGATAGCGACTGGTCTGTATCAGGCTTCGCTTCAGCCTCAACATCGGGCTCCTCCACAAAGTTGAAAAACAGTTGGGTCTCCCGACATGTTGGCTCCGTGAGACGATAAACACCTCTTTTGCCGGCACTTTCAATGAACGGCGTCCTGGACTTTCTATTCTTCACAACGCAATATACCACAGCCTTGTAAATATCTTCGTAGGCTACGGTTTCAAAGAAGCCGTTGTGCAGGTTGTATATGTGTCGGGCAATCTTCTTTACCGACAGCCCCTCGCGTCCAGCTTCCCACAGTATGCGCTTAATGTCCTGGTCGTAGTTCATTGTTTAATTATAAGTAGCTTTTCACGCTTTACAAGAATCGTAATGTGGCAAAACATAAAAAGGACTGAAGATATAATAGTATATCGACAGCCCTCCTGTTATTCAACTTTTCGTTGGTTATGCCAAAGAAAATTTGTTTTCCTCGCCTTTGATCTTGCCTTCCTTAAGCAACCAGCCCATACCGAGAAGTGTCTCCTCGCTTGTAATCTTTGCAGCTTTAGAGATTTCTGCAACAGTCATTGGAGCTTCAGCCGTTGAAAGAGCTTGATAAACATCACCAGCCTTGAAACCTACACTCTGAACATCGATAACGAATGTAGAGGTTGCTTTCTTGGTTGTTGTTCTTTTTGTTGTTGTCTTCTTAGCAGCAGTAGCTGTAACAACCTTTTTTTCTGTAACTTTCTTTTCTGTCATAATGATAAAATTTAGTTCCGCAATATGCCGTTGTTGCTTATTGCTTTATAAATCATTTGCAAATGTAACATTTTTTCTTATACAAAATTACAATTTGCATCGCTAATTCAGGCGAAAGCTACTATAAGGCAAGACTTTATGCGTTTTCTTGATTTACATCAACGCTTATTTGCAATTCCTTGAGCTGTTTGTCGTCAATTTCAGACGGAGCATCGAGCATTACGTCTCGTCCGCTATTGTTCTTCGGGAAAGCGATACAGTCGCGTATGGAGTCGAGTCCTGCCATTATGGAAACGAAACGGTCTAGACCGAAAGCAAGTCCGGCATGTGGCGGTGCTCCATATTTGAAGGCATTGATAAGGAATCCGAACTGTGCCATAGCGCGCTCGGGCGTGAAACCAAGTATCTTGAACATTTTTTCCTGCAGCTTACCGTCGTGGATACGGAGGCTTCCTCCGCCCACCTCTATGCCGTTGCATACAAAGTCGTATGCCTTTGCACGCACTCTCTCAGGATGTTCTTCAAGCAATGGAATGTCATCAGGGTTAGGCATGGTGAAAGGATGATGCGTTGCCATTAGTCTCTGCTCCTCATCACTCCATTCAAAGAGCGGGAAGTCAACAATCCAAAGACACTCAAACTTATCCTTGTCGCGCAATCCGAGTCTCTCACCCATTTCCAAGCGGAGACTGCACAACTGAACACGTGTCTTGTTTGCCTTGTCGCCGCTGAGTATAAGGATGAGGTCTCCCGGTTTAGCATTGCACTTCTCCACAGCCTTTGCCAGTGTTTCCGGTGTATAGAACTTGTCTATGCTGCTTTTTGTTGTGCCATCCTCGTTTACTTTTATCCATACAAGTCCCTTTGCTCCTACCTGAGGCTTCTTGACGAAATCCGTTAGCTGGTCGAGTTGCTTGCGTGTGTATGCGGCGCATCCTTCTGCACATATACCACCGATATATTCCGCATCGTTGAATACGGAGAATTCCCCTGTGCCTTTCAGCTCATCCATAAGTTCAACAAATTCCATTCCGAAGCGCAAGTCTGGCTTGTCGCTACCGAAGCGGCGCATAGCGTCGTGCCATGTCATCTGCTGAAGCTTTGCAGGAAGTTCCACTCCACGCACTTCGCGGAAGAGGTGACGTGCCATTTCTTCAAAGAGGTCGATAACGTCATCTTGGTCAACGAAAGACATTTCACAGTCTATCTGCGTGAACTCGGGCTGACGGTCAGCGCGCAAGTCTTCATCGCGGAAGCATTTTGCTATTTGGAAATATCTGTCGAATCCGCTTACCATGAGCAATTGCTTCAGTGTCTGCGGGCTCTGCGGCAGGGCATAGAACTGTCCTGGGTTCATGCGGGAAGGCACAACGAAATCGCGTGCGCCTTCTGGTGTGCTGCCGATAAGGATCGGTGTCTCTACCTCAATGAAATTCTGGTTGTCCAGGAAGTTGCGTATGAGTATCGTCATGCGGTGACGCAGTTCAAGATTTTTCCTTACGCAAGGTCTTCTGAGGTCAAGATACCGATATTTCATGCGTATGTCATCTCCACCGTCGGTGGTGTCTTCTATCGTAAACGGTGGTGTCGCGCTCTCGCTGAGAATGTTGAGGGCAGATACCGTTATTTCTATTTCTCCTGTTGGTATCTTTGCATTTTTGCTTTGGCGCTCGCTCACTGTTCCTTCCACTTGAATACAGTATTCACGTCCGAGTTTGTTTGCCTTGGCGCATAGTTCTGTGTCAACCTCGTCGTTGAATGCCAACTGCGTTATGCCGTATCTGTCGCGAAGGTCAACAAAGGTCATGCCTCCCATCTTTCGGCTGCGCTGCACCCATCCGGCAAGTGTAACTTTCTTTCCTGCGTCGGAGAGACGCAACTCTCCGCACGTATTTGTCCTATACATAGTTGTTATGTTTTGTTGTTTTCTTTGCACACGCATCGTGCCCGGCGTCCCTTTCATGGACATATCGGACACGATGCGTGTGCAAAGATATACAATATCTTTTATATTCTTGCGGTTTAAATGCTTTTTTTGAACGTAAGCTCTTCCTTCTTTGGATTCTTGCCTATGGTTATTGTGGAGCCTTTTTCAAGTCCACCTTCGAGCACTAGTTCGCAGATGCCGTCTTCAATGTAGTTTTGTATGGCTCGCTTCAGCGGACGGGCACCGAACTGTACGTCGTAGCCTTTTTCCGCAACAAAGTCTTTCGCCTTATCTGTAAGTTGCATAGCGTATCCCATATCGGCAAGACGCTCTTTCAATGAAGCTAGTTCAAGGTCAATTATCTGTTTTATAGCATCAAGACCGAGCTGGTCGAAGGTTATGATGTCGTCGAGACGGTTGAGAAACTCAGGACTAAACTGCTTGCTTAAACTTTTCTGTATTATCGAACGTGCATACTGCTTGTCACTGTCCTTCATGTCAGCAGAGAGTCGTCCGGCATTGAAGCCAATACCGCGTCCAAAGTCCTTGAGCTGTCGTGTTCCGGCATTGCTGGTCATGATTATAATGGTGTTTCTGAAGTCCACGAGTCTGCCGTTTCCATCAGTTAACCTTCCTTCATCAAGCACCTGCAGAAGCATGTTAAACACATTGGCATGCGCTTTCTCTATTTCATCGAGCAGCACGATGGAGTAAGGTCTGCGGCGCACCCGTTCAGTTAATTGTCCGCCTTCATCGTAGCCCACATATCCTGGAGGCGCACCAATAAGTCGAGATGTATTGAAGCTTTCGCTGTATTCACTCATATCAATGCGTATCAGTGCGTCTGCACTGCCAAACATATATTCCGCCAGTTTCTTTGCCAAGTATGTCTTGCCCACTCCCGTCGGTCCGAGGAACATGAACACTCCTATTGGGCAGTTCTGTGACCGTATGCCTACACGGTTGCGCTGTATCGCCTTAACAACTTTCTCTATTGCCGTGTCTTGAGCTATCACAGTGTGGCGCAATGCATCGCCCATGCCGCGAAGACGCGATGTTTCCGTCTCGCTTACTCTCTGTACGGGCACTCCGGCTATAGCGGAAACCGTACGCGCTACGTCTGCTTCAGTTACCTCCACTATGCCTCCTAGCTCACCGCTCTTGAATTTCTCCTCCATCTCGCTAAGCTGTTCGTGCAATTCATTTTGCATGTCACGGAAGCTTGCCGCCAACTCGTAGTTTTGGTTCATCACCGCTTGCTGCTTCTTCTTTGACACCTCTTCTATGCGGCCCTCAAGGTCTTTTATCTCTGGAGGCATCTGCACACTGCCAAGCCGCACTTTTGCCCCCACTTCATCAAGAGCATCAATAGCCTTATCAGGGAACTGGCGGTCACTGATATATCTACCGGTGTAATCCACACAAGCCGATATGGCTTCTGGGGTGTATCTCACGCCATGGTGACTTTCGTAGCGTTCCTTTATATTATTAAGTATCTCTTTTGTCTCTTCTGGCGTCGTTTCGTCAACAATTATTTTCTGGAAGCGGCGTTCAAGTGCTCCGTCCTTTTCTATCGACTTGCGGTATTCATCAAGCGTTGTCGTGCCGATGCACTGTATAGTTCCGCGTGAGAGAGCAGGCTTCAGCATGTTGGCGGCATCCATCGTCCCCGGGGCTGAACCAGCACCGATGAGCATGTGTATCTCGTCAATGAAGATGATAACGTTGGGCGACTGCTCTATTTCCTTCACCATTGCCTTTATGCGTTCCTCAAACTGACCACGGTATTTCGTTCCTGCCACGATGGCACCAAGGTCTATCGACACCACTCTCTTTCCGAAGAGCAGCGGTGAGGTGCGTTTTTTGGCGATCTGCGTGGCAAGTCCTTCCACGATAGCCGTTTTTCCTACGCCCGGTTCTCCAATGAGTATCGGGTTGTTCTTTTTACGGCGGCAGAGTATTTCTGTTATTCGTGTTATCTCCTTTTCGCGACCTACAACAGGGTCAAGTTTCCCTTCCTCGGCAGCACTGGTAAGGTCTGTCCCGAAGTTGTCAAGTATAGGCGTCTTCGTTCCTCCAGGACGGCTTCCTGGTGCTGGTGCTTGGGCTTTATCTTGATGGGATTGGCGTGGTGTCCCGAAATCATCGTCCTCTTCAGCATCGGGCACGTCTATGCCGTTTTTTATCTTGTCAGCCTTGCTTATATGGTCTGCCATTGTGTCGTAGTCTATGTTGTTTTGTTTCAAATATTCTTTTGGATAGTTGTCTTGAGGAGTGTGTATCATTGCGAGCAAGAGGTGCGTCTCATCAACCATTTGGGTTGATCTCTTCCTTGCTTCAAGAATGGCGAGCTTCAGTATGCGGTTGGCATCCTCGCCAAGAGCTAGCGGTTCGCCACTATTTTCTGTATGTAAGGTCTCGTCAATATGCTGTTCCACTTGACGTTTCATCAGTTCCGTGTCAACATGCAGTTCCTTCAGCAGGGCTGGTGTTCTGCCTTTATGACGTAGCAGACCGAGAAAAAGGTGGTCCGGCTCTACTTCCTTGCTTGAATGGCGCTGCGCCTCTTCCTTGCTGAAGTTCAGTATATCCAAAATTTCCTGTGAAAACTGGTTTGTCATATTTTCAGGTGTTCTTTCTTTTCTTGTTATTACTTACCGCTTTTTCTGTCCAAACAAAAAACATGCCAACGTATTTTTAACCTTCATCCTTGCGCATGCTGAACTCGCATCCGCAATACTGCTGATTGTAGAAATCGTATTCGCGGATGATTGCCGCACGGCGCTCACTTAGTCCACCTTTTCGCCAATTCTGCCCCCACCATTCAACGTCTTCAAATGGCGAAACGGCCCATTCTCCTGCCGCATTAATCTGTTCAAGACTTTTCCATCGGGATGAGGCTAGCGTTGTGGTTATCACCTTGAAGCCGTTGTCGTGGGCATACTGCGCCGTGCTTCTTAGCCGCATTTTGAAACACTCCAGACATCTTGAGCCGCGTTCCGGCTCTTTCTCCAGTCCTTTCATCCGGTTTAACCATGCGGCGTGGTTATAATCGGCATCCACTATATCAAGTCCGAGCGAACGGGCATAGCGAGTGCATTCGTCCTTTCTCGTAGTGTATTCCTTTTCGGGATAGATATTGGGATTGCAGTAGTATATTACTGGCGTTATGCCATGTTTCACCATGCACTCCACTATAGCCGACGAACAAGGGGCGCAACATGTGTGTAGCAACACGCGCGTTTCTCCTTGCGGTACGACGAGTTCGAATTTCTTCTTTGCCATTGTTGTATTTATGCAATATTTGTCAGCCTTTCCTAGCCATAGATTCTATTATAAGAAAGGTGCAAGCAAATGAGCAAACCATCCTACAAACTTTTTCCACGGTGTGCGCCATTGGTTCCACGATTCTTCCGTGAGTTTGAACGACAACGCTTTGTCTGCATCAAACATTGCATCGAGCTGACGCGTGGTAGCTGCATCAATAACTACAGCATTCTCCTCGTAATCGAAGCGTAGGCTGCGGGAATTGAGGTTAGCACTGCCCACCGTGCAGAACAGACCGTCAACGGTCATCACCTTTGTGTGATGAAATCCGTCTTCGTATATCCACACATCTATACCGTGTTTGCGCAACTTGTTGACATTATAGAACACGCAGTCGGGCGTGAGCGGTATGTCACTGTGTGAAGATACCATAACTTCCACCTTTACTCCCCGTTCCACGGCTTGTCTAAGCGCCTTCTTCAGCTTATGGCTGAGCGTCAGATATGGATTGACAAGCTTTATGCTGTCGCGTGCATCATTGATTGCATCAATATAAAACTGCCTTATTATTTTGTTTGACGTATGCGGTTCTCTGTTTATTATCCCTACGGTCTTAGAGTATGCCGTAGCCGTCGTGTCCGGTTGCAGCCCCTGTATATAGTCTGCTCTGTGGATGCCACGGTAATACTTTGCACCAGAGACGTCCTGTCCCGTAACCTTTTTCCACATCTGCAGAAAGATTGTCTGCAGAGTGTTCACTTCCGAGCCTTCTATCCGGCAGTGCATGTCACGCCAACGCCCCACCTGTTCTGTACCTTTTATATAATAGTCGGCAACATTCATGCCGCCCGTATATGCAATCTTACCATCAATGACAACGATTTTCCTGTGGTCGCGGTGGAAAACGTGGTTTACCCATGGAAAACGGAGTGGGTCGAACTCATAAATCTCTATGCCTCGCTGACGGAGATTTGTTAAATGACGTTTTTTCAGCGGCCGGTTGTTGGAGTCATTGCCGAAGCCATCGAACAGAGCCCTTACCTCCACACCCTCGCTCGCCTTCTGCGCAAGGATATCAAAGAGCAGGGAAGCGATAGAGTCGTTGCGGAAATTGAAATATTCCAGATGCACGCTTGACTTTGCTTGACGTATGGCATGGAACATATCGTCGAATTTCTCCTGTCCGCTTGGCAACAAAGTGAGAGCATTGTCTGCCGAGAATTTTATTCCGCGAGAACGCAGTTGCCGGACAATCAGCGTATCGGACGTCTGTGCCACAGCTCCTATAGCAGAAATCACCGCCAACACCATGGCGAGGAGAATCCGTGGGTTCTTTATTTTTTTTGCCTTTTGCATCTAGAATAACGTATTGCCTTTTAGTGTAGATTTTGATAAAATACGAATTGCAAAGATATTGAAATTGTCCGTTTATTCCAAAAGTTTTATACGTAATGCCGCCAAATGGTGATTTTTTGTGGCGGATTATTGTTATTCCAATATTAAATTCAGATATTTGCAGCGCAAGAAACGCTAGAATAGACTTAAATTCACGATATTTTAAGCAACGCAATAAAAGGAACAACAATAGGAATTAAACATAAAAGGAAAGGTAAAAACAAACATGAAAAAATTTCTCATGACAGTGGCTGCCGCTTTCGTGGCAGTGGCTGCAAGCGCACAAGTTTATGTCGGTGGTAGCCTCGGTATCAACAGTACTAAGATTGACGGTGAAGACGACGCAACAATAACCTACAAATTCCTTCCGGAAATCGGATACAAGTTCAGCGACTCTTGGGCTGCCGGCGTAAACTTCGGATGGGCTAAAGAGGGTGTTACTTCAGACGATGACGACTTGACAGTAAACACTTTCGAGGTTAACCCATACGCTCGCTTCACTTTCGTAAAAGGTAAGGTGGTTAACGTTTTCTGCGACGGTTCTGTTGGTTACAAGCACTACAACAAGGTTGACACAGACCTCTACTCTATCGGTCTTCGTCCAGGCGTTTCAGTAAACATCGACAAGTTCAGCATCGTTGCACATGTGGGCTTCTTCGGATGGAATCACTCTGAAACAAACTACAAAGTGTACAACAAAGAAAACACAATCAAGACAGATTCTTGGGTTGCTGGCGTTGACGGAACGAACCTCTCACTTGGCTTGTTCTACAACTTCTAAGCAAATTTCCCGAAAGGGTGCATACAAAAAAAATCAATAAAGACGTGTTCAATGTATAACACGCCTAAATTTAACGACACTATTGTTGAAGTGCGCCATGGCAACCTGCCGTGGCGTTTTTTGTGCTTAGACTTATCTAACTGTAAGATGGAAACAGCCCTGCTTTACCTCGTATTTTATGTAGCACCTTCCGTTTACACGCATGTCACGCAACACCTCGCTAAGCACCCATTTAAGCGTATCGTTACGCACTGCCCTGCGCTGTGCCTTGTCAGGATCGCTAACCGTAGTGTAACGGTTATAGCAGATATCAAATGTTGTCCCGTAGAGATGGCAAGAATTGACCGTGGCGTTTCCGTTGCGTCCCCGCAGGCTTTCAACATCATCGCGGCTTCTCAAAACACTCGTCACAATAAACTTATGCAAGGGAACCCCCTTCACCTGAAGACTGTCGAAGAAGGCTTGCCCGATATGGTCAAGCAGCACGGAGGCGCGAGGCACAAGATATGGTATGCTGTTCTTTAACTTATCAACCGTGTAATACGGACTTGCGCCTATATACACCAGTTCCGTCTTACGCGCCTCTGCATCCTGACGGTTTTTTACCGGCGACACCCCCCACTGACGGGCTGCCGTCAGCTGCACAACATTGCTGTCTGGAAATGCTTCGCTGAAACGTGGCACGCTATATATCCTGTTTTTCACAAGCTTCCCCTTTTCATCAAAAAAGCGCGTTGCACTTCCTGCAATCCCTGGCGACGCCTTCGTCGACTTTACAACATCAGAAACACTGTCGGTAATTAAACTATCAGTTTTCGACTGTCCCTTTTCACTATCGTCGGATACGGCACAAGCAATCTGCGGATGCACGCATTTCACGATCATCAACACGAACACTATTGCAAAAAACAGCTGGATATATCTCGTTTTCGTTATCTTCATTATCTTCCTGTCTACGGGGTTAAAAAAGCAATGCAAAGGTAAGGAAAAACACACGGGCAGCAAAATCCGCAGGTTAAAAAAGACTTACGCAAAAGGCTATATGCGGGTTTTGTTTTGCCGATAAAACAAAAATCCTTAACTTTGCAAGATGTGTAACGTTCGTTTCACTAAAACCTTATAACCTTACCTATAATTTAAAAACTGAAAGCTATAGCACAATGAATCTGAAAGTACGCTTATCAATAATGAACTTCCTTGAGTTCGCAGTGTGGGGAGCTTACCTCACATCCATGGGACAGTATCTTGGCCATGCTGGAATGGGGCAAGAGATATCATGGTTCTATGCAATACAAGGTATAGTGTCAATCTTCATGCCTACACTCATGGGAATCGTGGCTGACAAATACATACAGCCACAGCGGCTTCTTGGCATTTGCCACCTTTTGGCCGGCCTTGCAATGGTGGGTCTCTTCGCCATGGGGCAAGCTTCGGAAAAGCCTGATGCAACAATATTTATCACCGTATACACGATAAGCGTGGCTTTCTACATGCCGACACTGGCGTTGTCGAACACCGTGGCGTTCAAAATTCTTCAAGACCATGGGCGTGACACCGTGACCGACTTCCCGCCGATACGCGTGCTCGGAACAGTGGGATTCATTGCCACAATGTGGTTCGTAAACTGCGCCACCGTCGAGAACGGCAGCTTCTCGCTGACGCTGGCGGAAAGCACACACAAATTCCAGTATACCAACTGGCAGTTCCTCGTTTCCGGACTACTTGGCTTTGTTCTCTTCCTCTATTGTCTGGCATTGCCCGAATGTAAAATAGCGAAAAAAGGCGCAAGCAACCAAAAGCGCTCGCTGGCGCAAATGCTTGGATTGGATGCCTTCAGACTATTCCGCACAAAAAAAATGGCTATGTTTTTCATCTTCTCCGGACTGCTCGGCATGTCGCTGCAGGTAACCAACGGCTTTGCCACACCATACATAACACACTTCAAGGCTGACCCGCTATTGGCTGATACTTTCGCTGCCAACAATGCCACATTGCTCGTTTCAATATCGCAGATTGCCGAAGCTTTCTGCATCCTGCTGATTCCGTTCTTCCTTAAACGCTACGGTATTAAGAACGTTATGCTTATTGCCATGTTTGCCTGGGTGCTCAGGTTCGGTTTCTTCGGACTGGGCGGACCTGCATTCCCCAAGGTTATACTACTCATTCTCTCGTGCCTTGTCTACGGAGTGGCGTTCGACTTCTTCAACGTGTCGGGCGGACTGTTTGTTGACTCGGAATGCAGCGAAGACATTAAGGCGTCGGCACAAGGACTGTTCATGCTCATGACAAACGGACTGGGAGCCACTATTGGCACACTGCTTGCCGGAGAAATAGTTAACCATTACTGCCATTGGACTGACAACGGCTTCCTCGTGGGCGATTGGCAGACTTGCTGGTTCATATTCGCTGGCTTTGCCCTGGTTGTGGGACTAAGCTTTGCCATTATGTTCAACAACAAAAAACAGAAAGCGGAATAAAGGGATATCCTATAATACAAACACATGGATTACATGATAAATACAGAAGAAGTTTTTTTCGACAGAGTGACCTCGATACCGGGAAAAGAAGGTATCGGACTGGTTATTCTTGCCAACAAAGATAAAACACGGCAGATTACCTTCATCTGCGACAGAGCAATGGCTCTGGAAATAGAGATAAGAGTAAACACATCGATAAAGGAAAAGCCTAACAATCGTTTGTGCGACATCGCGGCTTCCATGCTGAAAAGATACTGTCCTCCCAACTGCAGAATTGTTATCCAGTCGGTTACTTGCGGCAAATTCAATACAAAATTGGTTATGGGCGATACTGAAGCAGACATAACATCTGACAATGCTTTCGACATACGCATGAGCGATGCCGTTCTCCTGTCACTATGCAGCGGAACACCATTGCTTGCCACTAACCAACTGATGCAAGAAATATCCACAAGATATATGGATCCTGCCAGCAACGCCGTGAATCTGCCTATAAGAATTCTGACCGACAAAATGCTTGCCGACGCACTGGAGAAAGCCTTAAAGCAAGAGCAATACGAACTGGCATCACGACTAAGGGACGAACAACAGGCTAGAAAGGACGCAAAGGAAAAAGAATGAAATGAAAGAAGCAAGATATTTCTATGTGCCGCAAGCTGGCTCTTCAGAAGAACTGCCGCCAGAAGAGGCTGCACATGCAACAAGGGTGCTACGCCTACAGAACGGCGACGAGATGTTCCTCATGGATGGGTGCGGCTCATTCTACCGGGCAAAGGTTACTCTCGCCACGCAAAAGCGTTGTCTCTATACAATAGAGGAAACGTTGCCACAGGAGAAAACATGGAATGGGCGCATCAGTATCGCCATGGCACCGACAAAGATGATGGAGCGCACGGAATGGTTCGCAGAAAAAGCTACAGAAATTGGCATCGACGAGCTGGACTTCGTATTGTGCAGGTTCTCCGAACGCAAAACAATGAAAGAGGAGCGCATAGAGAAAATTGTTGTTTCTGCAACGAAACAAAGTCGGAAGCCATGGAAACCCAATGTCAACCCAATGCTGCCTTTCGGGGATTTTGTCGCAAAAGAGCGAAACGGACAAAAATACATTGCACACTGCTACAATGAAATACAAAGCGTAGACCTATTCTCCACAATGGAAGAAAAGCAACGCAAGGGTAACAACGATGAAGAAGTGACAATTCTCATCGGTCCGGAAGGCGATTTCTCCATCGACGAGGTTAAGCTGGCGATGAAACACGGCTATACGCCTGTGTCGCTAGGCAAAAGTAGATTGCGCACCGAAACGGCAGCACTCTATGCGGCAATGGCGGCACAAACGATATTCAGAAAAAGCTGACATTAAACTATCAACATAATGAAAAAGGTAGAAAGAATTGTTCTGCAGACTTTGGCAATTATTGCCAGTGTCTGCTTTTTGGCTTCTTGCTCAGGAAAAGGCTACACCAACGCAATACCACAAAATGCCAACGCTGTCATGCAGATTGACTTCAGCAAGGCCGACGGACAACAGAATTTGCCAATAAGCAAAGAAACGGTTAAACTGCTGTTGCCTGCCGACAAAGCCGAAGATTGTGGCATTGACTTCAAGCATAAGATTTTCCTCTTTACCACAGACAACGGGAATATGGGGTTATGCGCAAAGACCGACGACAAGGATAAGCTAACCGATCTCCTTGAGAAAATGGCAAAGAGCGGACAAAGCAGTCGACCTATAGAACGGCGCGGATACACTTTCGCCCTGATAAACAACTCTTGGGCAGTGGGCATTTCTAATGAAGCGACAGTGGTTACAGGACCTATACTCCCGGCACAAATGGCGGAAGCAACACGCACACTGACAAATTGGCTAAAGCAAGACGAAGAGCACAGCGCAACAGAAACACCGCTTTTCGACCGGCTAAAAGATAAGGATGATGCTGCCGTTATAGTAGCAAGAGGCGATGCCCTGCCACAACAGTTGGCGGCTCTACTAACAATAGCGAAGCCGAAAGATGCTGACAACTCGGAAATATACATAACCGCAACGCTGGAAAAGAAAGACAATACCTATCTTAATATCTGTGCGGAAACGGCTGCCGACAACGAGAATCTGAAGAACGCCCTGGCTGTTCAAACACAAAAAATGCGACCAATAGGCAAACGGTTCCTCGACTGCGCACCAGCAGATGCACTATGCTCCGTGTTCACGAATATGCAAGGCACGGAGTTTCTTGACATGATACACGCAAGCAAAGAACTCGGCGTAATGTTGGCGGGAGCAAACACAGCGGTAGACATGGACAACATACTGCGCTCCGTTGACGGCAACATGCTTACATGTATCAAATCATACTCCGCTGATTCTCCGTCACTGAGTATTGCGGCAAAACTAAAAGACTGCAATTTCCTTAAAGATATCGACTACTGGAAAAAATCATGCAAAGCGGGAGCAACATTGGAAACTCTCTCGCCAAACACTTTTGCATACAGAAGCGGAAATGCAAGCTTCTGGTTCGGTATTTCAAAAGAAAAGGAATTTTACGGCAGCACGGAGCAGGTTCTCGCCCCCGGCATACTGTCAAAAAATATGCAACCACTACCTGCATCACTTCTAAAAGAAGCTGAAGGAGCCCGCTTCGCCGTAGTGATAAACCTAAAAGAACTATTATGCTCCGGCAATGACAATGCAACGACACAAAGCCTGGCAGAGCCATTGCTTGGCGGGATACAGTACATATTGTATACCATTAAATGATTGGGATAAAGGAATAAAATGGAGAAGATTGTTTTCAATAAGGTGATACCCAATGTCTTTGCTCACCAACAAGACATGATTTCAGACATCTGGAACGCCAATGCCACGTTTGAAAAAGGAAAGCTCTACCTCGTTGAGGCGGAAAGCGGCAAAGGGAAAAGTACATTTTGCAGCTATGTCCTAGGCTACCGCCACGACTATCTGGGACACGTTATGTTCGACAACGACGAAACAAAAAGTTATAAGGTGAAAGACTGGATTGAACTGCGCAAGATTCACTTGGCATACCTCTTCCAGGAGCTACGTCTCTTCCCTGAGTTAACGGCGATGGAGAACGTGGAAATAAAGAACAAGCTTACGCACTTTAAGAAGCGCAACGAAATAGAGGAATGGTTCGAGCGGATGGGCATAGCAGACAAGGCTGACACGAAAGTGGGCCACATGTCTTTCGGACAGCAACAACGCGTGGCAATGGCAAGAGCCCTCGTTCAACCGTTCGACTTCCTCCTTGCCGACGAACCTGTTAGTCACCTCGATGACCGCAACTCTGCCGTTATGGCAGAAATAATGATGGGCGAGGCTAAAAGACAAGGGGCAGGCGTCATCGTCACAAGCATTGGCAAACATATGGATTTGGACTACGATAAAACTTACAAACTATGACATTGGTCTGGAAACTGCTTAGAAGACATATAAGCATAGCACAATTCGCAGGATTTTTCTTCGCAAACCTATTCGGAATGTTCATCGTTCTGCTGGGTTTCCAGTTCTATAGCGACGTGAAGCCCGTATTTACGTCGCAAGACAGCTTTATGAAAGCTGACTATCTTATTGTCAGCAAGAAAATCGGAACGGCAAGTGTCCTCGGAGGAGGAGCAAACACATTCAGCAAGACTGAAACCGACGAACTATTCAAACAGAAATTCACGAAAAGAGGCGGAAAATTCACTTCAACCGAATATAAGGTTGACGCAACAATGGGCGTAAATGGACAGAACATCCTCAACTCGGAACTGTTCTTCGAGAGTGTTCCAGACAACTTCGTGGATGTTCCGCTCGATGACTGGCATTACGACGAGGGCTCAAACGAGGTGCCCATCATCCTGCCGCGCACATATATAAATATGTATAACTTCGGTTTCGCACAGTCGCACTCCCTACCGAAGATAAGCGACGGACTTGTTGGCATGATAGACTTCAAGATTTTCATTCACGGCAACGGACAGAAAGAGCAATTCAAGGGCAAGGTTATAGGATTCTCCAACAGACTGAACACTATCCTTGTACCACAGAATTTCATGGACTGGAGCAACAATCGCTTCGCCCCAGAAAGCCAGTCAGACCCCACACGGCTGATACTGGAAGTGGGTAATCCAACAGACGATAACATTACTACATATCTCGACAGACATGGCTACGAAGTAGAAAGCGACAAGCTTCAAGCCGAAAAAACGACATATTTCCTAAAGATGACCGTTTCACTCGTAATGGCAATAGGACTGACAATAAGCATTCTCAGCTTCTACATACTCATGCTCAGCATATATCTGCTCGTACAGAAGAACTCTTCCAAATTGGAAAACCTGCTTCTCATAGGTTATAGCCCAGCAAAGGTTGCCCTACCCTATCAAGTTCTAACAATAGGCCTTAACCTATGCGTTCTCATTATAACGTGGACAATTCTCCATTTCGTAAGGAACTATTACATGGATATTATAGAGACACTCTTCCCGCAGATGGAATCTGGCACCATGGTCAATGCCATTGCTTTGGGTTCAGCCTTGTTCATATTGGTAACACTCTTAAACCATATTGCCATACGACACAAAGTCATGAACATATGGAAAAGGAAAGAATGACATCTAGATAACTGCAAAAATTAACGACGGAAAGAAAAACAGAAAAGCCTGCTTTTGTAAAGAGAAAAACAAAAAAGACACTTTCTTTTAAAAATATTCTCAGAAAAGTTTGGCAGTTTAAAATAAAACCGTACCTTTGCACCGCATTAAACGAAATGCCTGTGGTAACAGAACAAACCGGAAGGAAGTTTGGGTGAGTGGCTGAAACCAGCAGTTTGCTAAACTGCCGTACGTGTTTAACGTACCGGGGGTTCGAATCCCCCAGCTTCCGCAGGTGTCACAAGGATGCAAAAGGATGGTGGATTCATCTAACGGTTAGGATACAAGATTCTCAATCTTGGCATAGGGGTT
>CAVAAS010000042.1:0-16504 GCA_963586715.1 Barnesiella intestinihominis
AATTGTCACTACCCCCTCAAAGTAGCGCGTCTACCAATTCCGCCACCTCTCCAACTTAAATAAAAAAACGTGCCCAGAACAGGACTCGAACCTGCACGTCGTGAAACACACGCACCTGAAACGTGCGCGTCTACCAATTCCGCCACCTGGGCAAACACATAATTTCAAAGAAGAGCGGAAAACGGGACTCGGACCCGCGACCCCAACCTTGGCAAGGTTGTGCTCTACCAACTGAGCTATTTCCGCAACAAAAAAAACACCATTAAGGCGAGCATTTCTCTTAATGCGGATGCAAAGGTAAGGAGTTTAAGTTATACTGCCAAACTTTTTCTACTTTTTTCATCAAAAAAGTTAATTATAACCATTGAGAAGTATAATAAAGCCCACTTTTTTACACATACAAAGACTTAATCCATACGATTTTTATAGTCTTCATAATCAAATTCACGCAGATATTCCAATGTTCCGTCACTGCGAAGTATAGCCAACGCTGGATGAGAAACGCCATTAAACATATTTGTCTTCACTGTCGTATAGTGCAACATATCCTCAAAAACAATAGTTTCGCCAATCAACAACTCGTGGTCAAATTTCCAAGAGCCCAAGAAGTCGCCAGACAAGCAACTGTTTCCACCTAATTTATATATATATGAACTTTCGTTCTCTAACGGAGAATATGTTTCATCAACAATTTCGGCTCCACTAACAACGGGCATATAAGGCATTTCAAGACAGTCTGGCATGTGACAGGTAAAACTGACATCAAGAATAGCTGTTTTTACGCCACTATTCTCTACTATGTCCACCACATGAGAAACAAGGACACCCGTCTGCCACCCAAAGGCGCTACCTGGTTCCAACACAATTTTCAAATGAGGGTAACGCGAATGAAAACCATTGATAGCGTCAACAAGAAGATTAACGTCATATCCCTCACGCGTCATTAAGTGTCCTCCTCCGAAATTTATCCTTGAAATCTGTGAAAACCAGCGAGAAAACTTTTCTTCCACCATGGCTAACGTTCTAACGAAGTTCTCTGCCCCACTCTCACAGTGCGTGTGACAATGAAAACCACTTATCCCCTGTGGCAACATCTCTGGCAAATCTTTCATCAGAACTCCGAAACGAGAACCTGGAGCACAGGGATTATACAACATTGTTTCAATTTCAGAATATTCGGGATTTATCCTTATCCCGAAGGCAACTGACGGATTAGCCTTTGCCGCTTTTTTTGAAAGGCGATTGAACTGAGACAGACTGTTGAATGTTATATGACTGGAACACCTTGCTATGTCTTCAATCTCATAATCAGTAAAAGCCGGAGAATAAGTGTGTGCCTTTGCCCCGAATTCCTCTAATGCTAGCCGTGCCTCATTAAGCGAGCTTGCTGTCGTACTATCAATATACTCACGAAAGATATGGAAGGTTTTCCACATGGCAAAAGCCTTAAATGCGAGAATTATCTCAACATCAGCCCTTTCCGCTACAGATTTTATAAGTTGAAGATTTCTCCTAAGCAACTTTTCCTCAATAACATACGCAGGCTTACGTATGCCCGCAAGAATCTGTCTATCCATTTTCACTCTTAAAATTACGATGCAAAGATAAAGTTTTCCAATATCAAAATTGTATTATTAACCAAAAATTCATAATTTTGCAACTATAAAAGAAACGCAATGAAGCTTGTTATAATGACAAAGCCCACGTTTTTCGTGGAAGAAGACAAAATAATAACCGCACTCTTTGAAGAAGGGATGACCAACTTGCATATAAACAAGCCAGAGTCGTCGCCTTTATACTGCGAAAGATTGTTGTCTTTGTTGTCAGAAAGCTATTACAACAAGATTACCGTACACGGCCATTATTATCTTAAGAACGAGTATGGTCTTGAAAAAATCCATATTGACGCCCCGACAGGCTGTATACCAGAAGGCTACAAAGGGAAAGTCAGTCGCACTTGCACTTCAGTAGAACAGTTAAAAGACGCAAAAAAGCATTCGGAATATGTGTTCCTTGACTGTTCTCGATACTCTGCAACAGAATTGGAAGCTGCCGTAAAAAATGGATTAATAGACAAGCGCGTATATGCTATGGGTGGGATAACCATTGACAACATCAAGATATATAAAGATCTTGGATTCGGCGGAATCGTGGTATGCTCGGACTTATGGAATAAATTCGACATACATCACGATACGGATTTCAAACGCCTGATAAACCATTTCGGCAAGATAAAGAAAATGTTCTCTTGACAAATCACTAACAACAAACCCCCAAAATACTTTCAAAAAAATGAGTGAGAAAAACTCTTTTATGGTGTTCTCTGGAACAAACACAAGGTATTTGGCAGAAAAAATATGCCAAAGCCTTGGTTGTCCGTTGGGCAAACTGGTAATAACAAAATTTTCTGATGGAGAATTTGCTGTATCATACGAGGAGTCTATACGTGGAAGAGACGTGTTTCTCGTGCAAAGCACATTCCCAAACTCAGACAATCTTATGGAATTGCTGCTCATGATAGACGCAGCCAAAAGGGCTTCCGCAAAATCCATCAATGCTGTTATTCCTTACTTCGGTTGGGCTAGACAAGACCGCAAGGACAAGCCACGCGTAAGTATCGGTGCAAAACTCGTAGCCGACCTGTTGAGTGTTGCCGGCATTGACAGATTGATTACCATGGACCTGCATGCCGATCAGATTCAAGGTTTCTTTGACGTTCCTGTTGACCACCTTTATGCCTCAGGGGTGATACTTCCTTACCTCCAAAGCCTGCATCTTGAAGACATTGTAATAGCTTCTCCTGACGTAGGCGGCAGTAAAAGAGCTAACACCTACGCCAAATATTTGGGTTGCCCGCTCGTATTGTGCAACAAGACACGCGCTAGGGCAAACGTTGTGGCAAGCATGCAGATTATCGGTGACGTGAAGGACAAGAATGTTGTCATCATTGATGACATGGTTGACACTGCTGGCACAATAACAAAAGCTGCCGACATTATGAAACAGGCTGGTGCGAAGAGCGTCAGGGCATGCGCCTCACACTGCGTAATGAGCGGCCCTGCAAGCGAGCGCGTGCAAGATTCAGCTCTTGAGGAAATTGTCTTCACAGACTCTATCCCCTATTCTCTACGTTGTGCAAAAGTGAAGCAGCTTTCAGTTGCAGAAATGTTTGCTGAAACAATACGCCGTGTTGTAAGCAACGAGAGCATAAGCGACCAATATCTCGTATAAAAAAGAATATACGAAACATTTTATATTTAAAAGAGGCAGGAAGTCTTTGTTTTGACTTCCTGCCTCTTAAGTTTTTCCATAAGGACTAAAATGAATGTCCAGTATCTTATGAAACACTTTTCTTCTTCAATGACATTTTTATGGCGAACGAAAAAAAATATTGCGACAGCTTGATTACTCTTCAGCAGCACGCAATATTATGCTCGTTGCACCAAGGGTAAAGAGCGAACCATCTTCGATTACGCGTTTCTCCCTGTCACCTAAAATCTGATTGTCCACAAACGTGCCGGTGTTGCTAGGTCCATCGCGAAGCACATATTTGAGTTTCCCCGTCTTCTTGTCCCGCGTAACGTTTATAACACAATGACTTATATCCATACTGGGGTCGTTTGTTTCTATTTTCAGGTCAACTTTCGCCCCTTTCATATAGCGTCCTATCGTATTGTCGCCCATTTTCAAAGGCAAGACCTGCTTATAATGGAACACATTTTCAATGACAACAATTGAGCCACACCCGTTCTCGTCGGCACGCTCGTCTAGTTGTTCGTCTTTTTGACGGTCGCGTAGACGTGACACACCGATACGGATACCGAATTCCTTACCGCACTCACTGCATTGAAACACCAACGACTGTCCATCACGGTATTTTGTCTCGTCGAAAACGATATAATTATCGCATTTGGGGCAACGCACTCTTTTCATAGACTTTTATTTTGCATGGAACAACCAAGAGTCCTTAAACTCGGCCTTCTCTCTCATCTTTGCCAATGCCTTTAGGGCCTCCGTTTCAGAAGCGTAAGCGCCACAAACAACTTTAAGCGGTTTATCTTCCAAAACCCGCGCGTCTGCATATCCTTGCCCGTGGAGTCTTTCAACAAACGCCGCGGCGTTTGTTTTCGTTATCCGGCTAGCAAGCACAATACAATAATTTGCAGCATTTGCGGTTTTATCATCTTTAGTATCCACAACTGCGGCAGAAGAAAGAACTTCTTTCTTTTCAACAGCCTTTTCTACCTTTTTTTCTTGCGACGGGGCTGCAACAGATTTCATCGTTGCAACCTTTCCCTTTGAACTAACCAAGGCAGAATTGTCAGTGCGGCTTGCAGTTTCACCTTCTTGAAGCAAAGTATATAGTGCTCCTCCCTGAAAACTGCTTAAAGACTTTCCGGCATGTTTCATGTCGGTCTTAATAGGTGTGGCTATAACAAAGAAAGCTATCACAGCACATGCCACTGCAACGGCATTGCGTAGCACGCTTACCTTTATCTTTATAGTGCGCTCTGTTTCTTCCTCTGCAATACCGTTTGATGCAGAAAATTGTCTCGGCACATCAGTCGAAGAATCTGCCGATTTTTTTGTTTCACCAGATATACGTAACGTTCCTGCTACAGGTTCGGTCTCCTCCACGGGCAACACTTTTCCGCCCTCGGCATTCAAAGAAGATGCCGTTTGCAGTTCCACTCCTGTCAAACCGTAAAGTTCGGGGGTAAGTATGCCGGACTCACATGGTTCAAAGACATATCCACCTTGCGAATTAAGGGAAATATGTCCAAGATTCTCAAACTCGTAATATCCGTCTTTCTCTATATTGTGCTTCAACTCATCGACTTCCGTCTCTACCCGCGCCAAAGCTTCGGGATAGCTTATGTCGTATGCCTCCACATACGACTGCACAAGAAGGCTATCGTTCATATTAAGCTTCGGATTGAAGCCCAATGTGCGCAACGGGGGCAGGAACATATTGTCTGCATCATCAAAACGAGCGTCACGATGATGCGCGACAAAGCCTCCGAAACCGGGGACGATAACGCAGTCGCAGTCGAGCAAAAGTATTTCTATATGTCTTTCCAATTCAATCATTGCGTGCAAAGGTACTACTTTTGGACGAATAATTTTGTAACAAGTAAGATAAATAGTTTATGCCGCCCAAAAAAAAAACGCTACCATGCGGACTTTAAATAATAATGTTTAATTTTGCATGAAATAAAAAAGCTTTATGAATTATATTAAGACGGAAATAGACGGGGTATTCATTATAGAACCCAAAGTTTTCAGCGATGCTCGTGGTTATTTTTTTGAAGCTTTCAAGAAAGACGAGTTTGAAAAGAACATCGGAAAAGTGGATTTTGTGCAAGATAACGAATCGAAATCTTCATACGGCGTTCTGAGAGGACTACACTACCAAAAGGGAGAATTCTCACAAGCCAAACTAGTAAGGGTAATAAAAGGCAAAGTGCTTGACGTTGCTGTGGACATACGCAAGAGTTCGCCCACATTCGGAAAGCATGTAATGGTTGAACTTAGTGAAGACAATAAGCGCCAGCTCTTTATCCCGCGCGGTTTCGCCCACGGTTTCCTTGTAATGAGCGAAGAAGCCATATTTACTTATAAGGTAGACAACGTTTACGCCCCACAAAGCGAGGCTTCAATAAGATTCAACGACGAGACATTGAACATAAACTGGCCCATCTCCAAAGAAGACGTAAAAACGAGCGAAAAGGACGCTTGCGGCAAGTCGCTCCAAGAAGCGGACTTATTTGAATAACACAAGAGGGGCGTACGGAAAAGACGACGTTCTTGTACGCCCAATGAAAACCATCGCTTGAAAAAGTAATAGTTGACATGAAAAGAAATAGACAGGCTTTTTTCCTACTACTCGCTATTGGCCTTTTAATCTTGTCTTGCAAGGGCGAGAAGAAGACCGAAGCTGCCATACGTACAGAAGATACGCAAGCGAAGAGCTTATTGCAGGGGATATGGATTGACTCCGACGAAGAGAACGTGGTGTTTAAAGTGAAAGGCGACACCATATACTACCCCGACTCCGTGAGCCAGCCCATTAAATTCGCTATCTATTCTGACACTTTGGAATTTCAAAGTGCCAATGAGTCGAAATATGCTATACTGAAACAGACTGCACACATCTTTGAATTTAAGAACCAAAACGGCGACATAGTAAAGCTGGTCAAAAGCAATGACCCTAGCTACGAGATGCAGTTTGCAAACAAAAAAGTAGTTTCCGTAAACCAAAACAAGACCCTAAAGAGCGACACTGTGGTGTTTTGCTCAAACGAACGCTATCACTCATACGTGCAGGTGAACCCAACAAGATATAAGGTCTACAAAACAACATACAACGACGACGGCATGGAGCAAGAGAGTGTATACTTCGACAACACCGTGCACGTAGGATTATTCAAGCAGGAAAACAAAGTTTACTCAAAAGACTTCAGGAAAAGCGACTTCAGCAAGTTTGTGCCTGAGGATTTTTTGCGGCAGAGCATTCTCAGCGACATTACATTGAAGGCTTCAGAAGACAACGGCATACGCTATGAAGCGGAGCTGGCCATACCAGACACTTACTTGAGTTACATCGTTGACATCTTCATTTCCACAGACGGAAAGATGAAGATGAGCATGCAGAAATAGACTATATTAGTCTATCTGCCACGCCGAAATTCTGAACATACTATAGCCGTAGCAACAGCAACATTGAGACTGTCTGCCGTTTTCCTGCCACGCGGATAATTCGGAATAAGTAGTCTGCTGTTGATATATTCCGAAACGGGGGTGGAAATGCCTTTTCCCTCATTGCCCATAACAACAAGACCTGTTGCCGGAAGTTCCTTGGCATATATGTCTTCACCGTCAAGAAAAGTTCCATATATAGGGAAATTTGACTGCAAAGAAGATAACATACCGCATAAATCTGTATAGACAACACGCACACGCGCAATACTTCCCATCGTTGCCTGCACAACTTTCGGATTGTAAACGTCAGCTGTCTCCATGCTACAGAATATGTCTGTAATGCCAAACCAATCGGCTATACGTATTATTGTGCCAAGATTGCCCGGATCTTGAACGCCATCGAGAACAAGGCTCAACTTGCTTTGGTCAACAGTAGCAACGTCATCTTTAAACATAGGAAATATGGCAACCACCTGTTGAGGATGCTGAAGAAAGCTGATTTTTCGTAATTCTTCGTCAGTAATGGGCACAGCATCATTGAATTTGCTTTCAGTTATCCAACTATCCGTTGCAAAGACATGCAAAGGTCTTTGGATTTCCATAAGATCTGCCACAACTTTAGGTCCCTCGGCAACAAAAGCCATTTCCTTCTTCCTGCCTTTTTTTGTCTCCAAAGAGCGAAGATATTTTATCTGGTTCTTGCTTATCATGTTATTGAAATGCGTTTGTCTGCTTTATTGCAAGCAGCAGTTACATCTGTTTTTCTCTGCAAATGTAAGAATTTAGATTGAGACAAAGGTGATAATCTTCCAATAATGAACAAACAAATATACGCACTAAGCAAAGAAAAGTTCGTTTTTTTTCTTACTTTTGCAGATACAATCATTTTGAGAAAAAGCAAGTGGCAAACAAAACGTCAATGAAACATCTTTCCGCTCCAGCCTGCACAATCCTGGCAGTGGCTCTTTCAGGATGCTCCGTCACGAAGTTCATACCAGAAAACGAGTATCTACTAAACAAGGTAAAGATTGAGAGCGCCGACAAATCTATTGACGTTTCTGCCTATCAGCCATATATCAAACAACGCGGAAACACAAAATGGTTTTCATCCCTACGCATTCCACTTGCAACATATTCGCTCGCAGGAAAAGATTCCACCAAATGGATCAACCGCACACTGAAAAGAATCGGAGAAAAGCCTGTTGCAGAAGATTCAACACTTACTGCCGCAACATGCAACAGCCTTACTACAGCAATGCAAAACAACGGCTATCTGAATGCGACAGTTGAGCCAATCTACAAGAAAGTAGGAAAAAACAAGGTTAACGTAACATACTTGCTGAAGCCAGGAAAGACATACCGCATAGGAAACATACGCTATGATATCCAGGATGACAGCATTGCTGCCAACTTCAACCGATACTACCCGGAGAAGAGACGCATAAAGTCTGGTAATGTGTTCAACATCGAAAATCTAGACCAAGAGCGGAAGAATATAACAAGTGCGCTGACTGAAAACGGATATTTTCATTTTCACAAGAACTTCATATCATATACTGCCGACTCGCTTAAGGGAACTGGTAATATTGACCTCGTATTGCACCTTGCAAAATACAAGCAAACAAACAGCACACAGGACACTCTGCACACTAGATACACGATAAGGGATGTAAAATTTGTATGCAATGAAAGTGAAAAATTGCCGCTACGCAAAAGCGCAATCAGAGAAAACAACTGGATTACTGCAGGCAAGCCTTTCAGCTCCTTAGACTTGAGACGCACATATAACAGTTTCGGAAAACTGCAAGCCATAAGATACACCAATATTAGGTTTAGCGAAGAGGCTGACAGCTTGCTTGACTGCACTGTGGAATTTACGCCTAACAAAATGAACAGTATCAGTTTTCAGCCGGAAGGCACGAACACTGCTGGGGATCTCGGAGCTGCAGCATCGCTTACCTATGAGAACCGGAACCTGTTCCGCGGATCTGAACTGTTCAGCGTTAAGTTACGCGGAGCTTTCGAGGCTATAACAGGGCTAGAAGGATACAAAAACCAGAACTATATTGAATACGGCATTGAATCTAAGCTTACATTCCCTAGTTTTGTATGCCCGTTTCTCTCGAACGATTTCAAACGACGTTCCTCTGCTACAACTGAAGTAACAGTTAGCTACAACCTGCAAAACAGACCGGAATTTCACCGCCGGGTATTTTCCGGTGGACTAAGATACAGATGGTTTGATTCTACTCGCAGACATAACTATAAGGTTGACATCATTGATCTCAACTACATATATATGCCTTGGATTTCATCTACGTTCAAGAGTAACTACCTTGACAACGCAGACAACAAGAATGCAATATTGAAATACAATTACGAAGACCTCTTTATTATGAAAATCGGCTTCGGAATGTCTTACACTGGCAAAAACAAAGCATTCAAAATTAACTGCGAAACGTCAGGAAATCTACTTAACGGCATTTCGCACATGACAAAGACGCCCAAAGACGAGAGCGGACATTACAAGGTGTTCAACATCGCCTTCGCACAATATGCAAAGTTTGACTTTGAGTATACGCATGCCATTGACTTTGACAGAAACAATCAACTAACGTTCCATGCTGGTCTAGGAGTGGCATATCCTTACGGCAACAGCAAGGTTTTGCCTTTCGAAAAGCGATATTTCTCAGGAGGAGCTAACTCTGTAAGAGGCTGGAGCGTGAGAGGACTGGGACCAGGAAAGTTTAAGGGGAAGGATGGAGCCATTGACTTCATCAACCAAACAGGAGACATGAAGCTTGACTTAAACGCAGAATTCCGCACGTTCCTCTTCTGGAAATTTTATGGAGCCGCCTTCATTGATGCGGGAAATATCTGGACCTTACGCAAATACGACGAACAACCGGGTGGACAGTTCCGCTTTGATTCTTTCTACAAGCAAATAGCAGTGGCATACGGACTGGGCTTACGCCTTAACTTCAACTACTTCATACTTCGATTCGATATGGGTATGAAGGCTATCAACCCGGCTTACGAAACGAAAGAAGAGCATTGGGCTATTGTTAATCCGGATTTCAGCCGTGATTTCGCGTTTCACTTTGCCGTAGGGCTGCCGTTCTAAGGTTGTGCTCCCTACTCTATTATAACAAAACAAGAAGGAAAGGCACACTTTTCTTTCACACAGATAGCAAATAAAATCTCCCATCCAGTCAATACTGAACGGGAGATTTTATTGTATCGCATCTACAATGCGTAAAAGTAGACTACTTGTTAATCTTTTGCTTCTAATTCAGCCTCATGAGCCTTTATGAGTTCCTGCTGAATATCATTAGGAACAAGTTCGTAGCTTGCAAATTTAGTTGTAAACGATGCACGTCCACCAGTTATAGAGCTTAGGGATATGCTGTAATTGGCAAGTTCTTTAAGTGGAATCTTTGCCTGCAGTTTCTGATATCCAGCCTCAGAATCCATTCCCATAATAAGGGCACGACGTCCTTGCAAGTCGCTCATAACATCACCCATGAAGTCTGAAGGAACATAAACCTCAAGATCGTATATCGGCTCTAGTATCTTCGGACCTGCATTTTTGAAAGCTTCAGAGAAAGCGTTTCGCGCTGCAAGCATAAATGAAAGTTCATTACTGTCAACTGGATGCATCTTACCATCGTAAACAACAACTCTTACATCGCGTGCGTAGCTTCCTGTGAGTGGCCCCTGTTCCATTCGCTCCATGATTCCCTTTAAAATGGCAGGCATGAAGCGCTGATCGATGGCACCGCCAACAACGGAATTGATGAACACAAGTTTGCCGCCCCATTCTAGGTCTACGACTTCCTTGTTCTTGATGTTCATCTTAAATTCCTGACCGTTGATTTTATAAGATGTCGGGTCGGGCATACCTTCTGCATAAGGCTCAATAATGAGATGAACCTCGCCAAACTGACCTGCACCACCAGACTGTTTCTTGTGGCGATAATCGGCTCTAGCCAATTTCGTAATGGTTTCGCGGTAAGGAATGCGTGGCTCAAGGAACTCAACCTGTATCTTCTCGTTGTTTTCCATACGCCATTTCAAGGTGCGCAAATGGAATTCACCCTGTCCATGGACGATAGTCTGACGAAGTTCCTTGCTCTGCTCAACAACCCAAGTCGGGTCTTCCTGACGCATCTTTGTAAGAGCAGCCATCATCTTCTCTGTATCTGCCTCATTCTTCGCCTTAATAGCACGAGAATACTTGGAATTAGGATATTTAATAAAGTCAAACCTATTCTCGGAGTCTTTTCCGTTGAGAGTATTACCTGTCTTTACGTCCTTCAGTTTTACTGTACATCCTAAATCACCTGCCAGAAGCTTATCTACAGGCTGGCGGTTGGCACCTGCACAAACATACAGGTTAGCAATTCTTTCCTTTGAGCCACGGTCTGCATTTGAAAGATCCTCACCAGCCTTTACTGTTCCGCTCATAACCTTAAAATATGACACTTCACCAATATGAGGCTCAACTCCTGTCTTGAAGAAATACAATGATGCAGGTGCGTCGGCCTCTGCAGGAACTTCTTGGCCACGAGTGTTGTGTACTTTCGGCATATCGCTTACAAAAGGAACTACATTTCCGAGGAATTCCATCAAACGGCGCACACCCATACTCTTTCCTGCGCATACACAAAATACTGGGAATATTGAGCGGGTTACAAGCCCTTTGCGAATGCCTTCACGCATTTCGTCCTCAGTAAGAGTTTCCTCCTCAAAGAATTTTTCCATAAGGCTTTCATCATTCTCTGCGGCAGCCTCAACCAAAGCCTTGTGAAGTTCCATCGCCTTATCCATTTCTTCTGCTGGAATATCCTCAATTATTGGTTCACCACCTTCCGGCTTCCATGAATATTTCTTCATGAGTAAGACGTCAATAAGCGAGTTGAAATTAGGACCCGTTTGGAGTGGATATTGTATCTGTATACACTTTGAACCATATATATCCTGCATTGTTGCAATGAGCGTATCAAAATCACATTTGTCGCTATCTAGTTGGTTCACAAGGAAGATTACTGGTTTCTTTAGCTTTTCTGTATATCGGAACAAGTTCTGCGTTCCGACCTCAGGTCCGTACTGTCCATTTATAAGTACAAGAGCCTGGTCTGTAACGTTAAGCGCCGTGATAGCACCGCCCACGAAATCGTCTGAACCAGGGCAGTCTATAATATTGAGCTTCTTGTTGTTCCATTCCACATTGAATACCGTAGAGAATACGGAATATCCGTACTCCTGCTCAACTGGAAAATAGTCGCAAACTGTATTTTTAGCCTCTACCGTACCACGGCGCTTTATGACACCACTTTCATACAACATTGCTTCGGCAAGAGTTGTCTTGCCGGAACCCGCACTGCCAAGCAAGGCAATGTTCTTGATTTCATTAGTTTGGTAAACTCTCATGTCATTATAGATTTTAGGTTTGTGTCGAACTTTAGGGATAATGTGTTTCTCTCCCTTTTACGACGCTATTAGATTTAACGGCAACTAAGTTATTGTTTTTTCTTCAGCCTCCAAAAGATTTGAATGACTTTATCTACAATTTTAAAACATATTAGTAATTTTGCATCGAAAACTTACAAATCATGGCGGGATTATACATACATATTCCATTCTGTAAAAGCCGTTGCATTTATTGCGCGTTCTACTCAACGACACTAAACTCAATGCGACATCAATATGCCAACAGCATCTGTCGAGAACTGACAATAAGAAAAAATTATATAGGCGAGCCTGTAAACACAATATACCTGGGCGGAGGGACGCCATCCCAACTTGGGATAGAAGATTTACGGCATATCTTTAACACAATATCGGAAAATTACATTATAGAAAGCTACGACGCAATAAAGCCGGAGATAACAATGGAATGTAATCCCGATGACATAACGGACAAATTCTGCCACGAACTGCAGACACTTCCGATAAACAGAATAAGCATGGGAGTGCAGACGTTTGATGATGCGCGCCTGCAGTTTCTGAACCGTCGCCACAACGCTACACAAATACCATTAGCGATAGAACGTTTGCGCAATGCCGGCATCCAAAATATCAGTATAGACCTCATGTTTGGCTTTCCTGACGAAACGGTAGAACAGTGGGAAGAAGATATAAATTCTGCCATAAAACTTGACGTGGAACATATTTCTGCATATTCACTTACTTACGAAGAAGGAACACCCCTATACAACATGCTTAAAAGCGGTAGAATAAGAGAATGTGACGAAGAGGTTTCACTTGCAATGTATGAGACTCTGATAGAAAAATTGACAGCAAACGGATTTGAACACTATGAAATAAGTAATTTCGCTAGGCCTTCTTTCCGTTCACGCCACAACAGCAGTTATTGGAAGTCTGTAACCTATCTTGGTGTGGGAGCTGCTGCACATTCATTCAATGGAATATCTAGACAATGGAACGTGGACAACATACAACAGTATATCAACGAAATAGAACGCGGCAATGTTCCATTCGAGAGGGAAATCCTCACACAAGACATGAAATTCGACGACACTGTGATGACTCGCCTACGGACCGCTGAAGGCATCCTACTTGACGACATACATCATTCTTTTGGCAAAGAATACGTTGGCTTCCTTTTGCACGAATCCGAGAAGCACATTAAAGAAGGTTTCCTGTGCCTAAGTCCCAATGGCAAACGTCTTCGACTCACTAAAAAAGGACTTTTCGTGAGTGATGCCATTATGACAGATCTCATGCATGTTTAAAGGCGTGTTCTATATTTTCCACGCACTATTAAAATTGTGTTTTAGACGGATTGCTCTTTGTGCCTTTTTGATTTTTATCCATCAAAGGTAACTTATAGGACCCGCCTAAACATATATTGCATATAAATGATTGGACATTGCGATTTGTCGATGAAAAAAATATAACTACTTTTGCAAAAGGTAGACTATATCTTGGATAATTTGCAACAATTACCATTTGACATGGTAATTGGTCAAGCTGAAGAAAAAGAAAACGAAAAATAATGGCTAAAGATAAAACGGTTTATGTCTGTTCCTATTGTGGACAGGAATCAGCAAAATGGATTGGTAAATGCCCTGCATGCGGGCAGTGGAACACTTTCAAGGAGTTACGTGTTCCTGCCGATACGGGCAGAAGTTCACTTGTTGCCACAATGAGCACAAAAGTTGGCCAAGGAAACGTAGCACAAAAGCTGAAAGACATATCGGCACAAGACGAGCCTCGCTTCGACATGAATGATGCGGAGTTGAACCGGGTGTTGGGTGGAGGACTTGTGCGCGGTTCTATAACATTGCTTGGCGGAGAACCCGGCATTGGGAAAAGCACACTATCATTGCAGACCGTACTAAAACTTAAGAAAAAAGTGCTTTACGTAAGCGGTGAGGAAAGTGCCCACCAACTGAAAATGCGTGCAAAAAGACTTATCCCTGAGGCTAGCGACAACTGCCTTGTACTTTGTGAAACATCGCTCGAAAATATTTTCTTATGCATAAAAGACACTAAGCCTGATATAGTTGTCATTGATTCCATACAGACTATCTGCACTGCAGATGCAGATAGCTCACCTGGAAGCGTAACACAGGTTAGGGAATGCGCATCAAAATTACTTCGATTTGCAAAAACATCAGGAGTGCCTGTAATCCTAATCGGGCATATCAATAAAGAAGGAACACTTGCCGGCCCCAAGATATTGGAGCATATTGTTGATACCGTTATTCAATTTGAAGGTGACCAACACTACATGTATCGTATACTACGCTCAATAAAGAATCGCTTCGGCAGCACATCAGAACTTGGTATCTATGAGATGATGCAAAATGGTCTACGCCCAGTTTCAAACCCATCAGAACTCTTGCTCACGGAAGACCGTGACGGACTGAGTGGCATCGCTATATCATGCGCTATTGAAGGTGTACGCCCGTTTCTTGTCGAGACGCAAGCCCTTGTTTCAACAGCAGCATACGGAACCCCGCAACGCTCTGCCACAGGCTTTGACCAACGCCGTCTTAACATGTTGCTTGCCGTTCTGGAAAAGCGTGTTGGCTTCAAACTAATACAAAAGGATGTCTTCGTAAATATTGCAGGCGGACTTCGCGTCACCGATCTTGCGATGGACCTAAGTATAATAGCGGCTGTTCTGTCGAGCAATGTAGACACCCCTATCGAGGCTGGATGGTGCATGGCTGGAGAAGTGGGACTTAGCGGTGAAGTGCGCCCGGTGAGCCGTATAGAGCAACGTGTTGCTGAAGCACAAAAACTTGGTTTTACGAATATTATACTGCCCCGACAGAATATTCAGGCATTCAAGGGAAAAGATATTGGTGGAGTAAACCTAATTCCTGTTAGGAAAGTTGAAGAGGCTTTAAGACACCTTTTTGGATAGGAAGTATAAAATGCAAACGTAAAAAAATGGCACATTACTTTTTAAAAAGGATGTGCCATTTTTTAATTATTATATGTAATCACCTAAAGGCATACGTTTTTAAGTACAATAAAACTCTTTGGTTTGTTAAGATCAAATCTGAACAGCAGAAATGTCTACCAAATTATTTGCAATAGCGTAAATCGTAAGTCCTGCAGGAGTATGAATTTGAAGTTTCCTTGCTATATTACGCCTATGGGTAATTACAGTGTTTGGTGCAATGCATAAGTGATTGGCTATCTCCTTATTTGTCATTCCTTGTACAAGACTTATTATAACGTCTTTTTCACGCTCGCTCAACGTTTCTGAATTGTTTGACTTATTGATCATTGTTGAGAGCTTTGCGGATACGTCATTCTGTTTTGACTTGCGCTCTAGCATACGAATGGCGGGGATCATAATCTGTTCTTCCACCTCTGAATGCTTGGCTAGCCATTCTTCGTTACTGTAAATATCACAGAGAGTGGCGGAAAGTTGATTATTGTGAAGCCCATCACTGGGAAGATATTTGATTATGATATTTTTTAGCTCACGCAACTTTTGGTCTGATTGTCCATGATGCTTTGAGAAAGTTTCAATATCATAGTTCAGAAGAGGTTCACCTTTCAGTAAAGACTCCACATACGGGAAAAGGAACTTCTCTTCATATTTCATGTGCTTGTTTATCTCATCTGCATATTCATCATAGAGCTTCAGTATAAGGCGAGCAAGATTGTCTTTCTCATCAAGAGCCTCTGTAAGTTCCTTACGAATAAACGGCAACTGGAAACCGAGGTAATACTGGTGGCTTGCATGAAGATAATGCAACAACGTGGGAATGGAGAGACGCGAATAATCGTCAAACGTTTTATATCCGTTGATAGCAAGGTTCACAATAGCAAGAAAAGTATAAGTATCTACGTTCTGAGCCTCACACACTTCTTTAACTGTTTTGTCACCAAAGCCAAGATTAATACCAAAGCTACCTAAACTTTGCAGAATATTGTAATTGTCTTTGATGAGGCTGATAAGCTTGTCGTCTGCCTCATATAGTTTCTGACTTTTCATCTTTACCTACTTTTTGTTATGTCGCATCTTTTTTAGCGCAAATGCAAAGGTATATTTTACGACTCTTGCAACACAAAATTCTAAATTGTCAAGACATGACTTTAAGATAAGGCTGCAAATAGACTTATTTACAAAGTACTTACGCTGCTAAACCGCCTTAATAAATGCAAAGTAAACATTTTTTTTTCACATTCACAATAATCATTTTTAGGTATGGACTAATAAAAATACTTCTTTTTACAATGCCTTTATCAATAATTTTGTCTAGCACATCTTTATATTTTACGTCATAATATCCTATGAGCATCACAAGGA
>CAVAAS010000043.1:0-15446 GCA_963586715.1 Barnesiella intestinihominis
AATGAAAGGAGGAGTGGTACCACCAGGAATCGAACCGGGGACACAAGGATTTTCAGTCCTTTGCTCTACCAACTGAGCTATGGCACCAACATGTTTCTTTTATTTGCAATTCTTAATTGCGAATGCAAAGGTACTTGATTATTTTGTTATTTCCAAAGAAACTTATGAAATATTTTAAGAAATGTGCAAAAAAACTTTCGTTTTCCTTTTATATGCACGTTATACCTTCTTGAAACAGGGTTATTTTGTAGTCAATTCTGTCTTATAAAAAAGACAGACCATGCAATAAAAAAATAACACGGTCTGTCTTTTTTATTATATTCTGTGAACTATACTATTTGTCCGCCATTTAAAGAGGACCAATAGTATATGTCCTTTATCACTTAGCTGACACAAAAAGGAACTGTCCTGTAATGTCGTTGAAATATATATCGTATGTGCCAGCTTTTATGTTGAGGTTAGAAGAGCCTAGCTCAGCGGGGTAAACCATTCCTGCCAATGTTTCAGCCGTTCCGCCCCAGCTAACGTCCCATGCAGCATTTGCGCGGAACTTCATTTCTGTGTCGGAAGAGAATGTGTGGCGTACGAACCAGTTATGTGGCGCAGTCTGTTGCATTGCTACGTCAGCTCCCCAAGAGTTGAATCCACCGATGAGGCCTATGGTTGAATAGGAAGCCGGTTCTTGGTTGTCGAGTTTGGTCCATGTGTATTCCTTAGAAGACATGTCTATCGTAAGTGTGTAGAATGCTCCTTTCTCGGGGCAGACGAAAGCTTGTGAACCACTGTTCGTTAGTGAGCCGCTTGCGCTCTTGTCACCATCAGTTGCAGTGCCCCATGCTTTGTCCCAATTGCCGATATCGTCTTTAGCCCAAATCTTCAGGTTCGCATCTCCGGTCCATTGTGTTGTTATTGACGCTTTAGAACCGCCCTCGCAGAAGAAGGCCAGTTTTGATGCTGCCTCAGCGTTCCAACCATAAACGCCGCCAACCATGTAGTAAGAGTCAGCTTTTGTTATAGAATAGGAGTATTCAAGCATGTCAAGTGTTATAACATACGTTCCTGCTTCGGCTATTTTTCCAGCCTGTGGGTTGGTGGTTACGAGTGTTCCGGTAGCGTCGGTGGAACCGTCAACCTCAGTACCCAGAACTCCATCTGCCCAGAAGTTTTGTGCATCAACGTTCTCTTGTGGAATTATTTTCCAGTATTGATTGTCGGCAGTGGTAGTTATGGTAAGTGTGAATACTGGGTCTTCGTAAACATCTTTGCCTGAATGTGAGAATTTAGCAAGAGCATTGAAATCGCCCCATGTTGTCATGTCGCCGGCAAGATAGTATCCCTTTGAAATATGCGGTGCCTTTGGAGTTACAGTAAACTGGAATTTACCGGCATCAACAAAGAGAGCCTGTCCATTTGACATTACGTCTGCGTAAGCATGGGCGTTGAATAACCTTGCAGATGGGCGGCGTCCGTATGCTGATAGCACAGCATTCTGAAGTGCCGTACTGTCTACTGTTCCTGCAGAGGTCGCATCTATATTTTGTGCTACTACAGAAGTTGCAGACTCTTCTTCGGCAGGAGTTATCACGATGTGAATGTTTTCCAATGTCATATTCTCTGGCAGTGCAGCCTCAGACAAGTGGAATACGGTTACGTCTGTTCCTGGATTTGCCAGGTTTATGGCATTGGCAGCCGTAGCATTAAAGCCTGGAATGGTTATGGCACTTTCCTGATCGTTGTGCTGTGGTTGCGACCAGTCATCGTAGTCACCGTTGCAACTGGCAAAAGCAATACCTGCAAATGCCGCCAAACTATATAATAATGACTTTTTCATTTTACATGTTTTATTTGTCAGATTACTGTTTTGCTGGCAGAACTTTCAATGAGAGAACTTTGAAAGTTCTGCCAAGCGTTATTGAATAGGCAATACTTTTTTGTGAACTTAAGTATTCAGCAAATAGTGTCTTGCCGTTCATCTTTAGTTGGAAAGATACTTATTTAACCTCTCCTGTATTCATGTCCATATTGAGGTAAAGCTTTTGTCCTACAGAGCATGCTACAGAGTAGTCTGAACCGAAGTTCGTAGCCCAATTGTCTGTTGGATTTCCGAAGAACAGTTTCCCGTTTATGATAGTAAACTCGGTGCGATACCAGTCAACGTCAGGCACTTTTACGCTAACGCGCAACTCTCCGCTGGCAGTAAAGGCTGGCGAAACCCATTCTCCGCTTGCGTCTGCCGGCGTACTTAGCTTCCAGTTGTCGTCAAAGCTCCATGTTCCGCCGTTAACAGTGCCGAAAATGTATATTTCAGCCGGATAAACGGTTAGGTCATAGTTTATGCTCTTTCCGTCAGGCGTAATTTCTGCTGTGAAGAACAATGTATACCAACCGCCGTTTCCTACCTTTATATTGTTGTAGTCTTCCGTGTTGCAAGTGATTCCTGCATTGGCCTTGTCAGTAACGCTACGCAAGTTAGTGTAATCACGGTATATTCCTTCCGTTTCACTCCACTTGAACTGTCCTCCTGCAGGCACGTAAACAACAGTAAAGTAATTGCCTTTCAATCCAGCAGCCTGTGGCACTTCTTTCCAACTGTTCCATGCGTTTTGTATTGATGAGCCAATTACGAATAGGTTGGCTGGCAACTCTGCATCGGGAGCCTGATATGATGCTCTCACGGAGTTCAGTGTTATCACGTTTGAGTATGTCTGTCCGAGCGTATCGGTCATCGTTCCATCGAGTACGGCACGCAATTTCACGTAGACCGGCATCGTTTCAGGTACGTCTTTCCCTGGATTTGCGGTTTGATACAGGTTAACGAGCGCATTGTTTATCTCTGCAGCACTTACGTTCATGCGGGCTGTTGTGAACGATGTTGAGAGTTCTTCGAACGCAGCCTCGTTCTTTGCCTCTTTGAATGCAGGGTCTATGGCTAGTTGCACGTAGTAGCGCACAACGTAGGGTACTCCCTCTCCGTAGTTTGGTTGTGAGCATGAGAGTTCAACCGATTCAGAATTTGCCAGGTCATACGTGTTGTTTTCTGCGTATGCCGGAGTGTTGAGCACGAAGCCTTCGCTTACGTGGCTTAAGTCCAAGGTTGGATTGCTGTCCGTGTCTTTTTCGCATGAAGCTAACAGCAGCGGCAACACCAACAATGGAAGCATCATAATTCTATATAAATGTTTCATGATAGAAATACTTTTTTGTTATTGTTTTAACGCATTTTCTGATGACATAATTCCACGTTGTCGGAAACGTTTTTTTCTGTCTTTTTTATTATCAATATCCCGGGTTCTGCGTCAAGTTGGGGTTGCCAGAAAGGTCGTTTGCCGGAATCGGATAAACGTTGTAGTGCGAATCAACGCCAGCACCGTTGGGCTGGCCACCTTTGAAACTCCAGAGATACTTGCTGCTTGTGTAGAGACCGAAACGAACAAGGTCGCTGCGGCGTCTGCCTTCAAGGTAGAATTCTCGGCACCACTCGTCCAGTATATAGCTAAGGTCAACGCTCTTTGTCACGTTGTTGCGGTTGGCGCGTTTCTGAAGTGTTTGAATGTCGCTCAAAGCCGTAGCCTCGTTGCCAAGTCTGTAGCTTGCTTCAGCACGTGTAAGGTAGATTTCAGCCAGTCGGAAAAGGGGAATGTCTGTATCGCAGAAATCCTGATGTGCTACCTGCCCACCGTCTGTGCGCACATTCGACCATTTTACTATGGAAAGTCCGTCAAAGAAATTCTTTATCTGCTTGTCTGGCGACAGTCTGCGTACGCCGCCTGCATAACCAGCGTAGAACATTGCGCGGTCATCGCCAGCCTTGAGGATAAGACTCTCCGTACTTCCTCCCAGTTCCTTGTCCATGGCAATCACATCGCTTTCTGTTGTTACGGTATGAGTCTTGGTGTAAGCATCGTAAGCTTCCTTGCATTTTGCGTTGTCTGCATTGTCAAGGTCAAGACTTGGAATGAACTTTTGGATTAGATCCTTGCGGGCGAAGATGCACTGCCATGGATTCGTTTGGTAATAATAAGGCATACCAGAGCAGCGTGCACCATTTATCAGCATTGTGCTGCCGTAGCTCTTAATCTTTACACCGTCTTGACGGATTGGGAATATCGTTTCCTTTATTGTCTGCGGGTTCTCGTCATTGTCAGCCATGAAGAGCTGGGCATATCCTGAATAGCCGTTCTTGCTGGCAGTAGAGAGGGCATAAACGTTAGAGTTAAGGATTTTGTCGCAGTAGTCTTTTGCTTTTTGGTAGTCATTAACCTTCCCGTCAGTATAAACCACGGCATTAAGGGCAAGACGTGCGTGAAGTGCATAGGCAGCCCCACGGTCAGCGCGTCCGAAGTTCTCTTTGTTGTTGTACGTACCAACGTCTTTCAACAGAGGCTCTATGGTTGTCAGCTCTTCGTCAATCCAGTTATAAAGGTCTACGCCAGCTTTCTCAACAGGCAGTTCCCCGTTAAATTCCACTTTGAAGGGGGCTTTATGGAAAAGGTCAAGGTAAGTGGTGTAGTTTAATGCGCGCAAGAAACGTATTTCTGCAATTACGTCATCGCTAACTTTGCCAGTCTGTTCGCTGATGAACTGGTTATAGAGCGTTATGTTGTAGGCCATACGTTGGTATGCCCAGTTAACGCGTGTTGAGGAGGAAGTCCAAGCCATGTTTGTAATGGGCGCCATATCCTCGTTGTCCTGCCAAGCCCATAGAATCTCGTCGGAATTTAATTCCTGCAGGTTGAATGTTGAGCGGTAGAATCCGCTTTCTCCTTCGTTTCCGCTGATGTCTCCGTTGCCGTATGGACCTTTTTGTCCCGTTACCACGAGCGTACTGTATTCTTTCGCAAGGAGTTCCTCGGTCTTGTATGTGGTTGACGACTGCGGATCTATCGAACTTATGTTCAGATCATCGGCGCATGACGCAGCTCCGAGCGCCAGGAATGCCATTGCAGCAGTCTTTATTGCTATATGTTTCATAGTCGTAATTTCTGATTTATTTGTTTCCTTTTGAGACTATCTGTCGTTTCGTTCAGTTCCGTTTTCGCGGAGACAGTATTTAGAAATTGAAGTTTACGCCAAGTTGGAAACTTACCGGGCGTGGATACGTGTCGTTGTCTACACCGTTAGCCACTTCCGGATCAAGTCCTTTATACTTCGTTATGATGAACGGGTTCTGCACGGTGAAGTAGACGCGTCCTGAGAAGTAATCCTGTCCTGCGTATTTCAGAAGTGCAGGGAACGTGTATCCCAGCGTAATGTTTGAGCACTTCAGATATGAAGCGTTGCGCACGAAATAGTCGCTAATGCTATTAAGGTTTGAAGTAAGACCTGTAAATCCGAGAGCCACCGCTTCTGGTGTGGTGTTTACGAATGCTCCGTGATTGTAAAGTCCGGACTCTGAAACGAGCGCCTTGTTTGCCAGATTGTAGTAGTAAACATAGTTACCGAGCGAAGCGCGTAGCGAGAAGCTGAGATCCCAGTTCTTATAAAGGAATTTTGATGTGAGACCCATTATCACGTCGGCAGCCGGACTCTTGTAATAGTAGCGGTCGTCATCGTTAATCTGCCCGTCGCCGTTGCGGTCAACGTAGAGTCCTTCTATAGGCTTGCCTGCTTCGTCATAAACTTGCTGGTAAACGTAGAAAGAGTTGATAGGGTAGCCCACCTTGTTGCGCTGCAGCTTTGTGTCAACGCCGCGTGCTGCCGTTGCTCCGTCAACCCAAACCCAGTCTTGAGCGCCGGCTTTGAGTTCAGTAATCTCGTTTTTGTTCCATCCAACGTTGTATGTTAGATCCCAAGTAAAGTCTTTTGTAACGACAGGCTTCACGTCGAACGACAGTTCCAAGCCGTAGTTGCGCAGAGAGCCAACGTTTTGCAGGAGTTGGTCGCCGAATGTTGTGCCGGCAGTAGCCGATACATTTGCCAAAAGGTCTGAGGTATTGCGGATATATCCGTCAACGCTGAATGTGAAGCGGTTGTTCAGGGCAGCAAAGTCAATGCCGACGTTCCATGTTTCAGTCTTTTCCCATGTCAGCTTGTCGTTATATTTGTTGGGGCGCATGGTGTAATAGTATGTGTCGCCGAAGGCATATTGACTGTACTGGTCGCCTCGGACATAGAGTGGGGCATAGTAGAAGTCGTCAATGCCGTTCTGTTGTCCTGTTTTACCCCAGTCCAAACGTAGCTTGAGGTCGTTAAGCCATTTCACGTTCTTCATGAAAGGCTCGTTGTTAATCTTCCATGCAATGGCAGCAGATGGGAAGTATCCCCATTTGTGGCCTTTTGCAAAGCGTGATGAGCCATCGGCGCGGAATGTTGCTGTAAGCAGGTAGCGGTCGAGCAAGTTGTAGTTTAGGCGTCCGAAATATGAAACAAGAGAGTTGTGTGTAGCCCACTCCGTTTCATTGCGGAAAGTCTCGTCTTTGGCTTCGCCAGTCAGAGGATTTGTTCCCTTGCCGTATGTGCCAGTACCTGTGCGGTGATAGTGGCTCTGTTCTGCACCAGCCATTATGTCAATGTCGTGTACGCCGAACTTATGCATATACTGAGCGTAGGCATTGCCCACGATGTTGTATTTGTAATAGTCCATAACGTCATTCCATCCGTAATAGTTGTTGCTGTATGATGTGCGTTTTATGTCGTCTTTTTGGTTGGTTGCCGTATATTGTGCTCCTAAACTCGCGTGGATATGCAGGTCTTCAAATCCGTGAATCTTATAGTCAACCTCTGCATTCCCGCTGAAGTCGTTGGCATGAGCGTAGCAGTGCTTGTTGTTCAGCATGGCGACAGGGTTCTGTGGCGTCTGGTTGTATGAAGTCTGTGTCCAGTTCGGGTCGCCATAGTCTGCATTCTGCAGGCTTTGCCAATAGCCGCCTACAACCTTGTATGCAGGATCATCTGTACGTACGGGGCGTGTAGGATCCATAGCAAGCGCCGCACCAATTGCACCGCTGTCTGCATAGCGGTTTTTCTCATACATATACTTCGCCGTAATGTTGAAGTTCAAATGCTTGTCAAGCAGTGACGGAGCAAGATTCACGCTGGCGTTGAAACGTCTCATCCAGCTAGTCTTAAGAATACCGTTGCTTATGTTGTAACCGGCGCTCACTCTGTAAGGCATGTTCTTGAATCCACCTTGCATGCTGATGCTATGGTTCGTGGAAACCGACGTGCGCAGAACCTGATCTTGCCAGTCTGTGTCAGCATCGCCGAGCAAGCTAGTGTCAATGCCGAAGCTTTTTATGAGGTCCTTGTATTCTGTAGCGTTAAGTGCATCGTATTTTTTGCGAATGGCAGAGACTGTCACGTCGCCGTTGTATGAGAATGTCGGCTTTTGTCCCGAGCGTCCTTTCTTTGTTGTGATGATTATGACACCGTTGCTGGCTCTTGAACCGTAGATGGCCGTAGCAGATGCACTCTTAAGCACGGTGAAAGTCTCGATGTCCTGCGGGTTGATGTTAGCAAGAATGTTACTCATACCCGTTGCCGTATTGTTGTCTATTTCCAATCCGTCGATTACATACAGCGGGTCATTGCTTGCCGAGAGCGACGCACCGCCTCGTATGCGGATCTGTGCACCGGCACCAGGCGTACCGCCTGTGGTTTGCACGTCAACGCCAGCCACTTTTCCTACGAGCATGTCGGTAGCGCTGTTTGTTATGCCCTTACTCATCTCATCGGGCTTCATTGCCGTAACAGACCCCGTGAGGTCGTTTTTCTTAGCGCGGCCGTATCCGATAACGACAACGTCGTCCAGCTTGGTGGCAGCGTCTTCCTTTAATGTGATGTTAATGCTTTTTCCTGCAGACACCGTTGCTGTTTCGTATCCGATGTAAGAAATCTTTAGTACAGATTTGGCATCTGCCTTGATGGAGAAGTTTCCGTCAATGTCGGTAATCGTGCCGCCTTGTGTGCCGTCAACCCGGATAGTAGCTCCGATTATAGGCTCGCCGGTAGCATCCTTCACGTGGCCTTTCACGACAATGTCTTGTCCGAAGGCGCTAGCTGCCAGGAACAGACCGCCACCGATGGCAGTTGCTCTTAGGGCGTTGCTGAATCTAACCTGCTTCATCATGTAATAATATTTGTTGTTATGTTATTAAATTGTTAGTTTCGTCAGTTTTCGCACAGTATTTCCTGTAAGTGTGTCTTCATGCGTTTCGTCGGTATGCTGTGCCTTTCACAAAGGGCTGTTTTCGTTTCCGTAGCCTTTACATAGGTAATCGTTTGATTTCAAATGCAAATATAGAATTTATTGTGGTATGAAGATTTTTTTTCACAATCCATTTTTTACTATTTGAAGTGCAAACGTTTGCACTTTTGTTCTTCTCTGTAAGCCAGACGTTATTGTTGTCGTTTTGCCAATATTGAGAGCGTGCGGGCTTACGTTTATAAATGGTAGAGTTGCATGCAGAAGCCCGCGGGGTTATGAAAGCAACTCCGCAGTCAACAAATGGCTATGCTGCGGTAAATAACTATAGGACAGAGGGTGATTGTATCAGAATTTATTAGTATTTTTGCATAGGATATTCCATGTTTGGCAATGCAACGGCGGCTTTGCGCAAACAGATATTATTCAATGTAAGAAATAGAAAGCAAGAAAACAGATGTTTTACGTCAAGAAGAAAATGGAGATTGCGGGGTGTCACCGTCTCAGTCTTCCTTATGAAAGCAAGTGTACCAACATGCATGGGCATAACTGGGGCGTGACGGTTTACTGCAAGTCTAAGCAACTTAACGCTGAAGGGATGGTGATAGACTTCAAACACATAAAGAACAAAATACATGGTTATCTTGATCATGGCAATTTCAACGAGCTATTGCCTTTCAATCCAACGGCAGAGAACATAGCAAGGTGGATTTGCAGTCAGATACCGCAGTGTTATATGGTAGACGTGCAGGAGAGTTCAAGCAACACCGTGACTTACGTTGATGATGAACGAGCCGAAGCAGCCGACATCTTCGCACTCCGAAGCAACGCCAATGAAGAGTAATGAACAAGAAAGGAAGCATGATGAGAGTTAACGAACTGTTTTATAGTCTGCAAGGCGAGGGGCGTTTCACCGGCGTACCTGCCGTCTTTGTGCGCTTCTCTGGATGCAACCTCAAATGTTCCTTCTGCGATACCGACCATTCTGCCTTCCGCGAGATGACAGAAGACGAAATAATTGAAAGCGTATGCCGCTATCCTTCCCGGCATATAGTGCTTACAGGCGGAGAGCCGGCAATGCAAGTAACATCATCGTTCGTTGAAAAACTTCACCGTTGCGGTTTCTTTGTGCAGATGGAGACAAACGGAACGGTCGCATTGCCCGAAGGGTGCAGAATAGATTGGATAACATGCTCACCTAAATACAAGAGTGTTGCACTAACCCATGTTGACGAACTGAAGGTTGTTTACGAGGGCAATGATGCCGATGTAGACAAATACTCTGCGGTTGAGGCTAAGGAATTCCGCTTGCAACCTTGCGATGAGAAGAATGAAATGCGCAATGCTGCCAATTTAAAGGGAGCGGTGGACTATTGCCTGAGACATCCGCAATGGCACTTGTCATTGCAGACCCACAAGATTATAAACGTCAGGTAGAGGATTTTTCTTGGCGGCTATATAAGCAAATGGAGGAAGAACAATGATGCTCTTCCTCCATTTACTTTTATATCTCTTCAGACTTTGTCTTACATTTCAACAATGATGCGGAATACCTTTCCGGGGTTGCTGTTCCATTCTTTCATTGCCTCTTCAGCTTCTTCGGGCTTAACGCATTTGGAAATGAACTGCTTAATGTCATACTTGCCTGATTTTACGCAGTTTATCACTGCGCGGAAATCTTCAGGAGTGGCGTTGCGTGATCCGCGAATGTCAAGCTCCTTCTGTACGAACAGCTTTGTCTGGAATGCAATTTCACTCTTTGCATAGCCGATACATACCACACGGCCGGTGAAGCCCACTTCGTTGACAGCCGTAACGTAAGTCATGGGGCTACCAACTGCCTCGATAACAACATCCAGCCCATGGCCTCCAGTTATTTCTTCTACGCGAGCATGCACATCTTCCGTCTTTGAGTTGATGGAGTAAGTGGCGCCAACAGTCTTTGCCAGCTCCAGCTTCTCGTCGTCAATGTCGCATGCCACAACAGTAGCGCCGCGTCTGGAAGCGCGCACTACGGCGCCAAGTCCAACCATTCCGCAACCTATGACCATAACAATGTCGTTGTCGGAAACCTGACCACGGGCTACAGCGTGGAAACCCACGCTCATTGGTTCAATGAGAGCGCACTCTTTTACAGGAATATCTCCGGTAGGTATAATCTTGCTCCAGGGAAGTACGGCATATTCGCACATTACGCCCCAGCGCTGCACGCCCAGCGTCTCATTGTTCTTGCAGGCGTTGTATCTGCCGTTGCGGCATGAGGAGCAATGCCCGCAGTTGGTGTAGGGATTGAGCGTTACTATCATTCCGGGTGTGAGCGTTTCGGGAACGCCTTCGCCTACGGCTTCAATTACTGCGCCCACCTCGTGTCCGGGCACTACCGGAAGCTTAACCATCGGGTTCAGCCCACGATAGGTGTTGAGGTCGGAGCCGCAGAAGCCCACATACTTAATCTTTACCAACACTTCGCCGGCTCCAAGTACCGGCTTCTCTATTTCCGTAACCCTCATCTCGTTGGGGGCAACAATCTGTACTGCTTTCATAACGTTATTGTTGATATTCTTTTTATATCTTGTTTTTGGCTTTTGCCATTCCTTATTATATAGCTTATTCTTGATTACTGCCAGTCTTATGACGGATATTCCTCCAGCCGTAGTATGCACAGAAGCCGAAACATATTGCAGGTATAAGATATGCAATGTGGTAGGCTATGGGATTGAAGTGCATAACGTATGCCGTCAGTTGCGGAAGGCAGGCGTTGCCCACGATAGCCATAACGAGGAAGGCAGAGCCGCTCTTGGTCTGCTCGCCGAGTCCCTGCAGAGCCATTGAGAATTGGGTGGGGTAGATTATTGACATGAAGAAGGGTACTGTCAACATTGCCCAAAGACCAACCTTTCCGCCCATTCCGCTTATCACAATACACAGGCCGATGAGTACAACGGAGTATACGAGGAGCATTGCAGATGGGTTGAGTCTTGTCATCAGCGCAGTGCCGATCCATCGTCCTATAAGGAACATAAGCATGTAGTAGCCGAAGAATGTGGTTGCATCGTCAACGCTTAGTCCTGCATAGTTGGTGCAGTAGACAAGAAAAAGACTGTTTATTGCGGTTTGTCCGCCGTTGTAGAAGAACTGTGCGATAACGCCCCATTTAAGGTTAGGCTTTTTCAACACGGAAAAATCCATAAGCTTATCGTTATGCTTTTCCGTTTTCACTTCATCGTCAAGCTTGGGGAATTTTGTTATAAGGAAAATAACAGCAATGGCAACAAGCACAACTCCGATTATAAAGTAAGGAAGTTGCATGTTTGCTGTAGCCTCGTCAACGTAGTGTTCCCATCCGCCTTCGTAGTCGGCAGGCAAGGTGTCGCGTGTGTAGTCGCTTTCGCCAAGCACAAGCTTGCTGAGGAACATCCCCGCAATGAATGCACCCAGTCCGTTGAACGACTGTGCGAGGTTAAGTCGTCTCACTGCGGTCCGTTCCTCGCCAAGCACCGTCACATAAGGATTTCCTGCCGTTTCCAGAAAGCACATGCCTGTGGCAATGATGAAAAAGACACACAGATAAGCCCAGTAAGAGCGTATGATAGCCGCAGGGAAAAATAGGAAAGCTCCTGTGGCAGCCGTTGCCAATCCAAAGATAATTCCTGCTTTATAGCTGAATTTCTTAAGGAACATGGCAATAGGAATGGGGAAAAGGAAATATGCGAGCCAGTATGCCGTTTCTGTAAATGAGGCTTCGAAGGTGTTAAGTTCGCAAGTCTTCATCAGTTGCTTTATCATTGTAGGCATAAGGTTGCTGCTTATTGCCCACATGAAGAAGAGACAGAAAATGAGCGAAAGGGGTATGATATAGTTTTGTTTCTTTGTCATTTGTTGTTTCTCGTTTCTTTCTTGAGGATTTAGGCGGCAATGCCGCCATATTATATGTGCATTGCGTTAGCAATATCAACTATTCCGACATATTCTTTAGGCGCTTGGGAATCTCCAACTTGCCAAAGCCATAAAACCCTTGCGCGTTCTTCCCGAGGAAAAGTTCTTTTTCCATGTCGGAAAGCCTGTCGGTCTTGCATATAAAGTCATATGACATTTTGTAGGTTATGGCGGTAATAGTGCGAGGATAGTCAGACCCCCACATCAGTTTCTCTACGCCTACAAGGTCAATGGCTTCGCGTATTGCCTCCACAGCACTGTGGTATGGATAGAATTCGCTGTTGAATAGCCATGTTATGCCGCCGGACTCGATAAAAACGTTTTTGTTTCGTGCCAGCATAATCTGTTCTTTCCATCCCGGTTGTGTTACCATTCCAAAATGCCCGATGGCGATTTTCAAGTTTGGACATTCAGCGATAACTTCCTTTATTTCTTCCGTCTGCATACCATTTTCGGCAAGACAGAGAGACAGGGGCATGCCGTTATGTTCCATATACTTGAACATCTGCATCATTTCCTGGGAGTTTAGGTGTACGCGATGCGTGTCTGTGATAAGCCTGTGCCCAGGGATGGATATTCCGCCAAAGCCTTGAGAATGTAGCTTTTCTGTCTGTTCAAGCGGATTCTCGGTGAAAAAATCGAACATGCCGAAGACAAAGAACCTCTCAGGGTACCGTTGTTTCACGTCAAGCAAGTATTCGTTCTGTATTCCGTCGATGAGTTCCTGCACAACCACTGCGGCAGATACTTGTGCATAGTCCATGTTTGCAATGAACACTTCGGCGGAGTTCTCTCCGTTTATCATGAAAGGCGGTAGCATTTGCACCTCTTCCGTGAGAAAGAAAGAACGGCCCTTTTCTGTTGTCTTTATAGGCATGCCGTTCCATTCCGCGTCCTGATGAAGCCAAAGGTGCGAATGGGCATCAATAATAGGATAGTCCATAAGGTCAGATTACGGTATTTTTTTATGTGTTCGCCCATCTAACGCGCATCTGGTCGCCGATGATTTTCTGCACATCCTCAACAAGAGAGTTGTCAATAGGGTCGTTTACGTATCCGATGTTCTTGAGTACGTTTGCTGGATTGGCAGAACTGAACAGAGTTGTGGCGATGTTTTCGTTGTTGCTTACGGAATACTGCACCGCAAGTTTCTCAATAGGGTACCCCTTTTCTTCGCAATAGGCGGCAGCCTTTGCGCAAGCTTCTTTCAGAGAGGCGGGTGCTGGATGCCATGCAGGAGCGCCGCGTTTGGAAAGCAAGCCCATAGAGAATGGAGAAGCGTTTACGATACCTATGCCATGCTGCTTGAAAAAATCAAAATAGTCATTCAACAGTTCATCGTTCAAGCAGTAGTGGCAGAAGCACAATACCGACTCTACAGTGCCTGCCGGCACGTGCTCAATCACCCATTTGAGGTTTTCTGGTTGAAGGTCTGTAATTCCCACATGTTTTACTACGCCCTCTTCGCGCAGCTTGACAAGGGCAGGCAATGTTTCTCCCACGATTTGGTTAAGGTCGGCAAACTCAACGTCGTGTACATTGATAATGTCTATATAGTCAATGTGCAGGCGTTCCATACTTTCATATACACTTTTTGTAACCCTTTCCGCAGAGTAGTCCCATGAGTTCTTCCCGTCTTCGCCATAACGTCCGACCTTTGTTGAAAGATAATACTTGTCTCTTGGAATGTCAACGAGGGCTTTTCCTAAAACTGTTTCAGCCTTATAGTAGCCGTAGTATGGAGAAACATCGATGAAATTTATACCGTTTTCAACTGCAGTGTGGACTGCCTTTATTCCTTCGGCCTCACGTATGTCGTGGAATACCCCGCCAAGTGATGAAGCTCCGAAGCCTAAATTTGACACGCGCATGCCGGTCTTTCCGATTTCATTGTAAATCATAGGTCGTAGATGTCTTTTATTGTTAGTTGATACTCGTTTTATTTATGACAGAAACAAGAGTGTAAGTAGTTAAATACCCTTGTCACGTATTAAAAACAAGACGAAGTCTGAGCTGCATTGTAACCAATTATGCAGGTATTCTTACTTGCAGGATTGTTGTAACCCTATTCTTTTCCTTTCCTTTTGCGCATGATTGAGGTAATCAAGAGGACGGAGCTAGAAAATATTTATTAAAAAACAGTACTTGCTGTTGCGGAAGAAATAAAATAACGTAACTTTGCTTTAAATAAAGAACAGCAAACAAAGTATATGAAACTATATCCGCTTTTGTTCAAACCCAATCTTCACGTTGTTGTATGGGGAGGAGATCGCTTGTGTACATATAAGAATATTGAGTCGAAAGCCGAGCCCGTTGGAGAGAGTTGGGAGGTCAGTGCAATCCCGTCAAGCGTAAGCATAATAGATAATGGTGACTTCGCCGGACAAAATTTGGTGAGCGTTATAGATCAAAGCCCTGTTGAGATATTGGGAGAATCCGTGAATCGTAAATACGGAGGCAAGATGCCTTTGCTCGTGAAGTTCATAGATGCAAACAAAGACCTCAGCATACAGGTTCACCCAAATGATGAAATGGCACTTAGAGTCCATGGCAAAAAAGGCAAGTCGGAGATGTGGTATGTCATAGATGCCCGTTCTGGCAGTTATCTTTATGCTGGTTTCAAGACAAAAATAACGCAGGAGGAATATTGTCAGCGTGTAGCCGACGGAACGATAACTGACGTACTTGCACGGCATGAGGTGAAGGCTGGCGATGTGTTCTATCTGCCTGCCGGACGTGTTCATGCCATTTGTAGCGGAATACTGCTGGCAGAAGTGCAACAGTCCTCGGACCTGACGTATCGTATCTTTGACTATAACCGTCCTGGACTTGACGGAAAACCAAGACAACTGCATACGGATTTGGCGGCACAGGCTCTTGACTTCAATGTGGAACAAGAATACCGTACGATATATGAAAGCCCGGACAATTGTGCAAACCTCTTGATTGACTCACCAAACTTCAGCGTTAGGATTGTAGAATTGACAGAAACATTTCACAGGAACTTGCTTAAGTATGACAGCTTTGTGATTTCTGTTTGCATAAGCGGTGAATGTAGAATAAAAATCCGTGCCACGGGTGATGAAGTCCTGTTACGTTCTGGTCGCAGTTGCCTGATTCCTGCAGCTATTGCCGACTACGATGTCATACCGACTAGCGGTACGGTGAAACTGCTTGATGCGTTTATTGACAATAAAGACCGCAGTCTTGGTCACCGCATAACACGTTTCCTTCATCTTACGAGCAAGTAAAAGAAAAAAGCCATAGTCATTACACCTTATTATATATATAATAGCAACGGCATTCTTATAGACATTTACTTGCAGGAAAGAGGAATTTAAAACAATCAAGGGGATTATTTGATTGC
>CAVAAS010000044.1:0-11035 GCA_963586715.1 Barnesiella intestinihominis
GACGGCGAACGCTCTGAATGGTACCAGAACTTAACCAAAGAGTTTTATCTCAACTCTTAGTTCGCGAAAAATATTAAAGAACGCATATACAATTAGGATGATTAGCATAACCTTTATTTTATCAATGAACATAAACATAACTGCACATCTTTGTCATCTCAATAAAAATACTTATATTTTGCAATATTCAAAACTAATAAGTATGAGAACGACCAAAGAGTACATATTATTAATATCTTCTCATGCCGATGAACTCAAATCTGTGTTCGGCATAAGGTCGCTGCGTATTTTTGGTTCTGTATCACGAAACGAGCAAAAAGAATGTAGTGACATAGATATTTGTGTAGATATGGAACCAAAGATGTTCTTGGTTGTCCGACTTAAACGGTTCTTGGAAAATCTGTTGCAATGCTCTGTTGATGTGGTGAGAATGCACAAACATATAAAACCTTATTTACTTGAAGAAATCAATAAGGATGGAATCTATGTCTTATTGACAACATCCTTAAATGATGTTTAGTCGGTCTTCACTATTGTCAAGTAATTCCTTTTGTATACCATCACTCCAAATTACAGAAAGCTATACATATTGAACCAATACTTTGCGAATCATCGTTTATTCTCCTTCCCTACTGCAATTTCCGTATTTCATCTTCAGAAAGTCCTGTAGACTGGGCTACGATTTCAACAGGTATTTTCGCTGCTAAAAGGTTACGGGCGATAGCCAATTTCTCTTCTGCATGGCCTTTTTCGAGTCCTTTTTCAAGTCCTTGCTCTAATCCGGCTTTCATACCTTCCTCCCTTCCGACTTTCATACCTTCTTCTCGCCCTTCTTCCCTTCCTGCTGCTTTCCCTTCCTGCCAGCCGTCGTCATATCCTGTTTTGATGACGCTGCGCTGATAGCGAAGGTTTTCCATGTGGCGGATGTAGTCCTTGCGCTCTTCTGTGGTGAGTTTGTCGATGTTAAGGCATTTGCGGGCATCGCACAGTCCCGGCGCCTTGGCCGTGTCCTTGATCTCGCCGGTCTTTAGGAAGTCAATCCATTCGTCCAGGTTGTTGACGGCCAGTTTGTCGAAATTGTCCACGCAGAGCAGGTAATATTCCGGGAATATCTCGCCGGCCTCGCGTTTCGTCTTTGCACCCTTGTCGATGGTGTCGCCGAAGAAGACTTCGCTTTGGCGGTTGGACAGTCTCAAAATGTCATTGGGATCATGCAGGCCCTTGAATACGGTTCTGCCATGATAAACATAGTCAGTGGCTTGGCCTAGGGCGAAATAGACGATATTGATGGAGTAGACTTTCTTTACCTTGTCATAATCGTTGCCAAGGCCCATGAAGTCGGTAATCACCTTCGACACACCATAGAGTATGCGGTGGAAATAAGTCAACTCGCGGGTGTTCTGTATCTCAAAGATGGTCAACTCGCCTTTCTCGTTCTCGGCAAGAATGTCAACGCGGTTGAACTTGTCGTTCTCGCTATACTGATTTGTTTCGCTCTCGAGAAACTTCTTTATCGTGAATTTCTCGTTCAGCAGCGAAAACATCAGTCCCTCCAACACGGCGTGGTTAGCCTTGTTACGCAGCAGACGCTTCATCGCCCAGTCAAATCGTATGTAGTTGTCCATGTTTACCGTGATTTATATCGTACTTACCTGTGTATTCTTTATTTTATGCAAATCTATGTAATGTTTTTTAAATAGCAAAAAAATATAGTATCAAAGCCAACATGAATATTTTAGCAAATAATTTTTTTCAATGTTAAGCATTTATTCGTAAATTTGCATTATTGAACATTATCAACAGGTATGCATGCATACTTGAGGCGAAAAACTTTGTAATCATGGCAAACAACAATCATCTCGTTATTATGGCCGGCGGAGTAGGCAGCCGTTTCTGGCCTATGAGTACTCCCGAGAGCCCCAAGCAGTTTATAGACGTGCTTGGAGTTGGACGCACTCTCATACAGCTTACCTACGACAGGTTCGAAACAATTATTCCGCCAGAGAATGTGTGGGTTGTTACAAACAAGGACTATGCTGAAAAAGTGTGTGAACAACTGCCAGAGATTCCACGGGCAAATGTATTATGCGAACCATGTCGCAGAAACACCGCTCCATGTATCGCTTATGTGAGTTGGCGCATAAAGAAACAATGTCCGAAGGCGAACATTGTCATTACGCCCAGTGACCATATCGTGATGGACACGCCTGAATTCAGACGCGTGGTAGAATCATGCCTTAACTTTACGGGTGAGACAGATGCCATCGTGACATTGGGAATGAAAGCCACACGCCCAGAAACTGGTTATGGTTATATACAGGCCGATTTAAGCTCATCGTCGCCACGCAACAAGGAAATATACCGTGTTGATGCCTTCAAGGAAAAGCCTGACTATGAGAAGGCTTTGAAATATATCTCGGAGAAGAACTATTTCTGGAATGCCGGCATATTTATCTGGAGTGTGAGGACCATAGTCAATGCGTTCCGTATTTATCAGCCCGCTATGGCAAACATCTTTGAAAGTATGGATGAGGTCTATGGAACAGAGGCAGAGCAACAGACGGTTGATGAGCGCTTCCCTACGTGTGAAAACATATCTGTTGACTATGCCATAATGGAAAAGGCTGAGGAAATTTTCGTTTGTCCGTCAGATTTTGGCTGGAGCGATTTGGGAACATGGGGCTCTCTGCTTACCCAGACTAAGCATGATGCTGATGGGAACAGCATCATTGGTAAGAATGTGGCTCTCTTTGAGACAAAGAATTGCATCGTGCATGCGGTTGATTGCAAGCAAGTTGTTGTTCAGGGACTTGACGGATATATCGTTGCTGAAAAGGACGGACGACTGCTTGTCTGCAAGATATCAGAAGAACAGCGCATTAAGCTATTCTCGGAAATGAAGAAATAAGAGCAATTGAAGGTGGAAGTTAAAATTTCCCACCGCACGCTCTAATAATAAATATAATTGTATTTGCAAACTTTAGTGGCGATAAAAAATCGTACCAAGTGTTTCTTTTCATCACTTAGGTGGCGTGGCGTTCGGAAGAAAAGTATGGGCAAAAACTCGTGAACGGACACTCGCCACACTTTGGTTTGCGGCTTGTGCATGTATAGCGACCGTGAAGCAATAGCCAATGATGGGCATCGGCAACAATATTGTCGCTGATATTCTTTCTTAAATATTTTTCCACTGTAAGTGGAGTCGTGCAGTTAGCAGGTACAAGTCCAAGCCTATGGCTTACTCTGTATACGTGTGTGTCAACAGGCATAGCTGCCTTTCCATAGCCAACGGCAAGAATTACGTTGGCTGTTTTCCTTCCTACTCCAGGCAATTCTTCCAGTTCTTTTGATGTTTGCGGCACTTCGCCGTTGTATTTTTCCTCCAGTATGCGTGAAGTTTCCGATATATGGCGAGCCTTTGACTTGGGGTATGAAATGCTGGAGATATGTTCAAGTAAATCTTCCTCAGTGGCTTTTGCCATTGAGTGAGCGTCGGGATAAAGCAGAAACAGGGATTGTGTTACCATATTCACGCGCTTGTCAGTGCATTGCGCGCTAAGCATGGTAGCAATAAGCAACTGGAACACGCTGCCAAATTCAAGCTCCGTCGTTGCATGCGGTATCGTCTTGGCAAAGTGTTCCAGTACTTTTTTATAGCGTTCCGAACGTTTCATTTCCTCCCTTCCATTGTTTGTCTGTGTTTATTCTTCAGAAGCCGTTTCGGTTGCAGGCGTTTCCTCTTCTGCCTTTTCTTCTGTAACGAAATCAGTTACTTCGGCAGCAACAAGAATGTCGTACCATTGCAGCAACTTCTTTATGTCGCTGTCGTGAACCCTGTAGCGGTCATAGTTGGGCAGAATCTCTGCGAAGTATGTATGAAGCTCCTCTTTCGTGCATTTGCGGTAGTTGAGAGAGCATTTGCTGCCGTTCTCTTTTTTAAGAACAGTGTCAAGAATCTCCATCAATGGCACATCGTCGCTTTCTGTATACATGGCGATGTCTGACAGGCTAGTTACTCTATCTGATGCGAAAATCGGTGTTCTGCGGTGAGTACTGTCAAGAGCTTCCACGATGAGGCTCTGCTTTGCCCTTGAAACGAGTTTGTAGAGTCCTGGTTTTCCAGCGACTGACAAAATTGTGTAATCCATTTTCTTTTTAAAATTTTGTTTAATTCAATTCTATATTGTTTCTTTTGCTTGGTTAAAGCAAACTTTCTTATGCGTAAACTTCAGTCTGTTAATGCCATTATTCTGGCTATTTGTGGCTTTAGGTCGGCTATGCCATCGTTTATTATGACAATGTCGCTTCTTTCCGCCATTTCTTCTTGTGGCATTTGGCATTTTATCCATTCCATAGCCTTTTCGTACTGGATGGAATCCCGCTTCATGATGCGTTCAATTCTTGTATCCAAAGGTGCGGAGATGCATACTTTCTTGTCGACCAATGCGTCAAAGCCGCTTTGAAAGAGGAGAGCACATTCCATAAAGTCAATGCTCGATTCTTGGAAGTCTTTTGCCACTGCAGGATGAACAATGGCGTTAACCATGGCAGCGTTGGATTCAGAGGAGAGGATAAATGCGGCTATCCGTGCTTTGTTAGGTTCTGTTCCATCGTAGGCATCACGCCCGATGAGTGATGTTAGCGCCTGGCGTACTTCTGCAGACTGGCGCATGATGCGTTTCGCCGCCGTGTCGCAGTCGTAAACCTTGAAGCCCTGTTCTCTGAGCATATTGCACACGTAAGATTTTCCGCTGCCGATGCCTCCCGTTATACCTATCTTCACGTTTTTACTCCTTTTTATTGTTCCTCAATCAAGTAGTCTACCTGTTGGATATCCGTATGTATGTTCCTTACTCCATGTGGGGCAGCCACAACTTTAAGCGAGCATTTTTCCGAAGGGTTGGCGATAAGGTCGTTATAGTCAATCACTACTTTAAACATATCGGGCCGTATCGTTCGGAACATAGCGGCACCTACGGTAAAAGACACTTTTATGCGTGACGGGAATGTGCGTAGTGTTTTTCCGTCAGGCATGTTTTGCGCTTGAATGGGAACTTCAAAGTTCTCCTCAGTCAGTACGTCAGGATATACAGTCATTCTAATTTGTGACGGTACGCATTTGATGCCTTTTATGTCGGCAAGCTTAACCGAACGTACAATCGTGTCCCGAAGGTTGTGAATAGAAAGCTTTTCTGTCAATACCCACTTCATGCTGTCCAATGCTCTTTGGCTACCATAGACGTCAACCGACTTGGGGTTGAACTCTATCTTTGTCAAGTAATAGCTAGCATCCGGTGTCACGCTTCCGTAAAGCTTTACAGGCAAGTGTTTGTGTGTTCCGTAATTATAGTAGAAAACGTAGCGATCAGGTTTGATGCTTACTATTTTTGTAGAGTTGTCAAACTCGCTTAAAACGATTTTGTTTAGTTCGTTTGCGCTAATGCTGCCACATCCGTTATGTTTTGCTATTGACGAGTAAGACAAGTCGATTGATTTTATGTCTTCATCGTAGATATACTTAACCAATGTGTAGCCTTTATCTCTTACAGTAATGCGTAAGGTATCTGAATTTGTGTCTGTTATGATTACGCTCTTGGGCACTCCAGTTAAGCGTATGGGGTAACGTAGCTCAATTTCGTATGAGTCGTTCATGGCAAGCATAATCCAAAAGATGCTGCTTAGTGCCAGAAAGAACAAAAAAATCAAGAACTCCTTGTTCACTATGCGGAATAAGGAGTTTCTGATTGTCTTGAATATAGTAGAAAAAAGACTTCTTCTCATTATTTATCTTTGGTAACAACGGTTGACGATGCCGTTGTGTCTGCAAAAACGTATGCCTTGTCAACTTTTATTGTTACGCCTTTTGCTATTTCCAAATCCACTTGGTTTGTAGTCAAGTCTATTCTCTTTACTGTTCCGTAGATCCCACCCCCAGTAACAACGTGAGAACCTTCTTGCAGAGAGTTCTGAAACTTGCGGATTTCTTTCTGCTTCTTTTGTTGCGGACGAATCATGAAGAAATACATGACAGCAAAGATTGCTACCATCATAAGAAGGAAAGAGAAATTTCCGCCGCCGGCTTGTTGCGCAGCCAATAAGATTGTTGTGCTCATGAATTTTATACCTTAATTAATTATTATGATTGATTATTTTCTTCCGTTTGCACGGAATAGATGTTATCTGTTAGTACGTGGCGCCATTGTTTTCATCATCTTTCCGCTGTCAATCAGATAGCGTGCGATGGAATCCAACAGACCGTTGATATATCCCCCACTCTTTGGCGTGCTATATAGCTTGGCGAGTTCAACATATTCATTGATAGTAACGCTGACGGGGATATTGGGGAAGTTCACCATTTCCGCAATTGCAATCTGCATAATCACAACATCCATGTAAGCAAGTCTGCTGAAATCCCAGTTGCGGGATGTTTCTCCCATGTAGCGTTGGTATTGGTCGGCGTTGAGTATTGACGAGCGGAAAAGCTTTAATGCAAAGGCTTGGTCTTCCTGGTCTTTCCATTCAGGCAGAAGTTTCTGCTTTTGACCGTTTTCGGGGATGAAGCGTTTTATTGTTTTCAGCACGAAAGTGTCAACAATTTCCTTGTCGTCATTCCAATAGAGACTGCGCTCTTCAAGCAGAGAATCAAGCGTTTCGTTGTCGGTAAGGAATGTCTTGTAGAGTTTTCTCCACAGTTCCCGGTCCTCCTCGTATGAATCGTTGTTGCTTTCAAGGTATTCCTTATAGAATTGTGCCTGTTCCAGCTGATTCAATATTCCGCGGATAAACTCGATATTGTCCTCCCATGAATATTTTTGCTTTGCAAGGAATTCGTTCAGTTCGTCGTTCTCCTCAAGTTGGATAGCAAATTTATTGTTTGCGAATTTGTCTGACGGCAAAGGCAAGCCCTCACGCTTGCACCGTGTTGTTTCGACATCGTAACGCAATCTGCCTTCTTTTGATATTGAAACTATGAGTGAAAGGAGCGTGTTGTAAAGGTCGTAAGCTTTCGAGAGGCTGAACAACAATTCCTTTTCCGCGTTATCCATGTTGTGATTGCCGTTCTGATAGTATGCATAGGTTAACTGGACAATTTTAATCCTTATCAATTCTCTGTTTATCATCTTTATAATATAAAAAGGATGTGTATTTCAAAAAATCTCTGCAAAAATACGGAAAATAGAAGTTACGTGCAAGAAAAAGCTACCTTTTATGTTATTTTTTACGGTTTGTTTGCCAGTTCGCAAGAAAAACAATACCTTTGCACGGCTTTTTCAAGCACTACGTGAATTGTATTCCCGTGTGATGGTGAATTAAGCATTATTATTAACAACTTAATTTAGAGTAACACATTATGAAAGAAATTGAAGTTACAGGTCAGGCAAGAACTGGTCTTGGCAAGAAAGCTGCAAAGGCAATGCGTAAGGAAGGTCTTATTCCATGCAACCTTTATGGTGAGGCAAAAAACGCTGAAGGCGCTCCTGAGGCATTCTCTATCGCTTGTCCGATGAGCGAATTGAGAAAGATTGTTTACACTCCGCACATCTACGTTATCAAGCTCATTATCGATGGTAAGGAGCACACTGCAGTTCTGAAAGAACTTCAGTTCCATCCAGTAACAGATGCGCTTCTTCACGTTGACTTCTATGAGGTTAATGATCAGAAGCCTATCACTGTTGGTATTCCTGTTAAGCTTAACGGTCTTGCACAGGGTGTTCGTGATGGTGGTCGTATGAACCTTTCTATCCGTAAGATCAATGTAACAGCCAAGTATCAGGACATTCCTGAACATCTTGACATAGACGTTACTGCAATGACTATCGGTAAGAGCATCAAAGTTGGCGATTTGCACTTTGACGGTCTTGAGATGGCAACTAGCAAGAACGTTGTCGTTTGCTCAATCAAGGCAACACGTAAGTCTATTGCAGCAAGCAACGCAGAAGCTAACGCCTAATCAAAAAAGGGAAACAAGAACATTGGTGATTCTGAATATGCTTATTTGGAATCACCTTTTCTTTTTTTATACGAACAGACTGCGGGGCGACAATATGTTTCGCAGCCATTCTCATAAAAAGAACTTACGAGGAGTAATTAATGGACAAATTTCTTATAGTCGGACTTGGCAACCCTGGTGATGAATACGAGCGCACCCGCCACAACACAGGTTTTATGGTTCTGGATGCTTTTGCCAAAGAGGCAGGAGCGGATTTTCAAGACAAGCGTTATGGCTTCGTGGCAGAAACATCGGTAAAGGGAAGAAAACTTTTTCTTCTGAAGCCCACCACATTCATGAACCTAAGCGGAAACGCTGTAAGATACTGGCTCGGCAAGGAGAACATACCAGTTGAACATTTGCTTGTTGTGGTTGACGACCTCTCATTGCCGCTTGGTAATCTGCGTCTTAAGGGGAACGGAAGTAATGGCGGCCATAACGGACTGGGAAACATACAACAAGTTATAGGCACTCAGAAATATGCGCGCCTGAGGGTGGGTATTGGCAATGAGTTCCAGCGTGGAATGCAAGTTGAATGGGTGCTCGGAAAATATGGTTCGGAGGAGATGCAGACTCTTGAACCCGCAATAAAGACGGCTGGCGAGATAATCAAAAGTTTTGCATTGGCAGGAATAGATATAACGATGAACCAGTTTAACCACAGAAAGTCTTGACCACGATGGCAGAGAGCGCAAGAATAGACAAATGGCTTTGGGCAGCGCGCATATTTAAGACGCGTTCGATAGCTGCCGATGCCTGCAAGAACAGCAGGGTGACGATAAACGGACAAAACGTCAAACCATCACATACCGTAAAGGTAGGTGAAACGGTGAACGTAAAGAAGCCGCCTGTCGTTTACTCCTTCCGTATACTCAAATGTATCGAACAGCGTGTCGGTGCAAAATTCATTCCTGAGATATATGAGAATGTTACCGACCCCAAACAATATGAAATACTGGAGATGAGCCGTATAAGCGGCTTCGTTGACAGGGCAAGAGGCACGGGACGTCCGACGAAGAAAGACAGGCGAAGCCTAGACGCATTTACCGATCCTGCAATGTTCGGCTTCGATGATGATGACTTCGACATGGAAGATGACTAGGGCTTCTCTGCACATTCTTTTTTCTGAAGACATTCTGCCTATTTTATTATCATGCTAAAATATAACCGGAAATGAAAAACATTGCGATATTTGCCTCCGGAAACGGAACAAACTGTGAGGCGATAATTAGGCATTTCAGCCATAGTACAGACGTGAAGGTTGCACTTGTAGTAACAAACAATGCCAAGGCAAAAGTTATTGAGCGCGCGGCTAATTGGCAAGTGCCGGTAAAGATTTTGTCGCGCAATGAGATAAACAACGAGCAGGTTGTCCTTCCGCTCCTGCGTTCGTATGATGTCTCTCTTATTGTGCTTGCAGGCTTCATGCTTTTCATTCCCGGTTTCCTTATAACGGCGTATCCGCAGCGCATCGTAAATATTCATCCCTCTTTACTGCCCAAGTATGGCGGTAAGGGAATGTATGGCCCGCATGTTCATGAAGCAGTAAAGGCTAACCAAGAAAAGGAAAGCGGAATAACGATACATTTCGTAAACGGTGAATATGATGCCGGGGAGCATATTGCACAATTCGCCACTGCGTTGTCTGCAACAGACTCAGCAGACGACATCGCAAGAAAAGTGCATGCCTTGGAGTATGCCCACTATCCTACCGTAATAGAAAAATTGCTGGAGGAGTTATGATAATGATGGGGAAAACTTTTTTTGTTGCAGCATTTCTCTGTTCTACGCTTGCCGCTACGGCACAAAGACATGAAATCTTTAATCCTGATATACGTACTTTGCAGGTTGTCTGTGGACAGAAATGGCAGGATCTGCCCGTTATGAAACTCGAAGACTTTAGCCCGGACAATGTGATGAACATATCTTTCGATGATTTGACGCATACTTACCGGCGATACGTCTATAACATAGAGCATTGTGAGGCAGACTGGACAACTAGCGACGGACTGTTTCAAAGTGACTATATAGAAGGCTTTTCAAGTGACAACACGATAGACGACATAGAAGAGTCTATCAATACCAATGTACTCTACACTCATTACAAGCTGCAAATCCCCAACGAAAAATGCCGTTTGAAGCTAAGCGGAAACTATCGCCTTACGGTTACAGATGACAATACCGGAGAAACGGTGCTTACTGCATGCTTTATGGTTGTTGATCCTTTGGCAAGTATCAGTCTTAGCGTTGAAACAAACACGGACATAGACATAAACAAGAGTCACCAGCAGGTGGAAATGACAGTAAACTATAATTCTTTGCGCGTGGTTGACCCTAGTGAGCAGATAAAGACAGTAGTCTTGCAAAACGGGCGTTGGGATAATCCCAAAGTTAATGTAAGGCAAAACTATGTCACTACCGGTTCCATGCAATGGACGCATAACCGCGGACTAATTTTTGATGCAGGGAATGAGTACCGAAAGTTTGAGACTCTTTCCACTTCTCATGCCACAATGGGCATTGACAATGTGTCGTGGGACGGGAAAAACTACCATGCGGCAGTGTTTCCCGACGCACCACGCCCCAATTATCTTTACGACGAGGATGCCAACGGGGCTTTCTTTATAAGGAACAGTGATAATGTTGAGATAGACAACACGTGCGAGTATGTGCTTGTTGACTTTACTTTGCTTTGCCCTTTGCCAGTTGCCGATGATGTTTTCCTTAATGGAAAATGGACCAACGGGCGGTTTCTTCCCGAATACCGCATGCGTTATGACGCTGCCAATGGTTGCTATAGAGGGCAGGTCATGCTGAAGCAGGGGTATTATTCTTATCAGTATGTAACGGTGAAAGCCGACGGTACGACGGGCATCATGTCTACAGAAGGCAGCTACTGGCAGACAGAAAACAAATATCAGGCACTTGTTTACTACCGTCCTCAAGGGGGGCGCACAGACCAGCTTGTAGGCTATGCGCAGGTTCAATACAAATAATTTATCGTGTGTATGCGACCATTGTTTAAAAAGTGTGCGGGCTTTTGCG
>CAVAAS010000045.1:0-10992 GCA_963586715.1 Barnesiella intestinihominis
ACACTATATTTGCTCCACATTTTGCGTTTATACGCCTTCTTGAAAAATAGAGTGTGTATAGCGAAGTAGGTTTGAAATATTATTAATTTAAAACGATATCAATTATGAACAAGACAGAACTTATTGACAAAATCGCTGCAGGCTCTGGTCTGACAAAGGCTGACGCAAAGAAAGCTCTTGAGGCTACGACATCTGCAATAAAGGATGCTTTGGTGGCAGGCGATAAAGTAGCTCTCATTGGCTTTGGTACATTCAGCGTAACAGAGCGTCCTGCACGTGATGGAGTAAATCCCTTGACAAAGCAGCCGTTGCACATAGAAGCAAAGAAAGTGGCGAAATTCAAGGCTGGTGCAGATGTTGATGATGCACTTAACGGAAAATAAAAAATCCCCGTGCGTTATAAATAACGTAATGGAGAGAAATAAGCAAAGGCTTCCTGTATGGGAAGTCTTTGTTGCTTGTAGAAAGATTTGGGTTATTGCCCTCCAAGTCGATTGAAAAATTCTATAATTTCCTCCCATGTCTTGAATGTGTCAGAACCGAGTGGGATATTTGTTCCCATGAAGGAGGACTGTTCGCATTCTAAAGTTGGTGCGATAAAATAATCTCCGTATAGTAAATTAGGCTGATTAGTGAAGGTTAGATGTTGCCATGCTGGTACATTTACCATGTCATTCACCCATTCGCGCGTTTCTTTTATGTAGATGTTGTCGTAGTCTGGTGATGGAGCAACGATATACATTGCATAGTGTTTCAATAGTTTGGCAAAGCCTTTCATAGCACTAGCCTTCTGATTTCCCCTTTCATCGCGCAGCGCATCAATAGAAACATAAACAATAGGCCGCTCACGCCCTTCCTGCTTATCGTCAATCCACCGGATAACAGGTATGACAGCATGAATGAGCGATTTATCAATTAGCTGATGTTCTCCGTGAAAGCTGATTGCTTGAGGGTAATGTTGAGAAAAAACATCAAAAGTGTGCACTGTAGGATCTGCGTCACCAAATAGTCCGTAAACCAAATCCTTTTCTTTTTCCGTAACTGCCGAGAAACAATGTGTCGTTATTTCCTTATATTCTTCAATTATCTGTTTGGTTACGATTATTTCCTGCACACCATCAGTTCTCGGGTTGTTGAAAGTCTGTTTGCCAAGCATGCCGTGTTTTGTCATTGTATCGCCCATTTGAAATGCAGGATTAACCAATATTCGGTCAAAACCGTAAAGCATCTCAGTGTACATCCCGCCCATAGATGTTCCAATTATGAGGTCCGGCTTTTCTTCCTCGCATAATTTTTTTAGCAAATCCATTGCATCCATAGGATGAATAGGCATGTCGTAGGCGATAACTTCTGCTGCAGGCAGCATTTCGCGCATTCGTTTTACCGTGCCAGACTGGGCAGAAGACATAAATCCGTGGACATACATTATTTTCTTTCCCTTCATCAAATCGGGATATTGAAGTATATATTTATTTTCCTTTTCCATTCTCCTATCATGAATTAACTGTTGAAAAAAATATTCTTGACTTTGCGTGCAAATTTACTCCATTTATTTTATAGGAGTAAATGTGGAAGACTTTTTCTTATTGCAGTTGTTGATAACCCTTGCCAAAGGTTTAGCCTAAAATCATGACTAACAAAAATTGTAAATATGCTTTTGTTGGGTCAATATTGCACTTGATTTCAACTAACTCTATTCGGGCAATGATTCAATCGATGTTTTGTTATGTTACAAATATACAATATTTTTGCATGATATGTTGCGGTTTTGTGCTTATTTTTAGGCTTTTGGTGAAATTTGTTTTTGTGTATGGTCCTTTTTGCTTAATTTTGCAACTGTAAACAAACATGTATAATAAATAATTAACGTTTAACCTTATGAGCAAACTAAGCTTTATTATCACGGGAGCAACTGCGTGTATGCTGTTGCTGCCGGTTAATGTTGGAGCCCAAAAACGTTTGGATGTTCCACAAGGAGTAAGCTATGCGAAAGTTTTGGGAAAGGAACGAAAGACCAATCCCTCAATTCTTGCTGCAGAGAAAAGGGTGGCAGAAGAGCAGATGCCACAGATGTTTAAGGGTATGACATTCCGTAGCAAAGATGCAAGCGCGTTGAGACGTGTGAGCAGCGGACAGAAAATTTCACCTTTTGCCCTAAGTCCTAAAATACCGTTGCGTCCTTCAGAAAGTTTGGCAACCGGACGTGAATTGTGGGGAGAAGTCATTCAAGACAATACCTGGACCAGTGGTAATGTTTATGGTATTTACAAGTTTAATGCTCTCAGCAGCATTGCTGTTGAAATGTTGGGGGCAAACATGGCCATTCCTAATGGTGGCGGTGCTATAATAGGCAACCGTCTGTACTATGTTTGGTACAGTGCTTATTATGGTCAAGTGTATCCTTATTTCTTCGAATACGATACAGAGACATGGCAGCCTATAAGTACATATGAATATACAGGCGATGTGTCACTTGTCGCAGCAGAAACAGCGCTCTCTGCCGATGGAAAAGTATACGGAGAGTTCTATAACTCTGCCGGTAATGCTTACGAACTCGGTATTGCAGACTACGAAAACAGAACACGTTCCACTATCGGTAGTCTCAACAACTTCTATGTTGCAATGGGAATGACGTCTGATAATATATTATATGGTATAGCAACAGACGGCAATCTTTATAAGATAGACATAAATACCGCAGCCGAAACAAAAGTAGGCTCAACGGGATTGACCGTAAGCAACTCGCAAAACGCATATTTCTACCAAAGTGGTGAGATAGACCAAAAGACAAACACTTTCTATTGGGCAACATCCGAGGCTTCAGAATCAATGGACACAGAGGTCGCTTCACTTTATACTGTTGACCTCGCAACAGGTGCGGCATCAAAAGTGGGTGATTTTGAGAACCAAAATCTCATTATGCTGATGTCTATTCCTGTAAAGGTGGAAGATGGGGCACCGGCGGCAGTAACTGATTTAACCACGACCTTTGGCAATGGAGAGCTGACTGGTTCAGTAACGTTCAAGGCGCCGACAACGACTTCGGCAGGAGAGACTCTTTCAGGTGAACTCACCTACACCATAGCCTCTGGAACTGAAATATTGGCAAGCGGCACTACTTCAGCTGGCGCAACGGTTACGGCAGATATCGTGTTCAAGTCTGAAGGCAATAAAATGCTCACTGTTTACCTTTCAAACGCAGAAGGCGATGGTGTAAAGACCAAACAGACTGTTTATGTGGGTGTTGACACTCCTAAGGCCGTAAGCGGACTTACGTTTGACCTTGATAATGCTACAGGTGTAGCTACACTTAGTTGGCAACCCGTTACGGAAGGTGTTAACGGCGGATATATTGGCGATGTGAAATACAATGTAACACGTTATCCAGACAACAAAGTTGTGGCAACGGACCTAACGGATACAAACTTTACCGAAACACTTTCGAAAGGTGGTATCCAAACAGTCAGTTACGGAGTTACTGTTTCAAACAGCAAAAACACTAGCGCAGAAACTGTTTCAGACGGCGTGATGTTTGGCGACGGCTTCATTCCGCCATACACAAACAGCTTCTCAGACAACAGCAGCTTTGACCTTCTTACAATTATCGACAACAATAGCGATGGAAGAACTTGGGCTTGGTACAGCGGTCCATCGTCAGACCCTAATGGTAGCGCAAGATACAAATATAGTAGAACGGGGCTTGCCGGAGATGATTGGCTCGTTACCCCTCCGTTGAAGCTGGAAAAAGGAAAATTCTATGCCGTTTCGTTCAAGGTACGCACAAACTCTTCATCTTATACCGAGCGTTTTGAAGTAAAATACGGTAAAGGTAAAACTGTTGCCGACATGACCGAAACGCTTGTTCCTGCAACAGAAACAACGAGTGCCTCTTTCGTGGAATATAAGCAGACGATTACTCCGACAGAAGACGGAACGATTTATATCGGTTTCCATGAGATAAGTGATGCCGGTAACTCTTATGTGTTCCTCGACGATATAACTGTAGATGAGGGCAAGTCGTATCTTGCTCCAGACTCCGTTTCTAATTTTAAGGTTGTTCCCGGCGCATTGGGTGCAAGAAAGGCAGAAATATCATTCAATGCTCCAAGTAAGACAATTGATGGCACTAGCACTCCAGGTACAATGACAATAAAATTGTATCGTGGCAACGACGCAATAAAGACTTTCGCAGGGGTTAGCGCCGGCGAAGCTTTGAGTTATGTTGATGGTGATGCAGAAAACGGCTTTAATAGCTATAAGGTAGTTCCTATATCTGATGAATACGGAACTGGTATAGAAAGTTCAACGCAGACTGTATTCGTGGGAATTGATATTCCAGGCCATCCCCAAAATATGCAACTGACAGACAATACATCGTCAATCCACATGACATGGGATGCTCCAGAGAAAGGTGCAAACGGTGGATATGTAGATCCTCAGAGCATATACTACAACATTTATAACATTACCAACGAGAGTGGTGTGAATGTGGCAGAGTTGGCAGATGCAACAGAAAAGGGAGTGACAAGCTACGACATGGCCTTCCGCACAGACGAGGGTGGTCAGCAACTGAAGCAGTTTGGTGTTGCTTCCGCAAACGAAGATGGTAAAAGCGAAATTCTCCTCTCTCCATCTCTTATCGTCGGCGCACCTTACACATTGCCCTTCTATGAGAGTATTCCAGATAAGGTATATACTAATGATTTGTGGTGGGTAGAGTCATATGGCGGAACCTCAACATTTACAACTTCTTCTGAATCTTCCGACGGAGATGGTGGATGTTTCCTCTATACTTCTGACAATAGCAATGAGTTCGCTCTGCTCGGAACAGGAAAAATCAGTATGAAGGGAGCAAAGAATCCTACGCTTTCTTTCAAGCACAAGGCTTTGGCATCAAGCAATGCTATGATTTATGTTTGGGCAAAGAAGCCAGACGGTTCAAAAGAGTTCGTGAAATTTATCATGTACAGCATACTTGGCAATGCAGGAAGCTGGATTCATGAAACTATTGCTCTAAATTCTTCATATGCTGACCTCGACAATGTAATCCTTCAGTTTGAGTGTCATGCTGATGCTGGGCAGACTATCGCCTTCGATGAGTTCTACGTACGTGACGTTTACGAACACGATCTTGCTGTAAACGACGTGACTTCTCCTCTGAAGATGAAGAAGGGTGATGCTGCTACGGTTTCAATAAAAGTGGCAAACGAAGGAAAGAACGAGGCTACCGGATACACCGTGAAGCTTTATGCCAACGATGAGCTTGTAGAGTCGCAGAAAGAGAGCGAGACACTTGCCGCTTACGATTCGAAAACTTATACAATGCAGTATAAGTCTAGTGTAATGGACGAAGGGAATAACGTCAAACTGAAGGCAGAAGTTGAGTATGACAGCGATTTGTACCTTGACAACAACTCTAAGACAGCAACTGTTGATTTCAATATTTCAGACAAACCACGTCCCGAAGGCGTGAAAGCAACGGAAACTGCGTCAGGTAAGGTGACTGTCAACTGGACTGCCCCCACCGAATATTCTCAGACTGTTAATGATGGCTTCGAGACCTACACGCCTTGGGCGATGGATGAGTTCGGCGACTGGAAGTGTGTTTCTGGTAACACCGGCGCAGTAACAGGAAGTCCATTGGCAGATGTTTATCCAAACTATGGCGAACTGTTTGCATTTACTGTTGTTGACCCCTTGGCAGACTGGATAACAGAAGAAGTTCTCTCTAGTTATGAATCATACAAGGCACACGGTGGTGACAGATATATTGCTTCCTTCTATAAGTACGACGGTACGACCTATGCAGACCGCAGTGCTGATGAATGGCTTGTCAGCCCATGCCTCTCTGGAAAGGCACAGACTATAAAGTTCTGGGTCAGCAACCACAACACGGAAGACCGCTCTTATGCAGAAACATACGATGTGCTTTACTCCACAATGGGCAGCGATACCTGCAACTTTGTGAAGCTCGGTGATACCCATACCGCTAGCTCTGGTGCATGGGAAGAGGTTTCTGTTGAAATTCCTGCCGGTGCAACATATTTTGCAATACACCAAAACACGATATCTGCAAACACGTTCATGTTCCAGATTGACGATGTTACTTACGAAGGCGGTTCGGGCGCAGTTATAGGATATAACGTCTATCGCGATGGTGAACTGATAAAGAGCATAAGTGGAGCTTCAAATATTGAATTCGTTGACGAAACGGCAGAAGGCGGAAAGACATATGTTTATGCCGTAACCGCTCTGTATGCTGATGGAGAATCAGAAGCTTCTGTTGTTGCACCCATTACAACTGATATCGAAAACGTTGAGACAGCGATTAAGGCCGAAAGCTATAATGTTTACACATTGGACGGAAAGGCTGTAGGTTATGGCATGAAATCGCTGAAGAACCTGAAGTCTGGTTCGTATGTAATCAATGGCCAAAAAGTTGTAATAAGGTAATACTTTCCGAATACTTGGCTATTGCCAAATGAAAAGGTGCCACATCCGTTTTTAATAGCGGGTGTGGCATTTTTCTTGTCACATCGTCAATGCCGAATGCCCGCGGCTTAAGAACTGAACCCCCGTTTGCTTTCATATCAGATGCCGTTTAGTCTTGTTGCTATGCGTGCGGGACTTTTTCTTGAAAGTTTGGCGTATCGGGAAAATCATAGTAATTTTGGAGGTTATAATATAATGTGGAAAAAGAATTGAACGTGGAGAACAAGAATAATTCTACAGATTCTGTCGGAGCACTATTGCGGCAGAAAGCTCTGCTTGAGGTGGAATATCGTGAGGAACGCGATAACTTTAAACGGCAGATACAGACAATGGGACTTCAACGCCGCATAAAAAGGGGCGATGCGTGGTTTCCTGTTCGCACAGGCAGATGTTACTACAATTCGCTTAATCAGCTTGCTTTGGAGGTTTACCGTACGGATAATGATGATATAGAACATAACTTTGAATATGGTAAACCAGTGTGTTTCTTTAATGTTGCCGAAGGGGAAAAAGATTCTTTCCATATCATTACAACAGGAACCGTGAGTTATGCCGATGGCGGACGCATGGTAGTATGTATCCCTGATAGGCAAGGTTTGTCAACGACGCTGCAGAATACAGACGGCTTGGGTGTGCAGCTCTTTTTTGATGAAACAAGTTATCGCCTTATGTTCAGTGCGCTCGAACGTGCAATCCATGCCAAAGGAAACCGCTTGGCATATCTGCGCGACTTGTTCTATAGTAGTCAAAAGGCTCAGACCTTCTCTTTCGATAACCAACGTTTTCCGTGGCTGAATACGGCACAGGAGCTTGCTGTGAACAATGTGCTGCGGGCGAAAGATGTTGCTGTGGTTCATGGCCCGCCAGGTACGGGGAAGACAACGACTCTTGTTGAGGCAATATTCGAAACGCTCAAACGTGAGAGCCAGGTCCTTGTTTGTGCGCAAAGCAATATGGCAGTAGACTGGATTTCAGAAAAGCTGGTAGACCGTGGTGCTTCCGTTCTGCGTATCGGCAACCCTACACGCGTAAACGATAAAATGCTCTCGTTCACTTACGAACGTCGCTTTGAATCCCATCCCGATTATCCTGAATTGTGGAGTGTGCGAAAGGCGATACGTGAGTTGCGCTCCTCGCGGAAAGGTGGACGTTGCGATAATTTTCATCAAAGACTGGAGCGGCTCAAGAGCCGTGCAACGGAGATAGAACTGCGAATAAATAGCCAACTGTTTGGTGAGGCACGTGTCGTTGCCTGTACCTTGACGGGCAGTGATAGCCGAATAATGACGGGACAGAAATTCGCAACGCTCTTTATTGACGAGGCAGCACAGGCTCTTGAAGCAGCTTGCTGGATACCTATGAAAAGAGCTTCAAGAGTAATCTTCGCAGGCGACCATTGCCAATTGCCGCCTACCGTTAAAAGTTTTGAAGCCATGCGTGGCGGATTGTCGAAGACGCTTATGGAGCGTATTACTGAACGCAAGCCTGAAGTGGTAACGCTGCTTACAATGCAATACCGCATGAACAGTCGCATAATGCAGTTCTCAAGCCAATGGTTCTATAACGGCATGGTTAAGCCGGCTCCTGAGGTCGCCTCGCGTGGCATTCTTGACTATGACGAACCGCTAGTGTGGATAGATACTAGCGGCATGGAGGCTTACGAACAGTTTGTGGGAGAAAGCTTCGGACGTATAAACAAGCGTGAGGCGCGGCTGACGATAGACACGCTTAAAGCGTATTTTGAAAAAATAGGAAAGCAACGTGTGCTGGAAGAGAATATTGACGTAGGTGTTATATCCCCTTATCGTGCGCAGGTGCAGCTGCTGCGAAGGATGATTAAAGAGGAAGAAGCCTTGCGCCCATACCGCAAGCTTGTTAGCGTGAATACTGTTGACGGCTTTCAGGGGCAGGAACGCGATATGATAGTCATATCGTTAGTCCGCTCGAACAGTGAAGGGCAGATTGGTTTCCTTTCCGACTTACGCCGGATGAATGTTGCCATGACGCGCGCAAGGATGAAACTTATCATAATGGGCAATGCCGAAACTCTTTCGCATACGGAATTCTACAGGAAGCTATACCTTTACGTTACGGGCAGGGAAGAAGAATAATAAAAGATGGCAGCATCTCTTTTCGAGGGCTGCCATCTTCATAAACTCATTTGTGTTGTATTTGTTGTTGTGTGTCAATAAAATGTCGGTGTTGTCATTATCCTTATTTCTCCAGGGTCTTTACTGCATTTCCATCGCTCATGCGAAGCAGGTTGATGCCCTTGATCTTGGATTTCAACTGTTGGCCATTTATATTATAACGGGCACGTACTGAAGGAACACCCTTCTTGACTGTTGGTTTAACAGACTTGATGCCTGCAGGTTGGTTAACGGCTTCTGTAGTGTCGATAAGATATGTTACGTAGCCATTAGCTCCAGTACCTTCTCCGTTCACTTCCGTATTGTCGTAGCCAAAGCCCATGATGTAGCGTCCGTCGGAAGAAATGGCGCAAGGCACATTGTCACCGTTTTCAAGTGTCGTGAGTTCATCTGCTGCTCCAGGGAATACATTTGTCATTAGCTGTGGCTGTTCGCCTACTTTCCAAATGAAACCCTTGCGTGACGCCATAATTCCTGGCTCATAGTAGCCGATAACTGTTCCGTCATCGCTAACGGCGATAGGTTGCATTGTTGCGCCAGAAAGGAAATCACCATCTTCTTCACTAGTAAGCATGAAGTATTCAACAGTGTCGGTTTCCAGGTCATAGCGAGCCATTCCGTTTGTTTCTTCAAATGTCTCTGGGTCGAATTTTACAACCATAAGTGGCATATACTTTCCGTTTGAGCTTGATACGGTCTGGTCGGGAGAGAATAAAATGTAAGGCTTTGTTGATTCGTATGTTCCGGCATATAGCTGACGGCTTACCACGTTGTGTGAGAAAGTCTGTTTGTCACGGTTTAACGACCAGGTGAGGGCAGGATAAGTGCCGAGATCATCAACGATATAGCCGACAATAGAAGAGTCGTTGGAAACAGTCAATGCGGATGTTCCCATCAATCCGTAACCAAGGAATTTTTCTGACGGTTCTGGGAGCATCTTCACTTCGTCTCCAACGAAATAGCACGCCTGTGTCTGCCATGTATCTGCGTCCATTGTTGCGCCAACAATAATTTTTCCGTCAGGAGAGATGCCCTTGTATAGATATTTGTCCGCTTCTCCGAATGTTGTTTCCTTACCGATACTGTCGGTTCCGAATTCCCATTTGCATGCAGGTCCATTCCAGCCTACGAAAACACCAGTATTCGACACGCTCTTTATCTGTGTGTCATAGTCATTGTCTTTTGGAAAGGCAATCATTTTCTTTGTCTGGTTGTCGTAAATAAATGCCTGGTTTGTGGTATAGGTCTGACCGCCTATGTATCTTCCGTTAGGCGACATTGCAGTACCCAGCAGTTGCAGACCTTCTGTATCAGGTAGAATCGTAATACCGTTTTGCGCCATAGAAACACTGCTTGTTGCCATTATGGCGATCATTGAGAGTAAAGTCTTTCTCATATTCGTCTTGTTATATTGTTAGTTAAATGTTATTCTATTCACCTGAATAAGCCATTTAAAAAAGGCAATGAATGGCTTCTATAATATATCTTGGTGCATCTTTTCTGTAGATGCTTTCCCTTAAATAACGATTACTTTTGCAAAAGTAATCTATTTACTACAAATATACGAAGCGTTTGTTATGAAATGTTTTACAATGTGTGTTAAAAGTTTCGGAATGTAACTGCTTTTGTGCCCTTCTTTATACATATTTATAAATTACGCATGTACGTGTGCCTTATTAAAATTGTGAAAATCGATTGCGTTAATTTAGAGTTTATATGACGATATGGATTACAGAGATTTTCTGTTTTCTCTGTTTTCTCGTTTTATGTTTTGCCTTGTTAGTAAAAAACAGTAACTTTGCAGAGTGTTAGCATATGGCTTCGTGCCGTATTTGGGATATTAGGAAATAAAGTGCAGCAGCGGTTGTGTATATAGTGGCGACTTATGTAGTCGCACGATGCGAGACGATGATAATTTAAAAGTGATAACCATGAAAAACCGCGAAAAAGATGAATTCAAAGTGCGCACTTATGGCCGTACGGAATTGGCATTACTTTATAGTCCCGAGCTGAATCCTGAGTCTGCATTCAGACGATTGAAACGGTGGATCATTAGATCTCCGCAGTTATCAGAGCAATTCGTACACGAGGGGAAATTATGTTCCTCATCCAGAACGTTCACTCCTGCTCAAGTAAGGCTCATAGTTGAGATGTTAGGCGAACCATAAATAAGAAAATCCAAAGACAAAGGCATGTACGCCACATGATGTCATCAGAGACAATGCGGTGTCCGTGTCTCTGTCATTTTTGGGAAAAATGTATGGTACTGGTCAATTTGCCTAAACAAAGGGTGCTACATTAGTCTTTTTTCTAGCATATTAACTTATAAATATTCCGTGTTTGTGGAATA
>CAVAAS010000046.1:0-8869 GCA_963586715.1 Barnesiella intestinihominis
CGTTTTTTACTCGTAAAAGGTTGATTGTCAATTATAAACAATTAGAGATTGCCTAAATAATTCAGATGATTTCAGGAAAAAAACAAAAATCTCCGTGCCGGCAACGCTTTGGCTATGATTGTTTGTTGCCTTGGCACGGAAAATCTGTCAAATGTTCAGTTTCAGTATGGCATCAACTTTTGGATCAAACGGTTTAAGAATTCCATAAGGTTTGGGTTGTCGTTGTGCTGTAAGGCGACGGTAGGCGGCAGATATACTTCCGTGACGATGTCGTATTGCCTTTTCAAGTAGAGGCCGTTGTTGGCTTTGACCTCAAGGACAGGAATGCCTTTTTGCTGTTTGCTGACGATTGAGATCAGGTGTAGGCGCTCGGCGGCTTGCTCTTCCGTTCTCCCGTAAGCCGTAACCTTAACGACACAGCGGATCTTGTCCGATTTGTTTTCCTTGAGGATGACTTTCCCTACGGCATTCAGCACAAACTGGTTGCTTGTGTTTCGGAAAACCTTTTCATAGGTCTGTTTTGCCTGATGGCACGATGCATTGTCCCGTTGGGCACTTGCACCGAAAAACAGCAACGCTATCAGTGTCAGGAGAAAATAGGTCCTCCCGGCTTCCAGGAAACTATGGCTTTTGAATGTTCTTGAACATTTTTGATTTTTTTTCATAAAGCTAAATCGTTTCTGTTGTCTGATGAAATGATTGTATTATGCTTGCCCCTCCCTGTCAGAACAACTGAATGCCGACTTGGAACTCGGGCAGGTCGTTGCCGTTTCTCATTATTTTGGAAATCCGGTATTGGCCAAACAGTGCGAAGTTGCCGTATCCTATCCGAATTCTGACACCGTAGTTCAGTTTGTTGATGTCATTGAGGAAGTCTTTCTGCACGTTCTTGATTCTGTTTTGCACTACGGAACTGCTGTTTTCGTTGTCTATGACGGTGGCATATTTTGAAACAAGTTTATAGCGGTTTCCTGTAATCCATGCTCCATAAACGCCCGTGTCGATGAACCAGGATTTGTCATTTGTGCCGCTGCTCAGCTTGAACCGCTGGTACATCTCCAAATCAAACTGTGTGGTTTTGATGTTGCTTTTCTTGATTCTGGTATTATAGAGAGGTGTTTCGTGTTCGAGGTCGGCTATCTGCTTGGAGGCAAAGAGGCTGTCGGTGGCATACCAGGATGAGCCGAACCCGATGCGGAATCCGAGCCTGTAAACTCTGCCCAGTTTCCAACGGTTGTCAATTACAACAGACAGGGAGCGCGACATCCGCTGGCCTTGGTTTATGTTGCCTTTTTCGCTCCACATGGTGGGTATGTAAAGACCGGTGACGAGGCTGATGTCTGTTTCGTGGCGCTCTTTTGTTCTTTTCTCTTTGTAGAAGTCGTTGTTGGACCGATAAAGTTCATAAGTGTCATCATCGGAAATCTCTTTGGAGAATGAAGGAGACGGGAGGGAATCTTTGCCTACAACATACTGCACATATTGATTGTCAAACCATAGTTTCAAGGTCTGGCCGTTTTGCAGCGTGCTTTTGTCTATGGTGTATGCGAGCGTGGCTGCGGCGGCCACGTCCTCTGTTGCAGAGAGCATTCTATAACTGTTGTAGGTGTCGATGGAACCGTCGCCGTTGGTTACGTTATAGAACAGTGTACGGGCGCGTTCTCGGTTGATGGGCACCACATAGATGTTGACGGCATCTTCGTAAAGGCGCATTGATACGATTGGTTTCTGGGGTTCAGAGTCTGTAAAATAGCCTGCCTGTGGCACACCATATCCCATCGAATAGTCAAAATAAGGATAGTGGTTGCCCGATTTCTGTATCTCATCCATCAGTTGCAGAACGGTCCATTCGGGGTGCATCTGTTTGACGCAGGCGGCAAAGCCGGTCACCATCGGCGTGGCGAAAGAGGTGCCCTGGCTGTAACTATAGTTCCCGTTTTTGTCCGCAACCATATCGTGTCCGCAAGCCACCACGTTGGGTTTCATGCGCCCGTCGGCGGTGGGACCGTAGGAACTGTAACTTGAACGCACTTCCAGCGATTCTGCAGCACCGACGGAGAGCACGCTGTCCGCATCGGCAGGTGTGACAAGCACTTTCCAGGAGACATCGCCTTCGTTTCCCATAGCGGTGCATACAAGGATGCCTTTCCGTGCAGCGGTGTTGGCGGCACGTGCCACCATGGAACGTGCCCCGTTCATATCGCGGTTGCAGTAACGGTCGCTGCCATAGCCGAGCGAACTGTTTACAATGTCGGCCCCGTTTTTGTCGGCCCACTCAAGTGCCTGCACCCACCAGACCTCTTCTCGCTTTATTTCGGTCTCAACTTCGGTGCGGGCGAGCAGGAACTCGGCATCGGGAGCAAGCCCTAACAGCGTGCTGTCGTTCATCAAACCGCCAATGCAGCTCAAAACCATACGTCCATGCGCTGCGCCGTTATAGACATCCTCCTTTTTCTGAACAAAGTTCCACGTCCCAACGATTTGTTTGCTGTCGCGCATTTTCTTGAACGCAGGATGCTGGTCCACGCCTTTGAAACCGCCATCAAAAACGGCGATGCGGACACCCTTGCCGCTGATGCCGGCCTTCTGGAATTTGGAACCCTGCATCATGGATACCTGATGTAGAGAACCGTCATATACCGCTTTTTCAGGGGTGAGAGCGGAGGCTTTGTGCTTCGTGGTCATCGCTTCCGACTGTATCTCAAGCACGCTTTTCACGAATGGCAGGCCCTCTATGGTTCTGATCTCTTCCGGCGTGGCTTCTACTGCCACAGCATTGAACCAGCGTGACTGTCCGATATAATCGTCTGCCAGCGCCAACACGCCAGTCACATAGTCAGAGTTGACAGGATAGTTAGAATAATCATCTGCCCGAAGCCCTAGATTATCGTAACGCCGGAGTGCTTTGAGGTCAAAATACTCGTCAGGGTTGAAAGTTGTGTTGTCTTTGTCGGTGAAGAAAACCCAGTAGTTTTGTTGTGCAAGCATTTGGAAACATCCAAACAGACATAGTGCCATTGTTATAAATTTCTTCATTGTCTTGTTATTTTAAAGGTTAATCAATTCAGTTTTTTATAGTTCAGATCTGTTGTTTTGTTGATTGTAAAGGTTTATGATTTCGTTGAGGTCAATGTTCAGCAGTCTCATTTTTTTAAGGAAAAGGGGCACGTCTTCTTCCAAAAACTGCTTTTTCTGCAGCGATGTGATGATGCCAACGGCATTTTCAGTCACAAAAAAGCCAATGCCTCTTTTGTTTGCAATGATGCCGTTGCCTTGAAGGAACTCGTAGGAACGCATTACGGTGTTGGGGTTTACCTCAAAGAGCACGGCAAGTTCCCGTACCGACTTTGCTTTGTCACCGGGTTTCCAGGAACCTGTAAGGATTTGTTCTGAAACCCAGTCAACAATCTGCATGTAAATGGTTTGCGATGAATTGAAATCCATATTATGCCTCCGTTTCTTTCATCCTCAAAAAACTCAGTGCGTAAAAGAACACTATAGCTATTGCTTTGACAGCGATTGAAAAATTATGGTGCGACATCAAAGCATAAGACCTGCCTGTCTCATGGTAGAAGGCAATCTGCCCGTCAACGATGTGCCATAAATTCAGCCAGGTTACGACAAATAACAAGATGGCGAAAAACAACATGATGATAACGCAGCAGGCTAAGGTTTTGAGCGTAGTTCTTTTCTTGAAATAGATGCTTCCGAAAAACAGGGCTGACAGGAGCAAGCAGACATTCAAGAGAGGGTCGATGTCCAGGAACATTCTGTCGAAGAACGACAGGAATGAACCCTCTGTCAGAGGGTAAAGCGCAGTAAATCTCACGGCAAGGTATCCCAATGAATAGCCTACAAAAAGCGAAAAAGCCAGCCCTAATATCGCATAAACGTTTACCAGCAGAAAATTAACGGTTACTTTTTCCTTATAGTTGGCCGGTATCATCAGATAATGTATCCGGCTTGACGAATTGTTCAGATGGCCGAAAACTCTCTGAGGAAAGAATGCCAGTAAAATGCCGGCAATCATCGTGGCGGGATTTGTCCATTCGTCGAAACCACAGAAAACAGTGTACAAGAAAGATACAATGGCAACAATTCCAAAAGTCCAAAGGATGTCGCGGCGCCAGTTTTCGATGAAATAGGCCTTCAATAATTTTTTAATGTTCTGGATGTTCATGATTGCGGCGGTTTTTAATCGTTGTTGACAATAATGGTGGAGGTTTCAATTTCTGTCGTGTCGGGCAAATCCTCTAGCATTTCTTCTTCCATCCTTATTTCTGTAATTGAAGAATACTTATGGTCTTTCAGGAAATCTGAAGGGGTGGTGCGGAAGTGAATCTGCAGATATAGCGTGATGCTTAATATGATGAAGAGAGCAACGGCAAGGGCTGTCGCACCTAATATCTTATTCGTGTATTTTTTCATGATGGTGGTTTTATTTGAAAAGATTTGAAATTGCCTGGCTGTTGTTGATGGCCGCATTGAAGAGCATTTCCAGATCGAGGCTGGAGTCAAGGTGTCCCACATTTTCCTTTACCTGATAAATGCCCCGAGGCGTTTCTTCGCTGTAAAAAACCGCTCCGTCCTGACTTTTGTGGTTGTCCACGTCAAATAACAGTTTTTCGGTGATATTGTAGGTGGAAGCGTTGAGCAGGATTCTGCCGTGGTCGAGGATGGAAACCATATCGATGAGGCTGTGGAGGTCGCGCACTTGATGCGTGGATATGATGACTGTGCGTTCTTCATCGGCAGCGGCGGCCATCAGTTTGCGGAAAATGCTTTTGGAGGGGATGTCAAGTCCGTTGGTCGGCTCGTCCATAATGAGAATGCGGGTGTTCGTGGCCAAAGCGAAAGCAATCAGCACTTTTTTCTTTTGCCCATGAGAGAGTTTGTCTATGTAACCATTCTCCCCCGACAATTCCATCTCATCAAGGTGATGCAAAAAATCATCATGGCTGAAATCAGGATAGAAGGCGGAATAGGCTTCCTCGAATTGGGAAATCTTAAGGTGTGGCACGTACATCTCTTCCTGAAGAAAATAAAGGTTTTGGAGCACTTCTGTCTTACGTAGAGCGGCCGTCTCGCCAAACACGGAAGCAATGCCGCCGTCCGGGAATCTGAGCCCCGCTATGATTTTCAAAAGGGTCGTTTTGCCGGCGCCATTGCGCCCCAACAGACCATAGATGTGCCCCGGTTCCAAGGCCAGGCTGACGTCTTCAAAAACACGTCTGCCCTTCTCATAGCCGAATTGGATGTTTTGTAAGGTTATCATAATCGCAGGTTCTTGGGTTGTTTTTTAAAGGTGTGTTACATTTATAGTGTATTAGTGTACTAATACACCGCAAATGTAATTTGTTTTTTTTCATGTTTTGGCATCATGGGTAATTTTTTTTCTTGTTGATAGTTAGTTACTTATAATACAAAGTTGATTTTTGTCCTTGAAAACGCTTTGAGTTTTGGGAGAAAAAAGGTGTTTTTGTGCAAAAACCTTTGATTTTGTATCTTTGCGGACTTTAAAAAAAAGAAGATGGGAGTTATTATCAGGCAAAGCATCAAAGGTACGTTGGTCAACTATATAGGCATTGCCATAGGGTTTGTCACCACTTTTTTTGTGCTCACGCACTACCTTACCACGGAAGAGGTGGGGTTGACGCGGGTGCTGGTGGATGCCGCCGTGCTTTTTTCAAGTTTTGCGCAGTTAGGGACAAGTTCCTCCATCATACGGTTCTTTCCCTATTTCAAGGATGAGGAGTCAAAGAACCATGGTTTCTTTTTCTGGACAATTCTTATCCCTTTCATAGGTTTTTTCATATTCTTGGGCGTGCTGTTTCTTTTCAAGCAGCCGATTATGGGTGCATTTACAGAAAACTCACCCCTTTTTGTGCGTTATTTTCGGTTTGTCATACCGTTGTCGCTGTTTATGTTGTACCAGTCGGTGTTTGAGGCAAACTCTAACGTACTGATGCGGATAGTAGTGCCTAAGGCCGTTCGGGAGGTGGGCATAAGGCTGGCGTTGCTGGGGATATATCTGCTGTACGGCTTCCATCTAATCAGTCTAAACGGGTTGGTTATAGGTTTTTGTGTGACCTATTTCCTTGCCATGTCGGTTGACATCCTCTACCTGCTAACGCTCCAGAAGATTTCTTTCAAGCCCGACTTGAAATATATCACCAAACCTCTTCTGCGCAACTTTCTGTTATATACGTCGTTTCTGATAACGGCGGCCATCGCGGGTAACATTACGCCTTTGCTCAACTCGTTTTTCGTGAGTGCCAAGATGGGGTTGGGCTTTACGGGCATCTTTGCCATTGCTAACTACATTGCCACCGTCATTGAGATTCCAAATCGTTCGCTTAATGCCATAGCACAGCCAAATTTGTCTTGCGCCGTAAAAGAACAGGACTGGACGAGGGCCGAATCCCTGTGCAAGTCGGTTTCGCTGCACCTGCTGCTGACCAGTGCGTTCATCTTTTTTCTCATTTGGGTAAATATCGATTTCCTCTTCCAGATCTTGCCCAAGGGCGAAACCTATCGGGCAGGCAAAGGTGTGGTTTTCATTATGGGAATGGCGCGCCTCTCCAATTCGGTTTTCAGCATCAGCTGCAACGCGTTGAATTTCTCGCGATATTATTATATGTCGCTGGTTTGCACTTTCATATTGACGTTTTCAGCCATCTTATTGAATGTAATGTTGATACCGGTATTGGGTATGGAGGGTGCGGCCTGCTCCACGCTGTTTTCTTATTTGTTGTACTATTTTATTATATTGTGCATTGTGAAAAGGAAACTGTACATCTCCGTTTTTTCTAAAGCACAGTTGAAAGTTGTTGTATTGATATTGGGATTGTTTGCCTGCAACTATCTGTGGAGCATTTCTTTGACATCGCTTTTTATGAAATTGCCCCTTAAAGAATTTTACCTTGTCTTGATAGATTCCGTTATGCGCACGGGCGTACTATTGTCTGCCGGCATTGCCATAACCTGCCGCTGGAATATCTCGCAGGAGGTCAACAAGGTGGTTTTTACAGTTTTAGACAAAGTGAAAACACGCAAATTATGGCCGTAGAGCAAATGGCGCGAAAGAGGCCTTTTGGGTGGCACAAACTAAAAAAAACGGTCTTTGCGTAATTCTGTTTTTAATGCACAACCTTTATTTTGAAATAATGATTTCTTTTAATCAGTTGCCAAATGAACGATATTATGGGGATGCCGAATATGCCGAACAGCCAAACATAATAAGGGAACGCACGAAAATGAAACAACAATGCAAGCACTGCCACTATATCCCAGATGACTGCAAAGAGAAGCAGCCATACATCTATGGGTTCATATTCGATAATCGTAATATCTTTTGAGACCGTACAATTCATTGAACTAGAGAAAATGGAGTAGTATTTCAATGTTAGATTAAATTGCTCAGAATCAACATCAAAAGACAATGGAGAATATCGTCCGACGGAACCGACGTGTTTGCCGTCAACATAAACACCATAGGGCCCTTGAGGTATAACCCCGGTTCTTTTCTGTTTAAGTATAACCTTGTTCATCGTTGTTTTCAAGCTGGTTGCAGCGTGTCGCAGTCCACGCATTCTCGTGCAACCGCAAAGGAGAACAATGCGCCAGTCAGAGCACTGCCGATACCTCCAAATATAGTTCCTATTACACCGCCTAACCCATCACAGATTGCTTGCCATTCATTGCATGTAAGTCCATTCGGTGGGCAACTCCCCGCAATTTTGGATACCATTTTGTGCTTTCCCCACAGATCCAAAGAAGCACTCCCAATAGCATTCATACAGGATAAGGCATAGTTGTCAAATGTTTCGTAATCAGTCTCGAGCATTGTGTTCCACTGCTCAAAAGCTTTTTCTATTCCTTCGTTGCCATTCATTATGTATTCAAGGAACAAGCATATGTCGTCTATAAAGCGAATGGAAAATTTCCCTTTTTGTAGTTCTTTTTTGAATTTATCAACTGAAAAAACTGACAAAACAAAAAAGGATTTATTCTTGGCATTATCTCCACATTCATTAAGTTTTATTATCGTGTTTTCCTTGACATTTAAGATGGCAGATCTTGCTTCGGGCAAACGTTCGATTAAAAAATCAGAAAACAACTCCACTTCATAAATGAGATTGTCAGAAGAAATGGTTTCATTGAACTCACTTGGGCATTTTGAGAAAATAAAATGCAGACATTCGTTATGTAAAAAGGCAATCTCGTCTGGCTTGAGATCTTCAACATTTTCCAACGCTGACTTTTCATTTTTTTTGTTCTGTCTGAAAAATTCCATAGAACTAAGGGGGCTTCCGTTTATAATATTTTAACGCCGACCCTCTGAACCTTGTGAAGTCCCTTTGACAAAATCCAAAGGTATCGGTGCGGCAAATATAGTGTTTTTCTGTTCATTTTTCATTCGTTTCAAAAAAAATCAGGATGGGGTAAAATGTTGTATGTCAATATGTTAAATTGTCAATTCGGTCCAAGCCGTTTTAACCTGTTCATAGCGGCACACGTTGTAAACCAGGTCCGTCAGGGTGTTCAGGGTCGCATTCCGTGCAAAGCCCACCACCCGGCTGTACATCCCGCGCAGGCTCTGCTCGCAATACCCGAACACATGCTCCACCCTTGCCCGGGTCTTCGAGTTCCTGCGGTTGTTCTTCTCCCTGTCACCCGACCACAACTCATTGCCATGGCCGGCCTTTATCGCCTTGTTCTCCCCGCGGGAGTTGCGCTGACAGGGCACCTCCACGAAACTCCCGTCTATAATCACGCCTTGGTTCAGAATCAGATTCCGCTCCTTCAAGAACCTGTCGAAGTCCGAGAAAAGAAGGTCGAAGATGTTCTTCTTGACCAACTGCTCCTT
>CAVAAS010000047.1:0-7293 GCA_963586715.1 Barnesiella intestinihominis
CTTATTATTTTATGACTTTTATTGCCTTGCCATCTACAGTTCTTACCACATTTACACCAGGGGCAAGCTCGTTTACGTGTATTCCGCTAAGCGTATATATTGCCTTGCGACCACTTTCAGTTGAGACGTCACGCTGTGCTGACGATATTCCTGCGATAATAGCATCAGTATTAACTCTGCACTGAGCAGCGTTAAGTATATCTCCATTAGATGAAATCACCAAAGCCACGACACGAAGGCTACGTTTGTCTTGCACAATAGGCTCCCCTACATAGTTCAGAGCTGCGTCCAAATCAAAAGTAAAGGAAGTTTCGTAGTTCTGATCTTCAACGAGCGTTTCTGGCAAAGGCTGTTGTTCGTTTGTAAAATATGTTGAATATGCCACTACATCAGGGAAATAAAGACCTGCAACACTCTCGTCGTAATAAAATTTTGCGAACTCTGGTTCGGGGTAGTCGCGTTCAATTCCCGCCTCACCCGCATAGTAATTTGACTGTAGCCAAGTTTTCCCTTCTCCATGAAGGCTGTCTGCAAGCAATACATACTCGACTTTGCATCCAATAGTCCTTTCCGGATCAACGGATGCGACAGTTGCCTTTGACTCAATTCTTCTTGCATCAGCATTAAAAGCCGCTTCAACGCTAACACTCACTGGCGAGTATTCTTTACAAACCGCTTGCCATGCTTCGTCTATGCCAAAGTGACTTGAGCTATATCCGAAATAAGCATCTGTTTCATATTTCCTATCCAAGAAAGAGGCGGGGTATCCAGAAATATTAGAAGGGTAGTTTTGCGATTTATCCGTAATGCACATTGGATCGGCATTATGGTAAGACAATCCGATAAACCGTTCTGGATAAAGACGAGCCATAACCTCAAGTCCCACGAGTCCACGTGGACAATATCCGCACCACGTTCCGGTATATTCCTCCAGCACAGCGCAATGTTTCGTGTCACGCCCGTATACCTTCAGAACGGCTTCACGCATCGTACCGTCACCACAAGCCTTACCATTTATTCCCGTCAGCGTAAGTTTCACAGGATAAGTACCTTTCTCTGCCATAGCAGGCAAAGAGATGTCAACATTGCGTTGCGCACGATATACGGCAGGAATAGTTTCAGGAAGTTCAAAATGGGTTGTACCTGTTTGGCCTCCCAATTCATAAGAGTAATCTATACTCTTTATGCCTTCAGAACCATAGTTCTTCAATGTTACGTTTAAGTCAGACGACTTGTTTACCACGCCATAAACAACAGCATCATTGTCTGCCAACTCTCCTCCCACCGCATCTGCTTTGCCAAGCAACACACGGATTGACGTTGAACCATTGGTGTTATAGAACTTCCATTTCATGTAAGTTGACGACGTATATATATAATATCCGCCCTTATACGACTCTGTTGTAAGACAAATAGGCGTCTTTGCAGTTTGACATCCCTTCACATTGTCAACTGTAAATGTATAGCCAACATATATAGAATCACCGCTTAAAGAATATGCTTCCGGAAGAGTGTAGGTAAGTGTATCTGAATTGAAATCAACTTCAGCATTCATTACATCGGGAACGAAACATTTCTTGTTGTTTTTATCAACGGTTATCTGCAATTTTTTACTCAGCCAAATATTTAGGTTTGAGAGGTTTTCACGGCTTTTGAACGGCACAGTAATAGCTTTCAGCGTTTTGCCATTCAAATCACTTCCCGACAAAAGCATTGCAATGTTATAGGTTTCTTTTTTAGACGTTCCTATTTCTACATTATTTCCTTTACCTGTATCATAACTAAAAACCACGTCATCGGCACTGGCCTTCGCTGGCATAAGTGCAAACAACAATGTCGCAAGAAAACCTGCATATGTTATTTCTGATTTCTTCATATTATACTAACTTAAATATAGAGGCGCGAGAAAGAAGTCTGCGCTTCAATAAAAGATTTTATCTAAGATATAAACTTGAAAAGAAAACGTATGTCGTAAAACATACCACATATTAATATATATGTTCAAGTAAAAAAGGAAGGGACGGGCCACGCTGTCCGTTATGCATGCCCCATCCCTTCGAGGTATTTTCAAACCGCAATCCACAAAATTCAGAGAGCGGCATTATCGGATGTAGACTACTTCACCATAACTTTCTTGGCACTGATTGTTCCATCTGCCAATGTCGTTGTCTTGATGTAGAGTCCATGTGATATTTTACTTACAGCACGACCACTCAAATCATAGTACTTAACGCTCTTTACGTCAGCACCGTTTGTTTCTATTCCCTTCACGGCATCTTCCTCTTCTTCAACACTTTGCCATGCTATTTCCGAAAGCAGTTTAGTTGTTCCGTCGTTATAGATTTCCTGAATACCTATTTTGTCGAAACCTGCAACATAGAAATAGAATATATGGTTGTCTCCATAATATTGTATTTCACTGCCATCAGTATAAAGATATGGCACTTCAGTTAGCGGTTCCTCAAGAGCTGTATATGTATCCGTATCGAATGTGAATGCCTCATCGTCAAGATATGCTTTAAAATAGAGGTGTTTTGCAGGCAAGAACAAGCTATCAGTACTCAAACGGTTAAGATAGAATTGTATACCGCCGTAGCCATAGTCAACATCATATGCCATGAAGTCCGTGATTGTCGGAGCGATAGGTGTACCAGCTTTCTCTGTCCATGGTGCAAGTGAGGGTTCAAAATATTCGGCCTGAGAGTTCAAGCCTACTGTTCCCTTGCTTACTGCCATTCCTTCTTCTGTGTTTTTGAGCGTCTTTGCTACGGGGTCATAATCAAAAACAAGTTCCTTTGTGCTATAGACGCTATCATAGTAATAATCATATTCTGCATCATAGATGGAATCATGTCCGCATGTCATGAAATACACATGGGCTTCCGTTACTGTGTCAACGCCAAGATACTGATTTGACTCAAAAATAGCCTTATTTCCATCTAGCTTTCCCTTAGCCCACGCGTTGGGTTGATTGTCGGTAAGTGCGCCAAGATAAATATCGTTTCCTTCAACTGCCACTTTAACCGTTTGATAATCCTTGCCATCTTCTGTTGACGCAGCGTAAGTCATAAGATAACCCTCTGCTGAAGCTGGAGCTGATGGCGAAACTGTTGGATAGTCATACTTCTTAAGTGACACAAGATAGTCGCCATAGCCTGCCCAATCACCACCATCAGCCGAGCCGAGACCTATCATGTAGTTGATATCGTCGCTTTCGGCAAAGACAAGTGAATCGCCGCGGAGCACAAACTTTAATGTCTGCACACTGTCATCAGGGAAATACCAGTTGTCTTCCTCACTGAATTTATATCTCCAAAGACTGTAATATTCTGTTTCTCCATCGCTTGTCTGTTCATAAACAGTCTGTGGCATATTGAATACTACAGTATCACCTTCGGCTCTTTCTCCCTTCAGCCAAGCATTGCTATAATATGTCCCTATGAGATTTTTTACATACACATTGCCATCTTTACCGTCTACCCAGTCTATCGCGCCACCATCGGAATACACCTTATATGTATAGAAGCCCCAAAACGTTGTCCATCCTTCAGAATACTGATACCAATTCTTGTGGAGTGTACCTTCCGGCTGGTCTTTTATTATTGGAGAGTCACCTTCTGCACGTCGCAAACCAGCAAGAGCAGAATTGTTTTTCGATGCCAATGAAACTTTAGGAAATGCCAACTTAACGTTTCTATCAACATTTTTAGGTAAAGCCTTTTCGGCATTTTCTACATTTACCTGTTGAGCTGTTGTGTAAAGAAGAGGTTTTTTGGTTGTTTGAGCTGTAACTGTTGTTGATAATGTCAGCAATGCAGCAACTAATGTGAAGTAATACTTTCTCATAAGCTTAACATTTTATATGAAACTTTTATTACTACCGGCTTAGAACATGTCGGCTCGTGTTTGTTTGTCGTTGCAAAAGTACGCATAAATATTACAAAACAAAAATAAAATTACTTATTTTTTAATATTTTGAAAGCAAATATCACATAAACAAACAAAAAGATAACGCAAGATATGATAAGCTTTCATATAATCATTCCTATCATATTTGCTGTATTTATAGCACATTAAGTCTATAGGAATTCTTTTCTTAGAAGATCAACTCATGTCTATTTAACAGAAGACTTTGCCGGAGAGTATTTAAGTCCGTCAACAATACTATCTGCAAGACTGATGTTTGGCACCATGATGGAGCTACATCCAAGTGCTTCGGCTGCTGTTACATATATTTCCGCTGCTGGAAGTATAACATCAGCACGGTCTGGCTTGAGTCCATATTGGGCAATACGCTCCTCGATGCTGAGGGCTTTAAGCTTTTCACTTATTTGCTTTATCTCACTAACAAGGATTTCCTTTGGATCTTTCTTTGAATGGGCTAGTTTAAACAACTTGTTTATGTTTCCTCCCGAGCCTATTACATGAATGTCAGGTATTTCTTTTGCATAGAGCGAGAGGTCGGTTTTCAATTCGTTTATCGCAGCTTGCGAAACTTTTCCGCTAAGCATACGCAGCGTACCTATATTATATGAACGACTGTGGACAAGCGTCCCGTTATGAAGCAGGGATATTTCGGTGCTTCCTCCGCCCACATCTATATAAGCAAAGTCACCTCTTGCGGAGTCGGTATTCTCCACGATGTTGTTGCAAAGAAGCAGAGCTTCCTCTTGCCCCTTTATCACTTCAACTTTAATACCCGTTTCCTTGCGTAGATATTTAAGTACCTTTTCACCATTTTCCGCATCCCTCATGGCAGAAGTGGCACATGCTCTATACGTAACGACATCGTTGAGCTTCATTATTTGCTTGAATGCCTTGAGCATGTAAAGCATTTTCTCCTGGCGTTCCTTTGAAATTTTGCCTAAAGTAAACACATCCTTGCCCAACCGCAACGGAACACGCATATACATGACGCGAGTTATCTTTGGCTCTCCCCTACCATCTTCACGAAAAAAATTCTTTATCAACAAGCGTGCCCCGTTTGAGCCAATGTCAATAGCCGCCATGTTGTATGATATGTCTGACAATTCGTAGTTCATAATCGTATCCTTTTTTATTTTTCTCCGCATGCTGCAGTTACAGGTTGATAAGCGTCATGCAAAGCTTCTTGCGAACGGAAGCGATTGCTGCCCGATAAACATGGAATAATGTCGTTTCCATGCCCGTCAACCACACGGCCGTTAGTTGTATCATTTATGCCATACTCCACAGTTCGCAGTAAGTCGCGCTGCATATCCAGGTCGTAAACCGGTGTGAGCACCTCGATACGGTTAAGCAGATTGCGTGGCATCCAGTCTGCACTGCCTATAAAATATTTTGGTTGCCCGTTGTTGCAAGCTATGATTATGCGGGAATGTTCCAGGTAACGGTCAATGATTCCAACCACCCGGATGTTGTTGCTCACTCCTGCGATGCCCGGCATAAGAGAGCAGTTTCCGCGCAACACGATGTCAATCTTCACTCCCGCCTGTGAAGCCTGATAGAGTTTCTCAACCATGTCCGTCTCTGTGATGTGGTTAATCTTTATCTTCAGCCATGCTTCCTTGCCATTCTTTGCATTTTTTATCTCGTTGTTTATCAGTTGTAGCAGCTTTGTCTTCATGGCATTGGGAGAAACGAGCAATTCACGGAAGCGCGGCTGTGAGAACGGGCGGTTTATGAAATCGAAAACCCGGTTAACTTCGCCAACAATCTCTTTTCTTGCGGTCATCATCAAGTAATCCGTATATATTTTTGCATTGCCCTCATGAAAATTACCCGTTCCAATACATGCTATGTTTCCCTTTTTGGACTCTATATATAGGAGTTTAGAGTGAACCTTAAGGCCTTCTACGCCGAATATCACATTTATCCCCTCCTCTTGCATCTTCTTGCTCCATTTAATGTTGCTTTTCTCATCGAAGCGGGCAAGGAGTTCAACAACTGCCGTAACCTTCTTCCCGTTACGAGCAGCGCACACAAGAGCTTTTACTACCTTCGAATCACTTGCCAAACGATAAAGTGTGGTTTTTATTTCCTTTACGTCAGGATGTAAAGCAGCCTCGCGCAACAATCTGATATAAGCATCAAACGAATGATAGGGCACATGGATATAACGGTCTTTCTCGCGAATCTGTGTCATTATGCTCTCCTCACTCATGAATTCAGACTTCATCACAGGTTTCCACTTGGGATATTTCAGTTCGGCATGGCCGAAATCTGGAAATTTCATCAAGTCTTTATGATTTTGGTACCTGCCACTTGCCAACGCAGCATCAAGATGTTCAACATTAAGCTTCGACAAAATTTTCTTCTGCATGTCTTTCGGCATAAGATGATCATAAATTAGTCGCACTGGTTCGCCGCGTTTACGACTCTTAACGCCTTTGGCTATCATCTCAAGCACGCCATAATCGGAAGCATTTTCCATTTCCATCTCTGCATCTTTGGTAAACTTGAAAGAATAAGCCTCAAATGTTGCCGACTTGAAGCCGATGAATATCAGTGGAAGACAGAAGCGTACTACGTCATCCAAGTACATACAGTTCTGATATCCACCGCTTGACGGCAAAACGACAAAGCGATTGAAGTCAGAGTCTGGCACTTTCACTATTGCATAGTCGGTTTTTGTTTTTTTCCCAAAGCTTTCAGTGACGTCAGTCTTTTTGACAAACAGATAAATACGGTTATCTTGCAACTGTCCAATCTCGGATATATTGTCAAACCATATAGGATTGGTTGCGCCATTGAGACGATCGTAGTAAAAATCCTTAAGATATTGTTCCTGCTCTGCATTAAGATGGTTTTCATCAAGCAGGCGTACCTTATGGTCTTCAAGCAAACGGAACACATGGTCGATTGTTTCAGTATATTCCTTGCTATAGCTTGTATTAAGACGGTTTATAGTCTTTATCGTTTGTTTCAGATGTTCACGCTCTTTCTTTGCCGACTTGTCTAGTGATTCCACAAGTCGTGTGAGCGAAGCCATACGCACCCGGAAAAATTCATCCAGATTGTTTGAATAAATGCCGAGAAACGACAGGCGTTCCAAGAGTGGTATGTCTTCCTTTTGGGCTTCCTGCAAAATACGACGGTTGAAATACATCCAACTAATGTCTCTATCTACGTATGCCTGTCTGAGTTCCTTTTCTTTCATAACGCTTTCTGTATTTATTATGTCGAAACACCTTTATTATTTTTTATACATCGGAGAAATACGCCTGGCTGACGCTGAAGTATTTTCGTCCTTTTTGTTCTTCTTGCTTTTTTTCTCTGATTTGGCACTTTTCTCAAGTTCGTCTTTGTTTTCCG
>CAVAAS010000048.1:0-7049 GCA_963586715.1 Barnesiella intestinihominis
TCACGCTCTTCTCCTCCACCACGTTCATGCCCTCGTTGGAGACGTTCAAGCCGAATGTCTTGTAGAACTCGCGAGTGTAGAGCTCCTCAGCTGGTATCTCCTGCTCTTCTAACGAGCAAGAAGCAAAGCCTCCAGCAACAAGAGCCAAGCCCAAAATAGCTTTAATGTTCATTGGTTTCATTTTTCTGTGTATTTGGTTCTAATATTTTATATCGATTATTATTTCAAAAGATAGTGGATGCGAACCTTCACGCAACGGTTGAGCTTAGCTGATAGACCGCGTGTAGACTTGTCCTTGACAGGGCGAATGCTTCCATTAAGCTTGCTCACCATATAAATCTGCGAAGCAACATCCTTCATGCAAGGCTTCTGCTTGAGCCAAGAGATGACGGTGGCGGCACGGTTCTGCGAGAGGGCGTTATTACGGTCGAGACCCACCTGTGCAGCATTGTCACCAGTGTAGTTGTCTTGGCTTGTAGCCAAACCTTCACACTGAATCATGGCAATCGTTCCGTTCTTCAGGATGTCCTGAATGTGTGAAACGGTGGCAGTGTCGGTGTACTGAGCGATATAGCCAGTATTGCTGTTCATTGCAGCATATACGTCAGCGAAGCTCACAAGCTCTTCGCCAACCTCAACGTCCATATTGTCGCGAACTGTTGAAAGTCCGGCATGCTGGTTAAGACCGAAGGAAACGGTCTCCATATAGTTGTCGTTCAGCAACAGCTTCTGTCCCTCCGTCTGCTTGTCGATACGATACTGCCAAGTGTGCTGACCGTCGTATATTGGAGCGTAGTAATATCCGTAGTTCTGACGGAACGCAGCCATACTGTCGGCAGAAAGACTGAGCGAGAGCGGCTGCTTGGACATCTCGTAACCACGTGGCAGAGAGCCCGTCTCGAAAGTGCGGTCTGCAGTCTCTGTTGCTATATCCACCGTAGAGAGACCTATTGGCGTCTTGCCGTCAGCCAAACGTTCAGCCACCTGAGAGTTGTTCTTGTATTTCTTCTGTGTGAAAAGACCGCCAGCAAGGTAGTCGATAGCGTTAACATCGCTTCCCGAAACCGTTGGAGCATCGCTACGTCCGGAGTAGTTGTTAGGATAGAACACATAGAATGTCATTGTGCGGTAGGTTACGTTAGCATCTTTTGCCTTGACGGTGAGGATGTCGCGCTCGCGATAGTCACGGCGATAAACAGCCTGTGTGCTACGCTTCCAACCGTTGTTGTTCTTCGTACCGAAATACCATGTGAAACCTATGTCCACACCATAGTTGCCGTCCCACTTCTCGGCATAATGGTCAGCCTGTCCGTATTCAAGGTCGAAGTTTGTCTGATAGAACAATCCGCGTGCCTTGATATCAAGCGAGAAGTTCTTGCGCGGAGTGAAGAAACGGCTGTACTGCAGTTCCAAATGTCCGCTCCATTCGTTGTCGCTACCAGCCGAATGGCCAAAGCCAGTATGATGAACACCGCCAATACCTGCAGAGAACATAAACTGGTTCATGAATTTCTTACTGTTCACGCCCTCATATCCGAAGAAAAGGCGGGTAAGGTTGAGGACAACGCTTCCGCTGATGTCCCACCAACCGGTGCGCATCTTGCGGTAAGGCGTATTGTCATCGTTAATCTTCACGTCACCGTAACCATAGTGGCCCGTAAGATATTCGGTATAACCTCGAGAGTTAGACTTAATGAACTCCAACTTTAGGGCTATACCCGGTGTGAACCATTTACCAACACCCAAGCTCCAGTCCGGCGAAACTGTGCCCCAGAATTTTCCCGTGTTACTAAAGTCTCCACGGAAAGAGTGGGCACCTACCGTACCGAACACGAACCAGTTTTTACCGAAGCGGTTGGTAACAACGCGCATCGGGTCGAACACGGTGTCCGTCTGCAGCGTTACCTGCGTAGGAGCCGTATAGTCTACTGTGTCTGTGTAGATAATCGGATAGTCCTTGTACTTGTCACGTTGCGCGTATGTAGCCGTAGACGACAGCAAAGCCAACGAAAACAACATTAACAAATTCTTCTTCATAATTTATAACGTACGCTAATATTTAATCTTTCAATATGTCTGCAGCCCAAAGATGTATCATAAAAGCCTGTTCCGCTACTGCATTACGCAACAAGCCGTAATTCGAATTATACGACAAAAGTACGAATAATATGTTAAACCGCTTCCAATATTTTTCAATTATTTCTATAAAAGGTAGTTTTTTTGACACATTTCAGTGGAAATCACTTGTCGAAGGCGCAATATTTCGAGTTTTGACTTATATATTCCGGCACAAGATCTTTCATCAGACGCACTGTCTGATTCTCGTCATAGGTGCGTGCCACCTCTATCAAACGGTTGATTTTCGTCTCCACCTCGTCCTTTTCGTATTCGCGCACCTTGGCGCATTTTATCTTCCTGTGGGTTGTGGGCAAAACGGTCTCCTCGTCGTTGAGCACTTCTTCGTAGAGCTTCTCGCCTGGACGCAGCCCCGATATTTCTATCTCCACGTCGGTATGTCCGCTCAAACTTATCATGCGCTTCGCAAGGTCATAGATACGCACGGGCTTCCCCATATCGAAGACGAGTATCTGTCCGCCCTTGCCTATCGTAGCGGCTTCGAGAACAAGCATGCAAGCCTCGGGGATAAGCATGAAGAAACGCTGGATGTCAGGATGAGTGACCTTCACCGGTCCTCCCTGACGTATCTGTTCGCGGAAAATAGGTATTACGGACCCGTTGCTTCCCAACACGTTCCCGAAACGAGTTGTTATGAACTGCGTCTTGCCCGTGAGCGACTGGCAGTATATCTCACAGATTCTCTTTGAGCATCCCATCACGTTGGTCGGGTTCACCGCCTTGTCGGTGCTAACCATAACGAAACGTTCCACCCCGTATTTCACGGCGAGGTCGGCAATCTTCCGCGTACCGTCAACATTGTTGAGGATACTTTCCACAGGGTTGTCCTCCATCATTGGCACGTGTTTGTATGCTGCAGCATGGAATATTATGTCGGGATGAGTTTCCGAGAATATCTTTTCCATACGGTGCCCGTGACAGATGTTCGACACTATGGTCTGGGCTTCAATCTCGGGATGGTTTTCCTTCATCCACAAGCGCACATCGTGCAACGGCGTCTCTGCCTGGTCGATAAGCACAAGACGGCTGGGTTCGAACTTAGTGAGTATCTTTGCCAACTGCGACCCTATGCTTCCCGCGGCTCCAGTCACCATGATACACTTGCCTTTCATCTGAGTGCGAATCAGTTCCGTGTCGACCATGATTGGTTCGCGCGGCAAAAGGTCTTTCATCTCTATGTCCAGCAGTTTGTCGCTGCCAAGGCCATAGATACCCATGTGGTTCTTTATGTAGCGGTCGTAGAATATCTTTATCGACACGCGCATGCCTGCCATCAGTATTATCGACAGAATCACTTGCAGTATAAGGTCGCGGAACCTTATTTGCTGCAAGAATGTTTCTGTTGGAAGATACAAACGAATTAGCGAAACGAAGACCAAGCCTATGACGAGTGCCACAGAAAGGCGGGCTAGGTCGGCGAAGGTGCTCTTGCGTATTATACCACTATAAGTATGCTCCAGGCGGAAGCCAACATAATAGCACGGCAAGCAGGCAACGAGAGTGAAAAGGAGTATGCCCAAATGGCTCAACGTTTGCGACGGGCCGTGGTTGGCAGCAAACGCCATAACGCCGGAGAGTATAACGATAAGGCTATCGCCCCCCAGCACATACCAGTAAGGCAAAGAGTCGCGGGAGAGATACCAGTTTATTATTTTTTTGTGCAACATGCCTTTATCTCCCCTGCTATATATTCCAAATCATCATCGCTCACCATCGGTCCGCTGGGCAGACACAATCCCTTGCCGAAGAGCTCTTCGCTCACACCGTTTACGTATGCCGGACATCCGCTGAACACGGGTTGCAAGTGGAGCGGTTTCCACAACAGTCGGCTCTCAATTCCTTTCTCGTCGAGGCGCCGACGTAGCGTATCGCAGTCTAAATGAAACATATTCCCGTCAAGTGTTATCGTATTGAGCCAGAAGTTACTGTGCTGTTTTGCTGAAGGATTGGTGTGCAGGGTAACGCCGTCAACATCGGCGAGCAGCTTGACATAAAGACTTGCCGTATGGCGATGATGCGCTATGTGTTCGGCAACCACCGTCATCTGCCCACGCCCTATTCCTGCGCAGATGTTCGACATGCGGTAGTTATAACCGATATGTTCATGCTGATAGTAAGGGAACGGTTCACGCGCCTGCGTTGCGAAGAACGTGGCACGCTTCTTGTCGTCGGCACTGTGGCAGACTATTGCTCCGCCGCCCGACGTGGTTATCATCTTGTTGCCGTTGAAGCTGAGTGCGCCAAACTGTCCGAAGGTGCCGCACTGCCGGCCTTTGTATTCTGAGCCAAGCGCCTCGGCGGCATCTTCCAATACGGGAATGTCATAACGCACTGCCACCTCAAGAATCTCGTCAAGCTGCGCTGGCATGCCATATAGATGTACTGCTACGATTGCCTTTGGCTTCTTGCCCGTCTTTGCCATGCGGTCGCGGATGGCTTCCTCAAGAAGTTCGGGCGACATGTTCCACGAACCCGGCTCGCTGTCCACGAAAACGGGTGTAGCACCTTGGTATACTATAGGATTGGCGGAGGCGGAGAAGGTGAAGCTCTGACAAATAACCTCGTCGCCCTTCCCTACCCCGAGCATCACCAGTCCGAGGTGTATTGCTGCCGTGCCTGCCGAAAGGGCAGCTACATGGCTGTCGCAACCAAGAAAAGTTTCAAGATTTTCTTCAAAAGCGTTTACGTTAGGACCGAGCGGCACCACCCAATTTGTGTCGAATGCCTCTTTAATGTATTTCTGCTCGTTGCCGCTCATGTGAGCAAGACAGAGCAATATTCTTTTTCTTTCTGCCATTTTTGTCAAAATAGAATCTTTTTTCATTTTTATATGCATGCCATGCCTTATGTTTATAGTAGATTAAGCACAACTTACTAAGGTTCAAAATTAGTCATTTTTTCCTTTTCTGACTTACGAATGCTGCATTTATTGCACCTTTGTACCATCAAAAGACGTGTTTTTCCAATTCTTTCAATGATTTTACCTTATATAATGGCAGATATTGCTCCTCTATTTTCGAAAAATCCTGCGGGTGTATGTTCTCGCCGTTGTCTAGAAGACACATTGTTTCCCAGCCTAAGCGGTTTGGTGCGACAAAATCTTTTATGGGGTTGTCGCCTACATAAATGAACCGCTCCGCATCGGGATGTCGTTCCATCACGCAGCGGTAATTGGCTTCTGAAGGTTTCTCGCTGCCTATCTCCTCACTTATGATAATGTCCTCCTCGGCTATCCAGCGGTTCAAGCCCAGGGCGACTATCTTGTTGCGCTGCTGCACGGATCGGCCGTCGGTTATCAGTCCGAGCGTGCAACCTGCCGCTTTAAGAGCATCAAGCGTCTCCACCGTTTCTCCGTCAAGGTGGATATTGGGACGATGGGTGCGGTATATTGCGAGATATTCGCCGACAGGTGTATCTGCCCCAAGCAACTCATTAAGCCGAAGGAAGGCGTTGCCACCGTTTTTATAAGTTTCCAGCATCTCGCCATATGCCGTCTCCGCCAACCTTCGGTCGCCTTGCACGGCGTGGAGGGCAATCTCGCGGTAAGCCGACCGCAAGTAATCAATTTCTTTATAAAGCGTGTCGTCGAGGTCGAAACAAATTATCGTCATCGCTTACCTTATTATATTATATACCTCCACGGTATTGCGTGCCATCACATCGGACGTGAACTCACGCAGAGCCTTCTCACGTCCGACCCTTGCCACTTTCTTACGCAAATCCGTGTCTTCGACCAACCGTGACAGGATGCCGCTCAATTGGCTGACGTCTCCATCCTCGAAGATGAAGCCGCTCTTGCCGTCTTCTATCTGTTCGTAAGCGCCCTCGGTGTTGCTGCGCACCGCGCAACAACCGCTCAGCATGGCTTCCAAGACCACCAATCCGAAACCTTCCTGATGTGAGGGGAGGGCGAAGATGTCGAAAACTTTGTAAAACTTCTCCGGCGGCTGGTACTGAAACCATGACACCTGCGCTTTCAGTCCAGAGTGTTCTATCTCGCCATTCAACCAGTCTACCGTCCTGCCGTCCTTCGAACTACCCAGGAACACGATGTGAACCCGGTCGCGCAGTGCCTGCGGAATTTGGCGCACGGCGGCAAGCAGCACGTCGTGTCCTTTACGGCGCTCCACGCTGCCTACCAGCCCCACGATGACTTTTCCCTCGGGAATGCCAAGCGTCTTCTTCGTTTCCGCCTTTTCCTCGTCGGAGAGGAGTGTGGCGAAACGACGTGACACGCCATGGTGTACGATGGTGATGTCCTCGTCACGGTAGCCGTACAACTGCTTGGCGAAATCTTTTGTATCCCTGCTGATGGCTATCAAGTGTGTGGCGTTCTTGTAGTAGAAGCAACGCACAAGGTCTGTGACGTGCAAGGTGGACACGAACTTCCTGCGCAACAGCCAAGGGATGAACGAAAGGTAGGGCGACTGCACATGCAGAACGTCGTAGCGATGGCAAAGCAAGTAGCATACGATGGCACACACCGACTTGATCTTCCCCTTCATCGAATTGCCCTCCGGCAAGGGATAAGGCACGATGGTGGCACCCGTCTTCACGAACTTCCCGTAGAGCATCTCGCTTTCAGGCGGTTCTCCCCCACCCTTCTGTTTCCCTATGAGCACCGTCACATCGTGTCCTTGTTCCACCAACGCCTCCGTGAGGTCAAGGGTATGCGTCGTCACTCCCGTCTGGTCGCAACGAGACAATAGAAGAAGTATTTTCATGTTGCGTTTGTTGTTTTAACCACCAATTTTACTAATCTTACGAATGTTGGTTGTATTAGTCATTCGTTAGATTTGTTTAATTCGAGGTTCAATAATACCAATGATGCGGTTACTTTACAAGCTATCGAACAACCGCTCCCACATGGGGATGACGTTCTCGGTGGTGTATTTTCTTGATGTCTCTTGGGC
>CAVAAS010000049.1:0-6601 GCA_963586715.1 Barnesiella intestinihominis
CATTGAGACAGCCCCTGCCTTACTGCGTTTTTTCAAAACGTTTAGGACAATATTGGGTGTTTTAATAAAAAAGTTGACGTATTTTTGTGGAATAATGAAAAAATACGTACCTTTGCAGCCAAATGCCGAATGGCATCTTGAAAGAAACAAACAAAACAATAAACATTAAAGATTAAAATGAAAAAAGGTATCCATCCAGAAAACTATCGTCCCGTCGTATTCAAGGATATGTCCAACGGCGATATGTTCCTTACACGTTCTACATGTAAGACTAACGAAACAGTAGAATTTGAAGGAGAAACTTACCCAGTTGTGAAGATAGAAATCTCAAGTACATCACATCCCTTCTACACTGGTAAGAGCAAGCTCGTAGACTCCGCAGGTCGTGTGGACAAGTTCATGAGCCGTTATGGAAAGGCCCGCAAATAATATATACGTTGTTCTATATATTATAGGAAAGAAATTTGAGTGTGTTCAGGCGTAGTTGCATATGCGCATGGGCACACTCTTTTTGTATTTAGGCATATGGGGTATGTGAATACCCTGTAGATTATGCCTTAAATAAGTAAAACTAAAACTATGAATATCAGCAAAATCAGACTGCCTTTTATATTGTTTGGCATGTCTATAGCCTTGTTTTCGTGTGGAGGGGGAGACGATGAAGGAGACAATGGTGGAGAAAAACCGGTCGAAGTCAACGTAAACCGCAACACTGTATATGCCGATGTTGCGGCAACACGCGCCGAGGTGCCACATCTGCAAGGCGGAAATAGTGTGTTTATTGTTTATCGTGTCAATGACGTTTCCTTCGATACCGATAGGGTAAACTTCTGTGTGGAGTGGGACAGAAATCTGAAATCAAACCGCTGGACTTGCTATATATTGACAAAGAAGAATTTGAAGAAAAATACTACGCGCTGGTCGGCAAGTGCAGGGGAGCGGCAATATCCCTTTGACACGCAGCACTTGACAATGAACGACTATTTCACGAAGTCAGACGAGGAAGACTGTTATTCGCGTTCCGGCTTTGATCATGGGCATCTCTGCCCGTCAAACGACCGTCTTTACAGCAAGGATGTAAACAAACAGACGTTTTATATGACAAATATGCAGCCACAATACGCAGTGTTCAACGGCAGTAGTAAAGAACACCAATATAGCGGTTTGTGGATAAACATGGAGAACTTTGTCTATTCCATTGCTTCCGGCAATAAGTTCGGGGCTAACGACACGTTGTTCATTTGCAAGGGTGGAACGATAGATCAGGAAAATCAGATATTGATAAGAGTGGATAATAAAATGATTGTTCCGAGGTATTTTTATTCAGCCGTGGTATGGAAACATGCCTCTACGGGCAACTATTCTGGTTTGGCTTTCTGGTTTGAACACACCAATGTCTATCATGGCAACGACAAACTGAAGAATTATGCCATTTCCATTGACGAATTGGAAACAAAGCTTGGCGGCAAGATAGACTTCTTCTGCAATTTGCCAGACAACGTGGAAGATAAAGTTGAAAAGATAGCTGCTACGCTTGATTTTGGTTTGTAAAAAATAACTAATAATGCATTAGGCGCAAGTGCGTTTTAACGGAAAATCGCTACTTTTGCAGAATAAAAATAGTAAAGACCAAGTTTAACTGGGCATAAATAAAACTCTAACATGCCCTAAAACAAAAATTACAAGAAATAAAATGAATACAGTATTTGACTTTTCGGTTAAGGACAGAAAAGGGAAAAGCGTGGCGTTGAAAGAATACGCCAACGAGGTATTGCTTATTGTTAACACAGCCACGAAGTGCGGATTTACCCCGCAGTATGAAGAACTGGAGAAACTCTATGAGAAATACCATAGTCAGGGGTTTGAGATACTTGACTTTCCTTGCAACCAGTTCGGCCAGCAGGCACCTGGCACCGATGAGTCTATCCATGAGTTTTGCAAGCTCAACTACGGTACTGAGTTTCCACGCTTTAAAAAGGTTAAGGTGAATGGTCCGAATGCCGATCCTCTCTATCAGTTCCTAACCTCACAAAAAGGTTTTGCCGGCTGGGATGAAAACCATCCGTTGACAAAAGTTCTTGACGAGATGCTTTCAAAGGAAGACCCAGACTACAAGGAAAAGGCCGATATCAAGTGGAACTTCACCAAATTCTTGATAAATAAATATGGAATGGTGGTGGAACGTTTCGAGCCAACAGAGAGTCTTGACAAAATTGAAAAGAAAATAGAAGAATTGCTTTAAACGACAAATCCATGGAACACGTTAAATGCGTAATTATAGGAAGTGGCCCGGCTGGATATACGGCTGCCATTTATGCTTCCAGGGCTAATCTTAAACCAGTGGAATACTGCGGATTGCTTACTGGCGGTCAGCTGACACAAACCACAATGGTAGAGAATTTTCCTGGATATCCCGAAGGAGTGCTTGGTGGGCAAATGATGAATGATATCCGTGAGCAGGCAGAACGTTTCGGAGCCGACATCCGTGAGGGGGTAATTGAAAAGGTTGATTTCAGCAAGTCGCCATACGTGCTTACCACAGACGAGGGAAAGGAAATTTCTGCCGATACAGTGATTATTGCCACGGGGGCTTCTGCTAAATATCTGGGACTGCCTGACGAGCAGAAATACAATGGAATGGGAGTATCGGCTTGCGCTACTTGCGACGGATTCTTCTATCGCAAAAAGACGGTTGCCGTTGTTGGTGGTGGTGATACCGCTTGCGAAGACGCCCTGTATCTTGCCGGTCTTGCAAAGAAAGTCTATCTTATTGTGCGTAAACCGTATCTGCGTGCATCAAAAGTTATGCAGGAAAGGGTGTTGAATACAGAGAATATAGAAGTGCTTTTTGAGCACAATACTGTTGGCTTGTTCGGCGAGAACGGAGTGGAAGGCGCTCATTTGGTAAAACGTCGAGGCGAGGCTGACGAAGAAAATGTTGACATTAATATTGATGGTTTCTTCCTTGCCATAGGCCATAAGCCTAACTCTGACGTGTTTAAAGACTGGCTTGAAACAGACGAAGTGGGATACATAAAGACGATTAACGGCACGCCGTGTACGAAGATACCGGGAGTGTTTGTTGCTGGAGATGTAGCCGACCCTTACTATCGCCAGGCTATAACAGCTGCCGCAAGCGGCTGCAAGGCTGCCCTGGAGGCGGAGAGATATTTGCAGACTCTTTAGAGGAAATCTATCATCTCATTGGCTATTTTATGAGCGGCTATTCGTAAGACATTGCTAGCTTCCGAATTTGTCCGAAGAAGTTTATGTTTCCATTATAGACAATGGTTTTGTCTATAATGGAAACATTTGGTTTTGGGTCCTTGTAACATGTCCCATCCATTTTAAAGTCCAAGTAATAGGGCTTGGACACAAATATGTTATCGATGGAAGACTGACAATTCAAACTGTAAAGGACGTGTAAATCAGAAGGAAAAAGATGGAAAAAGCGATATAAACCGTGAACAATAAAGTCAAGATTCTTGCTGTCAAGTTTGAAACTTTTGCTGGCAAGAAGATCGTAAAGTCTCTTTTATTCGTGATAGATCGAAAGGAAATGGCAAAGTATAAAAAGGTGAAGGACAGGAATTGCATGTGCATCCTGTCCTTCTCAGGTTTATTGACTTTGTTAATCCTGTCACTTACGTATCGGCGTAAGGCAATCTTCTTACCATAACTCCTGCTATGCCTACTTAAAAGCAGGAGTGATTTATATAGTAAAATTATAGAGAGAAATATCCGTTTCTTTTATCTGCGTCCTCCGAAATGGCCACCGCCACCTGAGCGCCCACCGCCTTGTGATGCACCACCACCAAAGTTTCCACCACTTCGGCTACTTGGAGTGAATGTGCTGGCGGGGCGCGATGTTGTGCTAGTTGAGGGGCGGGAAAATGTACTTTCGTTTCTTATTGATCTAGACGGGGTGGATTGCGTGGGGGTATCCCTTGTTACAGTAGTGCGTGTGCTGCTTTGGCGCAACGTTCTGCCGCTTGTAACGTTGGTCTGCATACGTTGTTGTGTCTGCTGAGACTGCTGTTGTGCCGGAACTTTCTCCCAGGTGCGGGTTTGGCGTATTGGCGTCGCAGTCGTGGCGCCCGTTCTTCCGTTCTTGAAATTGCCGCTGCCATTGTTGTTCCCGTTGAAGCGCGAGTTACCGTTGTTGCCACCGTTGTTACGGTCAATGTGCCCTTTATCGGTATCTTGCCTGTTGTCGCGTCTGAAATTTCCTCTGTTGTCACGTCCGTCGTTGTGCGAATTGTTGAAGTTTCCGCTTCTGTGGTTTCTGAAATCACCTCTGTCGAAGCGGTCTCTCATTCCGAACCGGCTCTCTCCTGGGCGTGGTCCAAATGAACGCCCATGATACCAACTGTGTCCGCCGTTCATTCTCCAACTGTGTGCCCCATAGTATGTTGCATAGAAACTTGGGCGACCGAAATAGAAATATGCTCTGTTGGGATAGCGTGCGTATATGCCGAACCTCCAGATTCCGTCGGCCCATGTGAGCGGGCGATAGAAGTATGTCGCAGCGCAGAAGGCGTTGTATTGCAAGTCGAAGAGAATATAGCTCAAGTCCAAATTTCTTCTTGTCCAATATGTGCCGTATAGATCGTCATAATCGTTTATGCTCATCAAATAGTCGAGGTTTACCTCGTATGCAGCTTCATACTGTTCGTCGTTAAGATTCAGTTCATATGCCATTTTATCGGTAAGGAAGAGGGCTCTTTCTCTTGCTTGCTCGTAGCTCATGGCCATTGTTGTTAAACATACGGTCAGGAGCATTGTGATTGATAATATAAACCTTTTCATAGTCAATGCGTTTTTTCTTGTTTGTATGCTTCTTGTTTTGTTTCTGGTGCAAAGAAACAAACATTCGTTGTAACGGCAAAAGGTTTTTCCCTAAACGCCTGGGGAAAAACCCTATTCCTATCTCTATTGATGTGAAGCCCACGCGGATATCGTGAAAAGTCCGCATGGTTATGCTTGAATGCCCGCAGCCTTTTGTGGCGAAGCAAGCGGCTTTTATGTAGCGGTTTTTATTGCTTGCAGAAAATGAAAAAGTGGCATTCTGCCGTTTTCTTGACGGTGGAATACCACTTTTCACTGAACTGTAGCGCATGAAAATAATGCGTACTTAAATGCGCGCGTTATTTCTTGTATATAAACCTTGCCAATCCATATATGTAGCGGCGGAATCCTGGTTTATATGCCAGAATGCGCTCAAACCATCCAAGGTGTTTTCCTACATTTTTTACCACAATGCCTACATAGAACATTGCGAACAGCGTCCCTATCCCCACTATGTGCCAAAGCCAATGACCGAAGAATGCAAAGCAGGCAACAAGCCCTAAAACGACTAGCCCAGTGTCAACGCATATCTTTACTTTGGGAAATTCTATGCCTAACACTCTGCTTATAGCCACGGGGAAGCCTTCGCCTGGCATAGTGACGCTTCCGCATCTTACTTCTAGGGCGATACCTATACCAAGAACAGTACATCCGCCAATCTGCGCAATTACCTTTTGCCACAATTCAACAGGCATGAGCCACGAGGTAAGCAGCATGTTAATGTCGATGAGTGAGCCGAAAACAAAGCCTACTAGGAGTTGGAATAGCTGTACTGGTTCGAAACGTCGGCGGAGAACTAGAATCTGTCCAGCCACCAAAAGGCCATTCATTATGTATGTGTATTGTCCTATTGTCAGACGGGGGGCTAAATTCTCCACCCCTGCACTTTGAAAAACATACGGCAAAACGCTAATTACGCTTGAGCCGAGCATTGATCTTACACATACTGCCACACCGACAGTCATAATCCATAGTGAAACAAGCAGCAAAAGGTGCTGCCAACAAAATGATACAATCTTATCTTTCATATTAATACCTCTGTAATAATAGTGCAAAGTTACAAAAAAAAGACAAATTTAATAGTTTTGGGGACCCGATTGCATGGCATGTGTGGATGGTATGGACATTTTGTCATTGTGGGTGGCCGAGAATTTTCTTATTTATGTCATAAAAATTATGCATGTGAGGCTGCTTTTTTGATGAAGGTCAAAAATGATGCTAGTAGAATTAAATTGTGGACATTTTCTGTTGTGTACGGACACAAATGGTGTTATCTTTGCATAAGAAAAAATAAAGGTATTAGAAAAAGCTGCGATGAGGGCAGCTGGTAAAAAGATTGTTTAACGATAACTAAAGAGAAAGGAATTAATTATGGTAACATTTATGTTAGTAACAGCATGTGTAGTAGCATTCGCAGTATTAGCAAGTGTAGGCATGAACATAGGTATGAAGCTCTATAAGTAAGCAGATTGCTGTTCGTGTATTATTTTGAAAAGAAGAATTGAGAGAATACTCGAACGTTTTTTGAAATAACGTTTCGAAAATAGACAAAAATTAAAGCGGTTGCACAATGGTTTTTAGATCTTGTGCAACCGCTTTCTCGTTTGTTCTCATTTAGCGATATATTTTTTCTATCATCAATAAGCGTTATGACAGTAAGTAGGTTGGCAAGCTATTTGCTAATATAGTCTTAGCAACTTGCTAATCCCTGCTTACATAAAGCCTGTTGTCACTACCTTTGTAAATAAAGATG
>CAVAAS010000050.1:0-4991 GCA_963586715.1 Barnesiella intestinihominis
CGCTCCACTCCACAGGCACTCCCCATGTGGCGTTGATGCCGCGCATCACGTGCTGATGATAGTAGGTGTCGGTGCCGCTACCGGCCTGCGATGCAGCAAGCACATTGTCTTCGGTGAGGAAGACTGTTATGCGCTGGTCGGTGTTTCCGAAGTCGGCAACCTTGTTTCCATGCACTTTCACGTTGAGTTTCGTTCCGTCGGCATTATAGTTAGCCTCGGCACGGATTATCAGCGAAGACTCTCCGTTGGCAATGGCGTTTATGAAGGCCGACATGTATTCCTTGCCTAAACCGGCCGACATTACGGGCGACGACGCACCGAAAGCGTTTCGGTTGAACATCACACCAGGTGCAAACGTGCCGTCGGGACCGTAGAACCATTCATAGTCGAGGTCGGTCTGGGTAGTGAAGCCATCTGTGTGATAGCCCGAATGGTGGCACACCACGGCCATGTGACGAGACAAGCTCTTATCGGCAAGCATCTCGCTTATGTATTTCGCCGCATCGGGACAGTTGGGACATCTCTCGGTGGTAAACTCCTCGAGCAGCACTATGCGCAGATAGTTGAACAGGCACGAGGCGGAATTGTTCTCCATGTAGACATCATCACAGCCGTCCACCTTATCTATATTAACCGCCACGCTATTGCCTGGAGCAATGCCGCTTGAGGCAGGGATGGTAAAGGTGACGGTGTCGAGAGCGTCCGGCTCTACCTCCGTCTCAACGTTCATGTCACAGTTGTAACCCTGTCCAGCCACATTCACGTGCATCGAGTTCATCCTGTTTTGTCCGCGGTTATACAGACGCACCTCTATTTGGCGCGTGCCGTCGGCAAGAACGAGTCCTCTGGACGACATCAACCATACGTCATGCGATGGCATAGCGTCGCCGTCTATTCCGGCCTCAATAGCCAGCGTGCCGTTGTCGGGAACTGCCGTCCACTCGGCGTCAACGCCCAACTTGACATACGACTCCCCTGCATGTTTAGCCGCCAACCGCGTGGCGCAGACCTTCGTGCGCTGATAATAAGTGTAGCCCACATAGAGCGGCGTGTTCGCCTCAATACCGACGGAAGAGCCGAGAGCCACAGCGTTCCATCCTCTTGATATGTCGCCGTAGCCGTCGTCCTTGAAGCGGGTAATCGTGCCCGTGGCGAGGTTCTCGCCGTCAAGCTCCTTTCTCACCCACACCACTACAGAGTCAACATACACCTTGGTGTTGGGCAGCGACACTCGCACAGAGCGAATGTCGTTGCCTACATACTGTGCCACGAGACTCGGGTCTATTCTCAGCGCCGCCGAACATTCGTTCTTTCCTGCTGCGCTTAGCCCGGTGTCCGTTCCCGTTCCATGCAGGGCATAGCCCACGCTTATGTCGTGAGCCGCTGCCATGATGGAAACGAGGATTGCCGCAATAAAAGAAAATGTTCTTCTCATTGCATCCATTATATAGAAAGGATTATTTCAGGTAAACCTTCTTGGCCACACCGTTACGCTTAACGATATAGAGTCCTGGTGTTGCCGGCTTTTCTATCTTCCTTCCGTCGATGGTATAGACGCTGCCCTCAGCGGCATCATCAGAAGCCAAAGCAGAGCTGATGCCATCGGTTGCAGCCTTGATAGACACGCACATCACGCGCATTCCGCCCTCGCCCTCTATTTCATTCCAGTCGTCGTCATACTCTACGTCGCAAGTATAGAAGATATAAGCGTTGTCGTCGTCGCTTACGACAGAGAATCCAGAAGACGCAAAATTGTTCTCGGCAATCTGACGCTTCCATATCGTCTTGCCATCAAGACCTATTTTGCACACATAGAAGTTTGCCCCGTTCCAGCTCTGCGCATTGCCGTAGAGGAGAATCCAGCCGTCGTTCTGCGCAATGGCCTTCACGGGCACCATTCCCCACATCTCGTTGCTGTCGTAGGAGTAGCCCAGAAGGCTGTCGCCCTCCCATGTATAGTCGCCATCCACGGCCACCTGGTTTACCCACAGGTTCATGTCTTCATATTTATAGCAGAACGCCACGAAGGCTTTGCCACCATTCACGGCAAGCACTGGCATTTCGGTGTCGCCGTCTTGAGTACCGTTCACGATAAACTCGTCCTCATAAACAGTACCGTCGGCGGTGAGATGGTTAGTAACGGCATAACCGCTATAGGTAAGGAGTTTTCTGTAAGCGAGCATCAATCCGCCATTTCCGTCGGCCTCAACGGTTGGCTCGTCGGTAAATGTGCCTCCTGTGATAGTTCCGCTTTCCACCGTTACTGGCTTTGCCCACACGTCCTTTCCGTCACTTCCGATGCGGCGTGCGTCAAAACCAAAGCCTTTGTTCACGTAAACCACATACACTCCGCCGTCAGGAGCAGCATACATCCATGCGCTGCCTGAAGCTATTTCCACCGGTTTCTCCCACTGCGCCTTTCCGTTGGTGTCATAGGCCATGACCTGATACCAGTTGTCTTCCATCTCAATAGAGTCGGGCATCTCCTCGTCGGGATACCACGGACTTGGCTCCCAATTGGTCGAATCGGCCTTTACTTTGTATTTTTCCACATGGTCTACAATTGCGTATATGTTGTTTCCGCTCACGCAAAGCAAAGGCTCAAGGTCTTCCCAGGTAGTGCGAGTTGAAAACGAAGCCATCTTTACGCCGTCCTTCGACCACACGGATTCGCCTTCCGGTGTGTAGCAATACATATAGTTCTCGCCTCTATCTCCGTCCGAGTCATTACGCGTGTCGGTATACGCCATTACTACATTGCCGTTGGGCAGAAGCGCAGTTCCGTAGCCTGACACCCATGACTTAGTGGGCTGTGCGGATATGATTTTGCCTTCGGTGCCGAGCATTGGGTTACCGTCTTTGTCGAACGACTGCATGTAAAGGTAGTAGCCGAATGTCGGGTCGGTGTAGTCCACGTTCTTTGGAGTGTTGTGCCAGGTGAGAACTATCCTGCCGTCGGCGGTGCGCATGGTCTTCAGTCCGCCTTGTCCATATACGCCCGGTGTACCCACAACGGTATAGGCTTTGTCGTCGGGAGTCCATTGTGCCTGTGCGCCCAATGCTGTTACGGCAAGGGCTGCGATAAGAGTAGAGATACGTTTCTTCATAAGTAATGCTGTTTTGTGTTTGAAAAAATGTTGCGGCAAATGTATTTCTTTTGTCCCGAAAACCGTGTGACGGCAATGTTCTTACAGTTTGCAATACATGAAATGACAACCATTTTACAACAAAATACGGCATTTTACATGAAATGCGTTACCTTTGCAGCAAAATTCGCGTCTATATGATACGTTTCAAGATATTTGCATTTGTCATCTTTTTATTGCTTTCGTGCCTGCAAATTCATGCGAAAAACGCTCCATCCGCAAGCCAACAGGCCATTGAGGCGGCACATAAAAAGTACGCTAAGGAGGACTATCCTGCAGCCTTGACGCTATATATCCGCGCCATGGAACTGGCCCGCAAGGAGGGCAACGACAGCATATACCTATTCTGCACGGTGTCCATAGGCAACATATATGACGCTTTCGGCGACCACAAAAGCAGCTTGGCGTACTATCTGAAAGGCTATGATGCCGTGAAAAAGACGGGAATGACAAATTTCAAAGCCAACTTTCTGACGAACATCGTGACGGAGTATGCACGGCTCGGCAACGCCAAGGAAGCGAAAAAATATTTCGCCTTGTGTGAAAAACTACCCCAAAACGAATTCTCCGACTACCAAAAATATTTCTTCATATACAACCGAGCGAGGGTCTTCGCCGTTGAAGGACGGTACGCCGAAGCCATAGACGAGCACCGTCGAGCCATGCGTTTTGCGCAAAACCACAATATGGGACCGATGCTCCAACTGTATCAGAAGAGCGAGATAGGCAACATCTACACGAACTGGGGCAAGCCCAAGGAGGCCATCGTCATGGGAAGAGAGTGTGTGCATGACGCAAAGAAGACCGGCAGCGGCGAAATGCTCGTTAACGCCTATAAGATGCTTGCCGATGCTTTCCGACTGGAGAACAAGCCCGATTCGGTAGAGAAATACCGCAAATTATATTTCTTGCTCAACGACTCGGTATATAATACCAAGCAATTCTATGAAGCACAGTCCATACTCAACGACTATGAGGAACGCGAACAACAGTACCAAATATCGCTGCTCAACCAACGCATACTGATGCAAAAGTATGTCACGGTGAGCATCATCGCATTTTTACTTCTCGTTCTGATATTCTCTTACGTCCTATATAAGAAGAACAGAAACCTTACTAAAACACAAAGGCTGCTCATTGACCGCAACAAGGACATGGAGAGGCGCGAACAGCAGAACCGGACATTGCTCAAGCAATATCTGGAACAGATTGACAAAAACACCCACGGAAACGAAAAGCAAAACGAAGAGAAGCGGGAAGAGAAGAGAGACGAAGAGCTGGAGAACAACTGTTCCAGTCAACACTCCGATGACATAGACAAGCACTTGCTGAGCCTCATCAACGATGCCATGAACGACACGAGCGTCATTTCCAATCCCGACTTCAGTTTGCAAATGCTTGCGGAAATGGTGGAGTCGAACATGAGCTACGTGTCGCGCATCATAAACAACTCCTACCAGAAAAACTTCAAAACTCTGCTCAACGAGCGCAGGATACAGGAAGCTTGCCACAAACTCACCGACCGCCAGCACTACGGCAGCTACACAATGCAGGTAATCTATGAGGAGGTAGGCTACAAGTCTGCTTCAAGTTTTATACGCGCTTTCAAGCGAATTTACAACATGACACCTTCCGAATACCAGAAAGTCGCTATCGAAAAGGAAAACGAGGAAACACGTCTTTTGTGACAGAAAAAGAACTAAGTTGGTATGAATTGTCAGTGACTTACCAAGGCTTGCGCACAAGCAAACTTTCATTCTTCACTCTTTATTTTTCCATTCTTATTTTGTTTGCATTACCTTTGCACCATGATTTACCCCGAAGGTTTTGAACACAAGATAGGCT
>CAVAAS010000051.1:0-4870 GCA_963586715.1 Barnesiella intestinihominis
GGCGTTTTTTACTCGTAAAAGGTTGATTGTCAATTATAAACAATTAGAGATTGCCTTATAAATAAATGCGTGACTTTCTGTTCGTTCCGATTTGTGAAACCAACAAGACAATCCTTGTAAAAGGTACGGGGGTTGTTAATTTTTCGACATTGATGCCCTTTTGTTTTTTTAGACCTTGGGCGGCAAAGTGTTTTCAAGCATCTTTTTCCAAAGATTTTTTGCCTGTTCGGCAGAAAAAAAAGTAATTTTGCAAAATTTTTTCTAAAAGCAGTCATGTACACATTTATTGCCAGTCTGATATGTCTTGTTTTGGGATATGTCATCTATGGAAAGGTTGTCGAGCGCGTCATGCAGCCCGATGCCCAACGCATCACGCCGTGCTACGCCATGCAAGACGGGGTTGACTACATCCCGATGCCTACATGGAAGGTTTTTCTCATACAATTCCTCAACATTGCCGGCACTGGTCCGATATTCGGAACAATACAGGGCCTGCTCTTCGGTCCGTCGGCTTATTTATGGATTGTCTTCGGGTGCATTTTCGGCGGGGCCGCCCACGACTACATGGCTGCCATGATTTCTCTGAAACGAGGCGGGGCCTCGCTTCCCGAAATCGTAGGCGACGAGATGGGCAGTTTCGCGCGCAACGCCCAACGCTATCTTGCCCTGTTTCTGATGATACTTGTTGTGGCGGTGTTCGTGAAGACCCCGGCGGGGCTGCTTGCCAACCTTACTGACGGTCTTGTCGGCAACAGTTACTTGTTTTGGGTAGTTGTGATATTCCTTTATTATCTGGTAGCCGCAACGCTTCCCATCAGCAAGATCATCGGAAAGATTTACCCTGTGTTCGGCGTGGTGCTCATCTTCATGGCTTTGTGCATTTTTGCGGGTGTATTCCTGCACAGTGGAACGCCCATACCCGAAATAACCGACGCTTTTGAAAACCACTATCCCGGCGGAACTCTCCCGGTGTTCCCTTGCATGTGCATCTGCATAGCCTGCGGCGCCGTCAGCGGTTTCCATGCCACACAAAGTCCGCTCATGGCACGCTGCATCAAAAACGAACGCTATGGCAGGCGAGTGTTCTACGGTGCGATGATAACCGAAGGCGTGATTGCATTGATATGGGCGGCCGCTGCCTTGCAGTTCTCCAACGAGCTGGATGTGGCCGGCAGCACCCCCTATGAAAAGATATACAATGCCATGCTTGACGAAAGCGGAACCATAAACCCGGCGATCTTTGTCAACCGTATATGCAACAGCTGGCTCGGGTCGTTCGGGGCTGTGCTGGCCATACTCGGTGTTGTCATCGCGCCGATAACCACCGGCGACACTGCATTGCGCTGCGCACGCCTTATATTGGCCGACACGCTTAAAATAAAACAGGACAAGGTGTTGAAGCGCATATTGATTTGCATGCCGGTGTTTGTCATCAGCATAATCCTGTTGTTTGTGAAGTTTGACGTCTTGTGGCGCTATTTCGCCTGGTTCAACCAAACATTCTCCATATTCACATTCTTCACCATTGCCATTTATCTGGCAAAACGGAACAAGCCATACTACATCGCACTTCTGCCGGGTATGTTCATGGTCGCCGTGTGCGTGTGCTACCTGTGCGTTGACCAATACAGTTTCAACCTTAACTGGACCCTGTCTTATGTCATCAGCTTCGTGTGCGCAATTCTTACCGGCGTCTGGTTTATGACATGGAAGAAAAAATACCTGGGGAACTGCAACATAGCAAGACAATAAACACTGGAATGACATCATCATCGAGCATACATTTCCCAACGAAACCATTGAGGGATGGATAAGAGAGTCGTACGACTTGGTATTGAGCAAACTACAAAAAAAAATGAAAGGAAAATAGGCACGGAGGCCATCGAAGCGTTCATCAAGAAGAACCATATCGAGGCACTTTACCGCTACAGCAATATCAAGAGCTATGCATTGAAACTGCAAAGCGACAAGCAGCGCAAGGCTTTGGGAAAACCAAAGGGCGTTCTGTCAGTGCAGGACGACCAAGTGATGCAATTACAATAGGACATCAGCAATGCTGAAAGCACTACTCATTTCTGTGCTTTGATATCAGATGGCAAAAACTTCTATCCATGCGCTTAATAATTGGTTATCAGCAGATGTGTGACTTTCTTGTCGTTGCGGTTCATAAAACTAACAAGATATTCTTTGTCAAACGTTCGGATATTGATGCCTTCCTTATTATAGAGTCCGTAAATAAAGTCGGTGTACTTGATAATCATCATCCATTTTGCAGGACAAACGTTAATCATGTAATTCGCAAGCCGCTTTTGGTCTTCCTTGGTGAAGTCATTTTGGGCGTATGTACTAAACTCACTGTCGTAGGGAGGGTCAAGAAATACGAAATCGTCTTTGGACGGTTGGGTGGTACGCAGAAATTCCTCAAAGTCCAAATTGAAAATCCTGGTGTTCTTAAAATGTTCCAGCAAATTTTCTGATTTGTAATATGCCAGCTTCTTTTTCAGCAGTTTACTATTGTAGGCAATTCCCCCATACGGCACATTGAATTCGCCTTTGCTGCTGTATCTGAACATTCCGCTATAAGCATAGTTGCGCATAAAGAAGAACAGCGCACAATGCATAACAGGATTGCTTTCAGCGATACCCTTGTCGTTGTATAGGCTGCGGTAGTTCATGTAGACGGCACTTTTGATTGCCGTTTCAATGTTGTCGTTCAAGTCATCGAGAGGCAATTCATGCTTTTTGATTTCAAGCTCATGCATACGAACCATCTTGTGGAACAAGTTGGTTTCCATTTCTTTCTCAAGAATACATTTCTCATTAGAGAAGTCATCAGTCAAAATGTTTTTGATGCTCTCTTTCTGCGTAGAGCAAAAGTTGTCTATACATTTCTTTAGACTTTCTTTGTCTAATTGTCCGTTTCTGAATCCTATGTACACATCAACCAACTCGTTGTTGTTACGGAAAAAACGTTCGGCATTTTCCCATGAAGTATCCATAGATTCCGCATACTGGAAGAATTTTTTATCGGTTTTGGAAATGCAATCATATAGTGTTATCAATTCTTCAGAAAAATCATTGATATAATGTTCTTTTGCGTTTATGCCCATAAACACAGAACCACCACCGACAAAAGGCTCAAAAAAATTTTCAAATTGAGGCAGGTTGGGGATAATATGTTTCAATTCTTTCTCTTTCCCTCCTGGCCATTTTATTATAGGTGACAAATCCGATTTCCGCTCTATGAGCACAGGTCGTTCTACAGATACATTAGAGCCGAAGAATCCGTCAAGCGCAAATAGAGTGGTTTGCATCCCTACAGAAGGCTCCTGTACCATGCTTGTGCTTTCTTCTGTGGGGTAGTAAGAACTTTGCGGTTTGCTGTTTTTATTTAATGCCATATTTATTCTGTTATTTGCTGCTTCAAAATATTCTTCGTCCAACTCCACGCCGATAAAACGTCTTTCTAACTCAAGGGCGGCTACACCAGTAGAGCCTACTCCCATAAACGGATCGAAAACGATGTCGTTTTTGTTTGTTGCAATCTCAATCATCTTCCTCAATATGGATATCGGCTTTTGAGCCGGGTGTTTTGGGGAAGTCAGTCGCTCTGGACGCATACAAATAGGACTTTCAATGAAATTGTGCATCTCTTTTTGTGATATGAAATTCCATGTGTGTTTTTTGTTCCAACAGGTGAATATCATTTCACAACTATTCAGAAAGCCCGCTTTGAAAATCTTTGGAGCTGGGTTTGTTTTGTGCCACACCATAAAATTTGATGTATCAAACTTATGGTCTAGACAATTATACCAACGTCCTAATTGGTTGTATGATGTAAAGATGAATAGGTTTCCCGTAGGCTTCAGAATGCGAATAAATTCATCTGCCCATTCTTCGGGATTAAAATCAATCATGTCCCAATCTGCGACATCATTGTTCATAGCAGAACGACCCGGCAAAGGAATATTGCCAGTGGAATGCTGACCGAGGTTATAAGGGGGATCGGCCAAAATGAAATCAATGGAATTATCGGGAATGCGTCTTATTATTTTCTTGCTATCTGCACATAAGACACATTTCTGCCAATTGGGATCTTTCATTATTATTCGTTGGGTAAATAGGCTTCCTTTATTTCATCTAAAGCCTCGTTGATAAAATGAGCGTTCTTCTTGTATTCGTCAATCACTATCTCATAACCATTTTCCATTTTGCACACCAAGTTCCAAAAGTCGCTGCTTATACACAACTCCTCCTCACAGAAGAATTGGCGGACTCTTCCTTGCGTCCATGGCTTTCCTTCGCCGTATCTGTTATATGCTGTAGCGAAGAGGACTTTAACTTTTTCCTCCCCGAGTTCATTGGTTAAGATACAGTATTGTTCAAGTAGAGCTTCTTTTTCAGAACGAGCTTTTTTATTATCAAGGTCGCCACCGATTTTAAGCTCTATGAGATAGTGCATACCAGTCTCTTCGTCAATCAGATAGTAATCACTCTCATGGCGTTTTGTTTCAGCAGTACCAGTTCTTTCAGAAATACCTTGATAATCTTGCAACTTTGGTTTTCTGCGGTTCGTGCTTCGTTTGTATTGTTCAAGCAATTCTGCAATATAGTCTGTTTGTTCTTTGTACAAAGTACCCTCAACATGTTGACTAACAGTGTAATTAAGTTCTGCAATGCTAATCGCCATGCTTTCCAGCATATTACCCAATGAACTATCTAGAGAGCGTGCCAGTGCTGAATAATACTGTATTTCAGGACCCAATGCCGCAATAAAGACATTGTGAATTTTCATGTTGATAACTCCATTTTCGTTGTCAACCTCTGCAAGATGGCGCATTGAGAAACCATTTGCGTATGATTTAACCGC
>CAVAAS010000052.1:0-4116 GCA_963586715.1 Barnesiella intestinihominis
ACGGTTATAAAGAGCTTGGAATACTGTTGTAAAGCACTTGGAATAACCCGTTGGCGGAATTAAACATTCATGCCGACGGGCAAGGTGACGTGTCAAGAAACGCACAACCGTAGTGTATAAGTGTGACGTATCCACCGGCAAAGTGGGTGTTTCAGTCCAGTACTTTGGCACAAAGTACTGACTTAAATGCGGCATCTACGGGTGCTAAATGCCACACTTACGGGTCGCAAATGCCGCACTTACGGGTCGCAAACGGCACAGTTATACATCGCAGCGGCACAAGCAGACACTGCAAACCGCCGGATTCGAGCCACAACCCCGATTGCCGCCGGCACATCCGCCCCCTTTTGTTGCCCCAATGCCATGATATTGTCGCGGATAGTCGCCAAAATATATTATCTTTGCATAAGATAAGCTGCACTCGGCAATACGAAAGCGAGCTTTCATTGCGCTCATTTGCACTGTCTTTGCATAAGACAAACTGCCTCAAGCAACGTTTCTCAATGCGATAATGTAACCAAGACCTAATGACAATGGCGAAAATAAAAATAGAGAATACGGAAATCACTGTCGTTAATGTGCAAAACGAGGATTATATCTCTTTGACTGATATGGCTCATAGCCAAATGCAGGAGCACATTATCTTCAGGTGGATGAGCCTCAAGAGTACAATAGAATATCTTGGAGAATGGGAAACACTGTACAATCCAGTTTTAATTGTACCGAATTCGATACAATTAGAAATGCTGCGGGCAGCAATAACTTCGTGCTTTCGGTAAAGACATGGATTGAAAGGACAGGTGCTGTTGGCATTATGGCTAAAGCTGGAAGATATGGAGGAACGTTTGCGCATCGTGACATAGCCTACCACTTCGGAATGTGGATCAGTCCCCGTTTCCAACTGTTACTGGTAAAGGAATACCAACGCCTCAAATCGGAAGAGCAGAAGCAGTTGGCGTGGTCTGCCAAGCGTGAACTTTCCAAGATAAACTACCGTATCCACACGGACGCAATCAAGGCTAACCTTATCCCACCGGAGGTGACACGTGAGCAAGCTGCCATGAAGTACGCCGACGAAGCGGACGTTCTCAACACCGCAATGTTTGGTATGACAGCAAGGGAATGGCGTGAGCTGAATCCCGACAAGAGAGGCAACATCCGTGACTATGCCGGTATCAACGAGCTTATCTGCCTCTCAAACATGGAAAACCTCAATGCGGTATTCATCAATGACGGCATGCCACAGTCAGAAAGACTCGTTAAACTCAATCAGATAGCCATCCAGCAGATGAAAATCCTTGAAGATACTGACGGAAGAAACCTTTTGAAATAAAACGGATATAGCACAAAAGGCAGCTGTTTCCCTTGGTTGTGAAGAACATATCGAAGCATTACGGATTGGATATGCACGGCAAGAGACAATAAAGGTGTCGTCTGACAATATGCGTATTTGTCCTTTTGGCAAATCAAGCGGCACAAGCAGACACTGCAAACCGCCGGATTCGAGCCGCAACCCCGATTGACGCCGGCGCATCCGCCCCTGTTTGTCGCCCCAAAGCCATGGTATTGTCGCGGATAGTCGCCAAAATATATTATCTTTGCATAAGACAAGCTGCACTCGGCAATACGAAAGCGAGCTTTCATTGCGCTCATTTGCACTATCTTTGCATAAGACAAGCTGCCTCAAGCAACGTTTCTCAATGCGGACAGTGCGGGGTTTATGAAGACAGATGTCGCAAACAGACTAAAAAGCAAATGGCAAAAGCAAAACCATTCATCAAGTGGGTTGGCGGAAAAGGCCAACTCTTGGAGCAACTGGAGGCACTATTGCCGGCCGATTTTGACAGGTGGGACAATGCAACTTACATTGAACCGTTTGTCGGAGGAGGCGCTATGCTCTTCCATATGCTGCAAAAACATCATAACATCAAGCGTGCTGTGATCAATGACAGCAACCATGACCTCATCGTATGCTACCGGACAGTAAGAGACAATGTGGAACAACTTATAACTTTCCTGCATGCTCTCGAAGAGCGTTACCAGGCATTGCAGGACATGGATGCCAAGCGCAGGATGTTTATGGAGTCTCGTTCGCGCTACAACGAAAAGACTCTCGACCCGATAGAGAACACTTCCTTGTTCTTCTTCCTGAACAGAACTTGCTTTAACGGCCTCTATCGTGTAAACCGCAAGGGACTTTTCAATGTGCCATGCGGCAAGTATATTGCGCCGCAAATATGTGATGAGGCGACACTCCGTGCAGATAGCGAGTTGCTGAAGCGTGTGGAAATACTGGAAGGCGACTTTTCACAGACGATCGATTACGCACAAGGGCAAACGCTTTTCTACTTTGACCCTCCATACCGCCCTCTTAGCGATACGTCAAATTTCAACGATTATACGAAAGAGGCCTTCAACGATGATTCGCAAGTGCGCCTGAAAGAATTCTGTGATACAGTAAATGGGCGCGGATGCACCTTTATGCTTAGCAATTCCGATTGCAAAGGCAAGGGTGAAGAGGGCAATTTCTTCGATGAACTCTATGATTCTTATCGGATAGATCGCGTCGTGGCCTCGCGCAATGTCAACGCCAATGCGGCAAAACGCGGCAAGATAACGGAGATACTTGTCCGCAACTATGTTAATGTAAAGGGGCATCAGGTGTGCCTAAGGGTTGAACCGTTAAACGTGGCTGTGCCACAAACCGTCTATGCTTGATAGCTTTGAGAGATTCATGTCTCAACTTAAAGAGACAAACCAGACGTTGGACTTCTTCTGTGACTTCGGGAAAATTTCGCAGAATGTGGAGGATATAAAGCTAAGCCTGTGCATGCTCAACAGCCTAATCGGTACATCAGACTTGCGAAAAAGCGTCGAGACAATCTGGAAACGGGACAGACGCGCTTTCTCTGTTATGGGTATTCTCATTGCAGTCAGAACCCGTGACAGGAAAAAGATAACCGATGCCATCGGCAACTGCATTCCCCTTGAGGACTTGTTCGCCTCTGTTGATGGCGTTATGACATTCCTGCGAGATACAGGTCTTGCGGATATACTGCAAAACCAGAGAGTGAAAGACCTCGTAGATTATGTGTTTGGCATTGAAACAGGGCTTGATACCAATGCGAGAAAGAACAGAAGCGGGCACATAATGGAAAGGACTGTTGCAAACATCCTGACCAATGCAGGGGTCAACTACCGTCAAGAGATATATTCAAGCGAGTGGCCGGCTATAGCGAGAGTCCTTGGCGATGACGAAAAGCGGTTCGATTTTGTGATAGAAACTTCGGACAAGACATATCTAATGGAGGTCAACTTCTACAGCGGAGGCGGTTCTAAACTCAATGAAGTGGCTCGTTCGTATTCAGATATAGCACCGAAGATAAATGCAGTAGGCGGCTTCGAATTCGTATGGATAACGGATGGTATCGGTTGGAAGTCGGCAAAGAACAAATTACAAGAGGCGTTCGGCATAATACCGAGCGTGTATAATCTGACATCAATACAGGATTTTATAAGCAGAATTAAAGGTAAAAGCAATGATATGCATTAAATGTCATGCAAAATGCCTACACTTATATTGATATTAGCACTTCCTTCTATAAGAAATGCAGACATTCTACACCTCTCCAGCCCGTGATTTCACCCTCGCCCACGGCGACTGTTTCAAAGTAATGGAGGACTTTAATTTCAAGTTTAACATGATATTTGCCGATCCACCCTACTTCCTTTCGGGTGGAGGCATATCCATGCAGAGCGGCAAGGTGGTGTGTGTGGATAAGGGAGATTGGGATAAGCCCAAGTCACAGGAGGAGATGGCGGAATGGAACTTCGAGTGGCTGCGTCTTTGCCGTGCGAAACTTAAGGAAAACGGTACGATTTGGATAAGCGGAACGTACCACAACATATTCTCGGTGGCCAACTGCCTGACGGAATTGGGCTATAAAATACTGAATGTCATAACGTGGCAGAAGGCCAATCCGCCAGCCAATATCTCATGCAGATACTTCACATACTCCACAGAGTTTGTCATATGGGCAAGGAAAAGCCCGAAGGTGACCCACAAGTTCAACTATGGGCTGATGAAAGCCATCAACGGCGGCAAACAGATGACGG
>CAVAAS010000053.1:0-3573 GCA_963586715.1 Barnesiella intestinihominis
GCTGTGTGTTATAGCCTATTGGCTCGACTCAATGGATTATAAGCAAGAGTTCAAGGATTCGCTCTTTTCGTTGCTCCGCAAATATCCAAGTGTGGATGTTGCTGCCATAGGCTTTCCCGTAGGTTGGCAGGAAGAAGCATTGTGGCAGTAAGATGCAAACGCCCTGTTGGGGCACAGGAAAATACGCCCTAATCGAACATCTTGATGTCGTCCCATTCTACAAGAGGGATTACAGTCCCGAATATGCCAAGACTGACAGTAACGCCGTCTGGATGAATAGAGTTTTTAAGTACTCCAGTATTCCAGAACCATGACTCGTCGAGTTCCAAAGTATTGTGGCTCTGAAATGAAACCCTTATAGCCTCACTATTGAGATTTTTGTCAAGGTATGATTCGGCAAGAGACCCCATTCCCGGTATGAAGCTGTCGGCAAGGTCGCTGGCGTTGTCCTTTACATAGTCTTTGGTAACTTCTATAGCATCCTTGGTTACTTCCTTTTTGTGCTCACTTATAGAAGGCTTGGTATTCCAGGCTACCACAAGTAGAATAATTGGCAGGAAACTCCAAAGACACCCCATGCATGACGATGCCGTGTCCATGGCATCTGCGGCCGACAAAGAGTTGTTGTTGGAAGTAGGTTTATCTTCCTTTTGTTTCACCTCAGTTGGTTTGTTGGCATTGCTTACCAGCCATTCGCCACAATAACGGCATTTCGACGCTGATGCCATAATTGTCTCGCCACAGCAAGGGCACACTTTTGTGTCCTTTGTTGATTGTGCTGCATTTGTCGTTTCGTTCATATCAGTCGTTATATTTAAGTTTTGAAAATTGCGGTATATGCAAAGCTACAGAGACAACAAATGTTATTACGGCGGCAATCCATGACCCAAAGAATGCCTGTGCGAAAACTGCCCATAACACGGAAAACGCTACGCACATGATTACACGGGTAAACCGAATGAAACTCAACACCTCCGATATGGCAATTCCGATGAAACATTCCCAGAATCCCCAGTCGTAATAGGCGGCGTATAGGCCTACAATGACAATACATTCGATTTGCAACAGACATCCTGAATTCTTTTCGTCCTTCTGTTCTTCCAGCATCTCTTTCACGGTCTCTTTGCTCACCGTCTGACCTGATGCTGCGGTTTCGGACGTAGCTTTGATGCCTGTTGCCTTTTCGTACTTCCATTTTTCGTAGTCGCCCAACCATTCGCCACAATATCGACATTTGTTGGCTTCCGCCTTCACCCACTCGCCACAAGCGGGACATTTCTTTTCCAGCCATTTGCCACAATGGATGCATTTCTTGGCAGTATTCTTGATTTCCTTACCACAATATGGGCAGAGTTTTGTTTCTTGTTCCATTATCAAGATAAATCTTACGTTACCATTCTTCTTCGCTATCGCCTATGGAGTCTTCCTCTGCAGCATCGCCTTCAGCCGCATTCTCTATGTATTTCTGTAAGGTATCTGGCAGATGCTTTTCTGCATAGTAACCAACACCACCTGCGACGACAGCCATGCCAACGAACGGAATTAAAAGTTTCTTGAAATCATCGTTGTCCATGTCGTGTCCGTGACCAGACAACTGTATGATACATCTCATTACGATGTAGGCCTGTACAATGTCAACGGCACAGCCGGCAATAGAGATTATAGTTTTGGTGTCTTCACTACTGTCGTTCATCTGCATTATTAATGAAATAATGAAAAATGGTATGACAGCCAAGCACATGATACCGGTATATTTTAGGTAATTTGTCTCTTCGTCCTGAAAATCGCATATTTCTTTGTTCTTGATTGCCTTGATGCCAAAAATGACAAAGCATACCAATAACATGACTGTTGCAATAAGAACGAAAAGCCCTACCAGCATTTCATCGCTCTCGTCAGTTACCATCAAGCTGAAGGCATCTGCGCAGTTCACAAACGCTACTCCGAGTGCGATGCCGCTTATGGTCTGTTTGCAACCGATGCCAGCAGGCTTAAGCAAGGCGTATAACAAGATAAAAAGTCCGCATTCTCCTAACACGGATGCCGCATTGCCTACCCATAGAGGAAGTTTTCCTGCCAATACGAAAGCGTCAGCGAGAACAGAAAACTTGCCCCAATGTAGATTCCATGTATCGTCAAAACCCATCAGGTTGAATCCTTCTTCATAAGCAGTACTCACAAGTGTTCCTATCACGGCAAAGATAAAGAACCATACCGCTATGCCAAGTATGTTGCCTGCCTTTTCTTCATCGTTAGTCTCTTCGCTTTCTCCTTCGGGAGTTTCGGCTTTTTCTGCTTGCAGCTGTTCTACAGGCTTTTTTGCTTCCACTGGCGCATTTTGGTTTGCGCTTGTGGTTTTACCTTCTGCCGGGTCTTGTGTCGGTGCGGCATTGTCTTCGTTTCCTTCTCCAAGCCATTCACCACAGAATTTACACTTCTTGGCTACAGCCAAAATCTCTTCGCCGCAATAAGGGCAAGTCTTCTTTTTGTCTTCCATTTCTTTATAGCATTTATAATTATGTCTATACAATACATTCCGTGTTTACTTCTTTTTCGAAGAATGGGAACCGTATATATCCGTTACTTTCAAATCCACCTTTTTCATAGTGGTCTTGCCGGCATCACCTGTGGTGAACGACATGACACCTTCATTCACTTCCAAATCATCGAAAAATTCATCATCGGCAGTTTCCGCATCGCTTTTGTACTCATGGAAAAGTTCCGTATACAGATATTTCTGAATTGACGAGACAAATTCTCTGCTTGAACCGCCAAGGGAATACAGCTCATCCTCCAAGTCGCTCCATGCAGCATCGAAACTTTGATAGTTCATCTTCACATCATCGTCATTTACGTTTACCTTCAATGTCGAGACGTCGGGGTTCATTGACAGCGTTCCTGCCAAGACTTCCCATTCGCCCTTGATGTATGTCGTGTAATGAACGTTGAGTTTTCTGTCGTCCAGGTCAATGTCCTTCGCATTGCCTTCCCTAACCTCAATGTACGTTCCGCCATCCTTGTCGCTGCTTTCCATATAGTTGAACTGAAGGTATATGTCTTCATCCTCCGTGCTTTGGTCGTCGTAATGGGTTGTTATGCGTCCTTTCCATGTCCCATCCATCGATTTTGCCAAAGAGCTGTCGCCGCATGAAGTAAGGCAAACCGCCATGATTATTGCCAAACAGCCCAACAATGTACCTTTCATCGTTTTGTTTCTGCCACAAAAGAGAGGTGTTTCCGTCTGTGATTTCGCACCTTTTTTCTTGAAAAAATCCAGAGTTCCCATAATTGTTGTCTTTGTGCCGAATGTTCTCCCAATCGGCCAATGTCCTGTAGGCTACCTTTACAGGGTGTTTCACTTCAAATGCAGGGATACATACGCAAAAACGTGGAGCCTCTTGTCACCCGTTCCACGTGTAGAGGCTCTAGCATTGCCCAATTTGTCGAAACGAGCAACACCGGAAAACCCCACGCCAGTGTAAATATATAATTCACCCTCCCTACCAACAAACGGCAAAACCGCCCGAAGCCAAAGAGGACTGTATATAATACACCTCATGAGGCGTCCTTTGT
>CAVAAS010000054.1:0-2933 GCA_963586715.1 Barnesiella intestinihominis
GTCTTGGACTTTTATCCAAAACCTTGCAAAGGTACAAAAAAAATGTTATTGTGTCAAGTGTTTTATGCTGATTTTATTGTTTTTCACATTTACGACAATGTTTATAGAGTCAACCAGCAAGTGCAAAATTAGGAATAAACTTTGAAGAACATTTCTTTTGGTGTGGAAAAGTGCAGTTTTTCTCTCGGTCTTCTGTTGATTTTTGCTTGAATTGAAGCAATCCTCTTGTCTGTCACTCTACTGAAGTCCATACCTTTTGGAATGTATTGCCTTACAAGTTTGTTTGTGTTCTCCACCGCCCCTTTCTGCCATGAGCAGTAGGCGTCCGTGAAGAACACGGGAACTCCAAGCTTCTCCGTAATCCATTCATGTGCGGCGAACTCACTCCCGTTGTCGGTTGTAATGGTCTTCAGGTTGTCCCCTTTGTACGGCAGCAGGAGCCTCCATACTGTCTCTGCAAGCGGCATGGCCTTTTTCCTTTCCCTGAGCTTTGCCATAAGGAGGAAATTGGTGCTTCTCTCCACCATGGTAAGGATGGCATTGCCGTTGCCGTCAACGATGATGTCCATTTCCCAATCCCCGAAACGTTTCCCGTCCGCTTCTGCCGGACGCTCATGTATGCTTACGCGGTTCTTTATGTTGGTCGCCTTGGTCTGTTTCACTTTTGCGCGCCGGCGGTGGTATTTCATCCTGTGCCTGCAGTTTCTGGCCAGTTTCCCGCTTTCGTCCGTGCGTATCATCTTGTAGATCGTTTCATGGGAGATGCCAATCCCTTCATTCCTTTCAAGCCAGCCGGAGATTTGCTTGGGAGACCATTGCTCGTCCATTATAAGCTGCTCAATGCGCCACCGTAATGTTTCCGGAGTCCGTCTGTTGCCCGGGGTTCGCCTTGCGCGACTGACGGCCATGTCATCAGCCTTGTTCCATACATACTTGCCTGACTTCGTCATGTTGCGTGAGATCTCACGGCTTACCGTGGAGGGTGAAACACCTGTCTGCCGAGCAATGGCACTCATGCTGTCTTTTCTTTGCAGTCCCAGATAAATTGCGTATCTTTGCTCACGGGTTAAGTGGTTATACATAACAATACAAAATTACTTAATCTTCGGGAGACTGCGGTCTCCCTTTTTTGTTATTTGTATTGCCGGTTGAAGCTTTTCCCTTGCGATGAGGTGCGGACAACCTTTCCGCTACGCTTCAAGAACGTCTGCACCTCATCGCAAGGGATGTTTTCCTATACTAAAACATTGCACTTCTATCTTGAATGTTTATAAAAAACGAGAATGAATGTCTCCGAATGCTCGTCATTTGCGTGAAAATGTCAAGACCGACATACCGAAAATCTTGCATCAACGTGCTCTAAGCCACAAATTATATTTATCTTTGGGAAATTTTTATAACCCCCAAATATGCAAGCCTATGAAAGCAGTATGCGGTCTTGACGTGCACAAAGATAGCGTTTATCTTTGTATTTTGAGCGAGTTTGGAGAACTTATTGAAAAAGTTTTCGGAGTTTTAACTTGTCAGCTGGAGGAAATGCGTGACTTGATGCTTCATCACCATGTTGTTGAGGTGTCAATGGAAAGCACCAGTGTCTACTGGATTCCAATATGGCGTGTGCTATGTCCACACTTCAAGCTAAATCTTGCCAACCCGTATTTCATCAAGCAGCTCCCCGGTCGCAAGAGTGACGTGAAGGACGCGCAATGGATTGCCGAGTGCACGATGAAGGAACTCATACGCGGCAGTTTCGTGCCCCCAGAGGTAATCCAGCAGCTACGCCAGTACGACCGACGCATATTCGACCTCAACGAAGAAATTGTAAGGAAGCTGGCCAAACTTGACACCGTGCTGCAACGCTGCAACATTCGCCTTAGCAACTACGTTTCCAACGTTGACAGCAAAAGCTACAAAGCCGTGGTGAGAGCCCTCTCACAAGGAATTACCAACCCCAAAGAGTTGGTGAAGCTCATACATGGGCGCATCATCAACCGCCACGGCATAGATGTTATTACAGCATCGCTAAAAGGCGTGGTAAGCCTTGCGGAGATTGACATGATGTCACAATTGCGTGATGAGCTTGACATGGCAGAGGCACACAAGGAGAAATGCCAGGCCAGAATGCTTGAGATTTGCGAAAGGGAATTCCCTGAAGAGTTGAGACGGTTACAGACCATCCCCGGAATAAAGGGACGTGCGGCCACATCATTGATTGCTGAAATCGGAACAGACATGAACAAGTTCGAAACGGCCAACCACCTCGCCTCATGGAGCGGTCTTAAACCGAGAAACGACGAGTCCAACAAGAAGATCAAGTCAAGGAGTGTCACCCACGGAAATGTATATCTCCGCAAGACCATCATAGAGTGTGCATGGGCCGCCAGCAGGACAAAGGACTGCTTCTTTAACAGATTCTCATACCATCAGACGCAAGTCAGGAGAAAGAACAAGATGAAGGTCTTGGTGGCTGTGGCAAGAAAGATGCTCGTCGCCATTTGGCATGTGTTGCATGACGACACAAATTATATTGACTTCACTATCGATCGTAAAACATCCCTGACAAGGGGGTGAACACGATATACCGCCCACCAGCAGGCTATTATCTTTGTGATGGTCACACCTCGTCTGCAAATTAACCGTACTGACGGGCGGCTATGGAAGCCAGTTTGAGTTTCAGCTCGAAGAGGAAAGTATAACTATATTTCTGCGCTCTTGTCATTACTGGGGCGTAAATATTTTTGTGCCTTATCTCTATTTCGTTGGGGGAAGTTACCTTTTGCGGAGACATTCATTCTTGTTTTATAGAGGAAAGGTATGAAAATGAAATTTTCCAAGGAAATAATCCAGCGAAAAATGAAATTTTCCAAGGTAATAATTGGGCTGAAAGTGAATTTTTCCAAGGAAATAACCGTTGTCCGTTATTTGCGTATGAC
>CAVAAS010000055.1:0-2643 GCA_963586715.1 Barnesiella intestinihominis
TAGTGGCCATACACCTGCCGGGACACGCAGACGGACAATGTGCCGTGAGGGTACAGAATACAGCGGGCGACTTTGTGCTGCTGACCGCTGATGCAGGCTACGCTTGCCGCTCGTGGAAAGACATCGTGCCATCGGGCATTGCCGCCAACCGCAAGCAACAGATGCAGTCGCTACTATGGTTGCACGAACAAAGCCTACTCCCCAACTGCCGTGCCATGCTCGCCTCGCACGATACGGAAGTAAAAGAGGGGACGATCGTTATTTAGTTTGGAGTGAGGAATTGGGAATGATTACTGCCTGAACAAATGAGGGCACTGAAAAAGGTAAGGGATTGTGAGGCTTTGATGCAGCGGTCCCTTCTTGTCTGTGAAAAGAGACAAGTCTCCTTGTATGGCGGTATTATGGCGACTATAGGGTTTCTGTATGGTTATATTTTGAACGTAACAGGTCTATATCCCCCTATTTAGTCTTTTAAAGGAGCCTTATGATGCGTTTCAGGTTTGCAGCGAATATGGTTATAGCACCCTGCATCTGCATGGCGTCTATCCCATAGGATTCGGCTTTGTCGTAGCCGAACACATTCTTCAGTTCTGCGTTTTTGGCTTCTATTTTGTAACGTTCCCTGCGCTGTAGATCCTTGAACCGCTCTGTCTCTTGAAAGGCTTGTTGCTCCTTTTGTGTTTCCGTCTTAATCGTAATGCTATAGGATTTCTGTTTCTGCCCCTCTTTGTAACAGCCCTCTCTAAAAGGACATACCTTGCATTTCTCTGTATCAAAATAATAGACCATGGCTGGATTCTTACCCTTTTCCCCCTTGTTCTTTATCTTCTTACGCATCGCTATATGACCGGCAGGACATACGTACATCCCAGCATCCTTATTGTATTCCCATTGCTCTGATTCCGACCTGTTCCCTTGACTGATAACGGGATTTAACTTCGCTACGATTTTGAATCCCTCGTCTTTTGCTTGTTTGAGATTGCTGTCTCCCGAGTAGGCAGTGTCGCCGATGACTGTATCCACCTTTATCCCGTTCTTCCGAGATTTTGCTACCAACTCGGGTAACTGCAAACCATCACTCTTCTCTCCTGATGTAACCACGGCACCTACTATTACACGCTCCGGGCTCATCGCCATGTGCGTCTTGTAGCCGAAGAAATGGTCATCACGACTCTTGTGACCCACACGGGCATCCTTGTCTTTGGAGATCGTATAGCGTTCCCTAATATCTTCCGATGTCTCTTTAAGCAGGTTTAGACGCTCTTTTATCTTGGGAACGTTGATCAGTATCTTATCCTCGCACACCTTGTCCAGCAATGCCTGTGTATAGGCTAACTCATGCTCCAGGTCATCGTCTTCATTTTTGGACGGCAAACTCTCTTTTATTGATTCGTCCATGTCGTAAAGACACTTGCGCAGCTGCTTCGAACGCAGTTTTAATGCTTGCAAGGGAGAGTACGGGTTAGAACGAGAACCCGAGTGCGTCGCATCCACTATGATGGTATTGGACTTGATAATACCCTTCTCTATGGCTATACTGACTGTCTTGCCGATTAACATATCCAACAACTCGGTATCTCGCAGACGTAACTTGCGGAACTTTGTTAAGGTGCTTGAATCTATCACATCCTCTTCAGGTGTCATCCCCAGAAAGTACTTGAACGACATATCATACATGGAGCGTTCCACCACATCTACATCTGATGAGTCAGAGATAACTTTGAGCAATAGATACTTGAAAAGACGAATGGGACTTTCGGCACGACGACCATTGTTAGGACAATACTTAGAAACAAGTTCGTCGTATATGAAAGAGAAATCTATCAACTCGTTTATCTGACGAAGCATGTGAGTCTTAGGTACCACTATATCGTACAAACCTGCATAAGCCGTAAAAGGAATAGACTGTTGTTGAGTGAGCATAACCATTCTGTATTATGCTGTAAAGTTACAAAAAATATCCCACTCACACAAGAATTTACCCCTCTTATGATTCTTTATTCTACCACTTCATAATTAAGGAGGTTTTTCAGTGCCCTCTGAACAAATAGGGGGGGATAGAGGAGTTTTGCTGTACTAAACAATTGCGTTTCTAAATGGAAACTATACACCAACAAGTATATATATCCATTTGTTAAAGTGAAGGTTCTATTATAAACTTTCTATTTAGAGTAAGTACCTTATTCCAACAACTCGTTCAGTGTACCGATGGTCTCTTTGAACAGACTTTTCACTTGTTCGGTGGTTGCGCCTATTTCGTGTCGGACAAATTCAGCATTTAATTTGCTGTTGTATTGCTCTACTGTTTGGCGTTGTTCCGGTGTGAGATCTGTTATATACACAGCATATTGTTCTCGCAGTTGCTCATAGCGTGTGGAGGCTGCTTCCCAATCGGTGGCGGAATAGGTATTGCATTGTGCGAGGAACGATTCTGCAAAGTGTGTGTACTCGTCCATATACTTTTGCTCTGCTGTTTTGCACGACGGCAAGGTCAGCACAACAAGACAAATGAGCAGTGTCGATAGACAGTGTTTCATAATTCTCATCATTTTAATATTGATATTTCATTGTATGCCAATCCGACCATCTGCAGCAGCGATAATCGAAAATGCGAGTCACTTTGGCAACGGGTAGGCTGAATAG
>CAVAAS010000056.1:0-2432 GCA_963586715.1 Barnesiella intestinihominis
TCACCAAAGGGCAGCCCACTAAGCAAATCTGGTTCTACGACTACCGCACGGGCGTGAAGCACACTCTTGCCACCAACAAGCTGGAGCGTCATCACTTGGACGATTTCGTGAGTTGCTATCATGCAGAGAACATCAGCGACCGCACAGAGACATACGATGCAGAGAAGAATCCCTCAGGACGCTGGCGCAAGTATGGCATCGACGAAATCATGGCTCGCGACAAGACCTCGCTCGACATCACATGGATCAAGCAGGGCGACGACACCGAAGACCTGCCCCTCAGCCAGTTGATGGCAAACATCAAGGAGCAGAGCCGGAGCATCAGCAAGGCAGTGAGCGAGTTGGAGAAACTGTTGAGTGGAATAAAAGAAATGTAGTTTTCATGGAAAAAATTGTAATAATCAATAGTGAAGAAAAGCTATTTGAGGAAATTTCTTTGCTAATCGAGGAGAGCAGAAAGAAAGTTGCTAAAGCCGTAAATACAGCTATGGTATATACATATTATAAAATAGGCTGTTATATTGTCGAATATGAGCAACAGGGAAATAACCGTGCAAGTTACGGCAAAAAGGTCTTGGCAAACCTTTCCGTACATCTGACAGGTATATACGGGAAAGGATGGTCGGTGACAACATTGAACAATTGCAGGAAGTTTTATTCTGCATACCGGATTTCGTGTGCAACGCATACGAAATCTGCAAAAGAAGAAATCGTGTGCAGTGCATACGAAATTCCCAAGTTTACACTTTCGTGGAATCATTACCAAATATTAATGCGTCGACTTGGTGCTGTATAACCGCCTCCTGCAGTGCTATGTGCTCGTTGACCTGAAGATAGACAAGTTGTCTCACCAAGACCTGGGGCAGATGCAGATGTATGTCAATTATTTCGACCGCTTCGTGAAGCAGGACTTCGAGAAGCCCACCATCGGCATACTGCTCTGCAAGGAGAAGAACGATGCCCTCGTGGAGCTGACCCTCCCCAAGGATGCCAACGTCTATGCCTCGGCTTATCAACTTTATCTGCCCGACAAGGCTTTGCTGCAAGCCAAGGTAAAGGAATGGATTGCGGAGTTTGAGGAATACGAGGAGATGAGAAAAAAGGAATAGGTAATTGTGCAGATGCCGTCTGCACAAATTGTCCAGTCGTTGTCTGGACAATTAATAAGGTAACAAGACGATTATTAATATATATGAAGAAATGGTATGAGTTCTACTCGTCGAATACCGCGGCAGAAAACTCCAACAACTTGTTGGAGAAATACAACCGGCTGACGACAAGGAGAATATGAAACTGCACCAAGTTGGTGCAGAAATTCCGGAGCAGAACACGGTCGTGACGCACTGCCTTCGGAAGAGGCATTGGCAAAGCAAATCATGCTGTTTGAGAAAGCCCTCAAAGAAAAGAAGTAAGAAATCGTTATGGACACAAAAGCATTAAGACAAAAGATACTCGACCTCGCCATTCACGGCCGCCTTGTTCCACAAGACCCTAACGATGAGTCAGCATCTGTGCTGCTTCAGCGCATCCGTGAGGAGAAAGAACGGCTTATCAAAGAAGGAAAAATAAAAAAAAGCAAGAAGTCTGCCAACGCTTCCGATACGGCCCATTATCATAACGTGCCGTTTGATGTGCCAGAGTCGTGGGTGTGGACAACGCTGGGAGAAATTAGTGATTATGGAAAGAGCATAAATCTTTCAGTTGATGAAATAGGTGACAAAGAATGGGTGTTGGAACTGGAAGATATAGAAAAGGATACGGGTATTATAATCCAACAGTTCAATAAAGAAGAACGGCAAATTAATGGTGTACGTCATAAATTCAGAAAGGGAGATATTCTTTATTCTAAATTACGCACGTATCTAAACAAAGTGTTGGTGGCTTCTAAAGATGGATATTGTACTACGGAGATTATGGCTTTCAATACTTATGGAGGATTATTGAACAATTATGTTTGCCATGTTTTACGTTCGCAATATTTTCTTGACTACACACTGCAATGCGGTTACGGTGTGAAAATGCCACGTTTGAGTACAACGGATGCTTGTAAAGGTTTTATCCCTCTTCCCCCTCTCGCTGAGCAACATCGCATTGTCAAAGAAATAGAGCGTTGGTTCTCACTGATAGACATTATAGAGAGCAATAAGGCGAGTATGCAAACTGCCGTGAAGCAAGCTAAGGCAAAGATTCTTGACCTTGCCATTCACGGCAAGCTCGTGCCGCAAGACCCGGCGGACGAGCCTGCCAGCGAACTGCTCCGTCGCATCAACCCAAAGGCAGAAATCACTTCGGATAACGCCCAGTATGGGAAGGTGCCGAATGGATGGGCGGCATGTAGGCTTGAAGACATTGTAAGCTATGAGCAACCAACGGCATACATCGTCAAATCAACAAGCTATGATGATACCTACCCAACACCTGTATTGACAGCT
>CAVAAS010000057.1:0-2347 GCA_963586715.1 Barnesiella intestinihominis
ACAAGACAAGGATTCCCTGGCTTGCCGTTTATCTTGACGGTTACGCCTATCATGCGGCAGACCCCAATATGCGCTTCTATGCGGATTTTGAAAAACGTGAAGGCGTAAAAGAGGCACAGCCGCAGAGAATGTTCTCCTGGACGCTGACTTGGGAGGACATTCAGTTCTTCGAACAGGAAAAGGAAGACGAAATAGGCATGAATTCCGTTACCAGACTGGCTGAGATTCTCAAGAATCCGCAGATGGGGGCCATCAAGGAAATGTGCTTCGGCGCAATATGTGAAACGGATGACTTCTTGAACAATAGCGGTATAATGTATAATGGTCATGTGGAGATAAACGACAACTGTGACGAACTGCTTACGGAAGACTCTACTGACGAAGAAGTAGATAGGGCTTTTAGCAATGGCATTCGTTACGACCTTGAAATAACCAAGGGACTCCGGGTGGCAGACAAGGACAAGTGGATTGGGTTCTGGAGAAGATACAACCTTCTGCAGTTCTTTAGTCAGAACTCAGACGAAGGGCTTGACATTGGCACAGAAGATCAACCGGACCGTGACGAGATAAAGATGTGCTATCCGGGCATGGAGGATATTGTGGACATCCTGCTTGACCATAACGTCCCCTTCAGCCATGACGGTATGTGCGAACTGACCGACGACGACAATGAGGTAATTGCATGTGCCGACTTGTTGGTTGACAGCCCGCTGATTGCCATTAATCCAATTTCCGAAAACGATAAGAAAGTGTTTGAGGAGAAAGGATATAAGGCCATAACAAAAGAAGAATTCAACATTGGAATAATAACAAAACAAGCATAAACTATGAGACTATTTTTTTCAGATACATGTTTTGACGCTATCTTCAAACTTCCTAAGAAGATACAGGACAAGGTAGTTGCTTTCCAACGTAAGTTTCGGGAAGACAATACAACTAACGGTATTCATTTCGAGCCGATTGCGCAGTTTAAGGACTCTTCGCTCAGAACTGCAAGAATAGACGACAACTATCGGGCTGTAGTGGGTGTGCTTGACGGCGACAACTACTGGCTGCTCTATGTGGCAGACCACGAAAAGGCATATCGTTGGGGTATAAACAAGCGTTTTGCATGGAATGAAAACACACATGCCTGCCAGATTATAACCGTTGAGGAAAAAACGGAGGAGGTTGTCGTGCCAAGTACCAATGCTGTTGTTTCACCATTTTTTGCAGATGTCTCACAAGAGAAATTACTGAAGATAGGTGTGCCACAAGAATGTGTCGCCAAAGTGCTGGCCATACAGACACTGGATGACCTTGATTCGCTTGAGAATACACTGCCCGAAGATGCTTATGAAAACATCTTTAATATCATGGACGGCGAGAGCATTGACACCATCATAGCAGACATTGAAGATGGACAGGCACACGGGGACACGGACAAACTGCTTAGCGACAACAACAAGCGTCGCTTTGTGGAACTTACGGATGATGATGCGCTGCAACGTATCATCGAACAGGGCATGGACAAATGGCAGATATTCCTGCATCCGTCACAGCGCAAATTGGTGTATGCCGATTATAAAGGCACGATGAAGGTGAGCGGTGGTGCCGGTACGGGAAAAACCATCGCTGCCATTCACCGCCTGAAGCATCTGTGTGAAATCCCAGGAGTCAATGCGCTGTTCACGACCTATACACGCACGTTGAGTGAGAACCTTGCCGAATCTATAGAGAAACTCGGCATATCAAAGCAGAAATATACACTGAAGAACATAGACCGTGTTCTGCTGGACACTGCTGAAAAGTATAAGGTAAAGGAAGGATACAAGGTGCTCGACTACAGCGGTGACGAGGAGTCGCTGAAACTGTGGCGCGAGGTGCTGGAGACAGAGGTGACGGAATTTGACGAGAAGTTCCTCTATGATGAATACATCGACGTCATTGTCTATTATGGCAACAAGGACGTGAAGCAGTATATGCTCCAACCACGTGTCGGTCGTACAAAGGCATTGAGCCGCAAGCAACGTATCGAGATATGGAAACTTGTGGAGAAGTACGTTGCTTTGAAGCAGGAAAGAAGAGTCGTTGACCGTTTGGAACTGTTTAATGAGACAACCAACTATCTGAAGGAGAACAGCATTCATCCCTATACGAATATCATCGCAGACGAGTTTCAGGATTTTTCCAATCCGGAGCTAAAATTCCTCCGTGCACTCGTGGCAGAGGGAAGAAACGACCTGTTCCTGACCGGCGACCCGATACAACGTATCTACACCGGAAGGAAAATCAATTTCGGTGCGGCAGGTATTAACGTGCGTGGTGTGAGAAGTCGGAAACTGAAAATCAATTATCGCACCACAGA
>CAVAAS010000058.1:0-2156 GCA_963586715.1 Barnesiella intestinihominis
ATCCTATGGCATTGCAGAGCGTATCAGTGAAATTCTGAAGTCGAAAGGACTTACCCAGAAGGAATTTGCCGGACAACTCAACAAACGAGAGTCGGAAATCTCGAAGTGGCTCACAGGACGGCATAACTTCACCATGCAGACTATTGCCAAGATAGAAACGGCATTGGGTTGCAAACTCATTGATGTTGTTCACTAACCATCCTTCGGCAACACTTTGCGATGAACTGCGTGACACCAATACCGTCATAGAGTGTGCAGAACAGGAAGCAAAGACGGACATGCTCGACAAGTGACATTTTCCTGACTTCGTCAATGCGTACCCCAAAAATCTTCTGAGAACAATTGTGCAATACGTTGATGTCGTTTCATGAGCATAGTCCGATTAATAGTCTGCTTATTCTGAGGTAAAGTCATCTGTATTGTGACTATAGTGTGGGCAAGTTCAAGAACTTTGTCCACACTCATGTTTATATTCGATAGTTTTAGAAGTCTTTCCAGTTCCTTGTACACTTTGAGAGCCACAAAACAAATACATACATGAGCCTCTATCCTGCGTCGCGTGAAGTGGAACATAGGACGTATCTCTATCTTCGATTTTGAAATACGGAAGGCTCTTTCCACGTGCCAAAGGTTATGGTATGCCGCATAGACCTCACTGACCGGGATATTTGTATTAGTAAGATAGCCTTTTAGTCCATCCCATTTCGCATCTTCTTCAAGTTTGGCGTAATTGATGGATACTTTAACGTCACCTTCCATCTTAAGGAACTTGTTATAGCCCCGCTTATTGATATTATCCTTTGTAAGAGTTCCCCTGCTATAGGCCTTTTCCAAACGGCGTATTCCCTTTTCTCTATTATATGCATCCTTGCGAGCACGATCATCGGTATACCCTACCAACAGTCGTTGTGCGTTACCTTTATTATATTCGATCGTCCGGCAATCAATCTTTGGCTGTCCCAATATCCATTCCTGTATCTTTCTACTCTCGTTTTTAATCTTTGCACCAATAATGTATTTGTAACCGTTAGCCTCAAGGTCTGCAATGTTGTCACCATTCATCAGACCGGAATCAGCCACAACAATGAAGTCGTCAAGATTGTATTTCCTGACAAATTCAGTCACCACCGGTAACATAGTGTGTCCTTCATACTTATTCCCTTCATGTATGCAATATGACAACGGATAACCTCCGATACTCACAAGCAGTCCAAGTATTATCTGTGGATTCTTATGTCGTCCTTCTTTAGAAAATCCTGTCTTACGCAGTTCATCTTCATAATCCGCTTCAAAATAAAGAGTGGTCACATCATAAAACAGGACACCGATATGACCGTTCAATATTTGCTTTGTATGCAATACGCTTATATCCTGCACAATTTTATGTTGACTGTCACTTAGCTTATCCAAATAGCGGTATATTTTTGACAGGCTTACATCTTCATCAAAATGGTTCTTCAGATACTCTACGGTGGCAGCTTTGCTTGCAGGATAGGCTAAGCGGGCCTTTACAAGTTGCCGAAACACCACATCCTCTATTTTATTGAAGCCCACATTGTCAAATACACGGTCAAGGATCAAGTCTGCTCCATTTATCGAGATGTTCGTTATGCATGAAAGCATCTGTTCCGCATTCAGTAGTTCCACTTCACATTTACTTCGTTCCTCTCCAAATAAATCCAAACGGGGATGGCGCCGTTCTTGTTCTCTGTCAATCCATTCACGACCTTTAGAGAGAAGAAGATTTATATCTTCGGGACTCTTGGCGATGCCAATTGTTATAAGCTCCTTATAAATACCGGAGCATTTTTCTGCAACCACAATGCTTACCGTACCTGAACGATTCTTTTTTTGCTTGATAAACATAAAAAAACACCTTGCGTACCCCAAAATCAGGGTACGCAAAAGTATAAATAGTTATCTATAAGATGTTTATAAAACCTGTATTTTTTGAGTGACGAAGTCAGGAAAAAGCTACAACTTTTCATCTTAGATTTTGATGCGGTTGCCCTGTAACAGGACAAGGAATATTTGCGCAATCAAAATATTTTACATTCCTTTGCACTCACGTTGAGGCGAACGCGTGGGCAAAACAATGGTGCCTTGGATGAGTGGCTTAGTCAGTGGTCTGCAAAACCATTTACGGCGGTTCGAAT
>CAVAAS010000059.1:0-2131 GCA_963586715.1 Barnesiella intestinihominis
GCTCTTTCATACGAGCGTCCATGTCCTCGCGTGTAGTCATGCCGATCTTCACAAGGCCGGGCATGACGGGATTGGTCAAAAGATATACTATTCCGTATTCCATGTTCTAATAATTTTCTTCGTTGTATGTTGCCGTGCGAGGCAACAAAGGATTGCCACTATGCACACATATTGTTGCTGGATGCGGGGCACCTTTTGATACATGATTTCACCCATAAGCCAATTTTATAATGTGCATTATTCCTTGTAACGCTAGACTATCTTATGAACGTAGGTTTATTTGCTCACTTTCAGGAAACAGCATAGGTCGAGCCTTTTTGTTCATTTTGAACGAAATTGTATCACCATTACCGCTTGGCCGTGACAATAGTAAGTCAACTGTTATGTATCCTGCATCGAGAAGGTTATCAAATTGAGATACGACAGGATTCTTTGTATGTTCAACAAGTATAGGTCGAAATAGTTCTTTGTCTCCTTCCAATCGCGACTCTACTTCTATCCAAAAAGTTTCGTGATGTTTCTCCAATAAACGCTGATGAAGGACAGGAAGTTGCCATAATGCAACATCTGCCGCCTTTAGGTATTTTATAACATCCTTATCCATTTTTGCTTTCTTCTCTTCAATGGCGAGAATCTCATCCATCGGATATAATGTCATACCGAGATTTTGGGCATTAGGTGCTGCGCAACTAATTGTATTCTGGTAAGTCTTGACCATCTGCCCCGACTTGTTGGGGCGCATGTAGCCATATTTAGCAACAATATCTTTTGCAGATTTCATACGGCTATTACTCCAATCTGGAACCTGTGAAAATAAAGCAGATCTTACCCCAGGCCGTTTCTCACGATAACTTTTGAGCTCTATACCCTTATAATCCGGCTGCTTTGAACTATTCATTTCAATACCTAGAATCGTTTCTATAGCACGTCCAACTCCTGTGTCTGCTAGGACTTCGGCAGGATGCCATTCCTTTGCGACATCACGCAACAGCTCTGCCAATTCATTTGCCACGCTCATCGCTTCGGCGTTTACCTCCTTTATTAAATCTTTGAGTGGAGTAATTATTACTGAATTGCAAGCCTTTTCTATATCGACATGAGTTAGGTTTACCACATACAATTTCTCCCTATGGTAAAGCATTAGTAAAATATCGTTGGGAGCACAATACTTTTTTAAGTTGTTAGTCCATATGCGAGGGTCACCTTTCTTAGTCTCAGGACGATAAAGAGAGGTCGCTGTTGGGTACATGGATGTCTCATCCAATATTGTTGTTATTTGGATGACTTTATTCTCTTGTCCTTGTGACTGTAGCGAATAGTCATGCATGCCAACTGTTTTGAAATATTGGCGCATTGGGTCCGTTGCATCAAGAATACTTTTCTTGTAACCAGTTTCGGTTATTTGAACAAGCGTGTATTCAATATTCTTTTGAGTGAGGAATTTTAGATTTTTCTCCTCGAACTTGTTGAAAGACCTCATGTGTATCATAGAGTCTTATTTTATATGTTTCAATATTGTATTAGCGATAGCTCTTGCCATAAGTGGCGGAACGGCATTACCGACCAGAGTATATTGTGGTATTTCTTTTTGTCGGTTATTACCTCCAGTTTGACGCTTTCCTTGAAACACGAAGGAGTCATCAAAACTCTGCAAACGAGCCATTTCTCGCACTGTCATTGGACGGCAAGCTGCATAATGGATGAAATCATCAGGCATTGTGCATACCGTTGGACTTTGACCAACTGGGTCTAGCACGATGTAGTTCCTCTTATTTGATTCAAGCCCTTTCTCTTTCAGCTCTTCCTTTGCATCATCATAATCGCCATATTTCGCAATAATTTTTAGTCGCTCACGAACGTTCTTGCTTTGCATACTGGTCTGATGATTGAACAACTCCATTTTCTTATGCATTCTAGATTGTCCAAGTTCTGACATAGAGGCGACATAAAAAGGTTCTTCTCCAAAAATGAAACGATGTCCTAATCGTCCAATCTTTGACCATTCTGAATAAAGCATTCCACGCTCATCTGGTTCACCTTGTAAAGCTCGATGCTTTTTCTCGCTTTCATACTCCAGTATTGTCTTGGGACTTTTGTATGTTGTCGCAGTTTCACCATTGCTAAGTGTATC
>CAVAAS010000060.1:0-2059 GCA_963586715.1 Barnesiella intestinihominis
GTTAAGATATTTGGTTAGCAAAGGGAAGTCATCCACGGACATTTACCACTGAGCCTTTTAATGTTCAACAATATGTTCCCGCCTTAATAAGTTCCAAAGACTCGTCAAGGCAAGGGATGCTAACTGCAAAGATAGAGAATATTTTCTAAAGTAAAAAAATTCCTCGTACATTTTATGTAGTACGAATAAAAAAAACGGAAATTTGCTCGATTTCTCATAGAAACTTGCCTGATTTCTTATAAGAAGTTGGCAAGTTTCTCAAAATAGCCATCACTCCAATCACGAATATACTTGGCATATACACCATTGTTGGAATTGCGAAGTATTGCAATTGACAAGGCGTATGGCTTTAGAAGAATATATTTCAGTCATACAGATTTCGCTTCAAGGTACGAACAATACTTGGCAAGCAGGTTCCCCAATGGCAAATCACCTTTTTTGAAGCGTTCTGCATCCAAGGGCAGCACCCTCTCACGAACTGGCGTTTTGCCTTTGTATATTGCCGTCAGGTAGTGTATGCCATTGCTCTCATTGATAGCTATATCGGAAAACAGACCGGTGATATCTTCAGAGTTGTATATGATGGAATAGCTTGGACGCTTGGCTCCGGGAATATCCTCACGCAGTATATCTTTTGCCACAAGGTCTTGTATGTCGCGAATGGCTGTGTCCTTGGAGCATTTGCCGAGCGAGGCCCATGTCTTTGATGTGATCTTTGCCTCGTAACCGTCAAGGAAAAGATTAAGTATATCCGTTTGGCGCTGGCTTAGCGACACTGTTGAAGCCTTCTGCCAAAAGATACTCTTGTTCAGGATTGTGCTGACAACATTCTCGGCTTCATCAAGGGCTATTGACAGTGTGTCTGCATACCATGAGAGCCACTCCGTAATGTCTCCGTCGCCACGTTGTGTCTTTTCCAGAATGTCATAGTAATGATTCTTGTCTTTGTTTATCTGTGAGGAAATATTATAGAAACGGAACTCGCTCTTGTCGGCACGGGCAAGTAGCATATCCGAAATGATGCGTGCCAGTCGTCCGTTGCCGTCCTCAAACGGGTGAATACTCACAAACCAAAGGTGGGCTATGGCCGAGCGAATGACCGAACTGGCACTCTCATCCCTGTTGAACCAGTCAAGAAACATTGCCATTTCTCCTTCTACACGCTCTGGCGCAGGGGCGATGTAATGCACTTTCTCCCTGCCAAACATCCCCGAAATGATATGTTCTTCATTTGTGCGGTATCTTCCCACTTCTATCTGTGAACCTTCACTATAGCCTGTCGGGAAAAACGCAGCTTGCCAAGCACATAATTTGTCTTTGGTCAGTGGTTGGTTATAATGACTCACGGCATCAAACATTACAGCCACAACTGAATCTACATAATGCGACGGTGCAGTTTGCTTGACATTCTCTATCCCTAGCTTTCTGGCAATAGATGACCGCACCTCATCAACATTCAAACGAATGCCTTCTATTTCGGATGAATACACAATGTCATACGTAAGGTTTTCGGCCATCGCTTTCAGTTTGCTGTCAAAACCGAGTGAGGCGAGTCTGCCATACAACAAGCCTTGCTTACGGTTTACCTTTTCAAGAATTGCCGTAAGTGGTGATGCATTCCATTTGAATGCCGTCCAATTGTCTCTTTCGTGTATATACATATTAGAAGATTCATTCATGCGACATTAAAAGTCAAATAACGACGCAGTATTTGCGACAAAAATAATATTTTTTTGTCGCATTACCAAATATTAAAGCGAAACACCTCAATTTCAGAGGTATTCTCAGGAGGAAGCACCTCAAAGGCGGTCCTATAAACATAGCGTTATAAAGAACACCTTTCATTTCGATACATCACTTCCGAGAACACATGAGAAGTGTGGTGAATACCGTCTATAGCCCACCAGAAAGATGACTCTAAAAGATGTTGGTTTAGCACGGCCACAATTGAAATTCGTTCTGTAGGTCTGCTCGCAATGGATGCCGTTGCATTCCATTGGGGTAAAATTTATCTTTCTTTGTATCGCCATATACAATAAAAGTATTTCCAAGAGTAGTT